>DASTOJ010000083.1:0-19489 GCA_035762565.1 Candidatus Methylomirabilota bacterium | reverse complement strand
AATCGACGATCATGGACGTTCATGGATGAAGTGCAGCCGGTGTGCCAGCACGGTCAGGGCCCGGAGTACACCGCCAGCCCGCCCGCTCGCCGCGTGAAGGAGGCGTGCCGACGCCACGTCGTTGAAAATGATTCCCCAGTTTGGGATGTAGGAGTTGCATTGTCGATCGGCGCGGCCCGCGCCCTCCCCGTCAGGCGCGCGCGAAGGAGGCGTGGACACGGGCTTTTTGCCGCTCGGGCGAGTGGCACGACATCTGCGTTGGTTGCTCTTCCATCAGCCCCTGTCGAGGGCGGGGAGGTAGGCGATGCATTCCATCAAGCTCGAGCTCGAAGAGCAGCGCTCCGCGCTGAGCAACTCCATCAAATCCGCGGGCATCGCCCGCGATGCCGATCACGGTCGGGAGATCGTCAAGGACCCGTACGGCTCGGCCTCGCTGACGCACGACGACGAGATCACGTTCGCCGTCGCCGATCGCCGGGCGCGCCAGCTGCAGGAAGTGACGCGCGCGCTCGAGGACATCAACGCCGGGTGCTACGGGATCTGCCGTGAGTGCGGGGAGCGGATCGCCAAGGCCCGCCTGAAGGTCATGCCCTTCGCCACGCGTTGCGTGGCGTGCCAGGCGCGGCTCGAAGGGCTCGAGCGCGCCGCATAAGAAACCCACCACGGACCAGGGGCAGGGAGACATTTCGATGATAGCGGTAGTCAAGACGATCGCGGTGGCGCTGGTCATCGTCCTCGCGGCTGGCGCCTGCCAGTCGATGACCGGCAAGACGGCCGGTCAGAGCATCGACGACGCCACGATCACGGCGGGGGTGAAGTCCCGGCTCGTCGCCGACAAGGCGGCCAACCTCACGCGGGTGGACGTTGACACCAACAACGGCACTGTTTACCTTAACGGCACGGTCGATACGCCGGAGCAGAAGGCGAAGGCCGAGCAGCTCGCGTGGCAGGCTAAGGGCGTCAGGAGCGTCGTCAACAACCTGCAGGTCGCCAGGAAGTAAGCCCGGATCGCCCGGCGGCAGGGACTGCGGGTTCCTGCCGCCTCGCTAGCGGCGCACATCCGTTGACTGAGGGCAACAGAGAGCCGTGAGTCCGAGCAGACGCGACCAGATGAAGGCGGGCAAGATCCTCGTCGTCGACGACGAGCCGGCCGAGCGCGACGGTCTCGCCCGCCTCGTCGGCCAATGGGGATACGACGTGGAGACAGCCGCCTCCGGCGAGGAGGCGCTCGATCTCGTCGAGACGCAGCACCCGGCCGTCGTCGTCACCGACCTCGTCCTGCCCGAGATGGACGGCCTCACGCTCCTGCAGAAGCTCAAGGAGACGGGGCGGCCGCCCATCGTGCTGCTCGTGACCGGCCACGGCACCGTGGAGACGGCGGTGGAGGCCATGCGGCACGGCGCCTTCGACTACCTCACCAAGCCCGTGGAGACCACGCGATTGCAAGTATTGCTCGAGAAGTCGATCGAGCAGGAGTCGCTCTCGCGCGAGGTCAACCTGCTGCGCCATCAGCTGCGCCAGAAGGGCAGCTTCGGCCAGATGGTGGGCCAGTCGCGCGGCATGCAGGAGGTCTACCGCTGGGTCGAGCTGGCCGGGACCAGCACCGCCCCCGTGCTCGTGTACGGCGAGAGCGGCACCGGCAAGGAGCTGGTCGCCCGCACGATCCACGACCTGTCGAACCGGCGCAACAAGCCGTTCGTGGCCATCAACTGTGCGGCCATCCCGGAGACGCTCATCGAAAGCGAGCTGTTCGGCCACGAGCGGGGCGCCTTCACGGGGGCGACCGAGCGGCGGCTGGGCTGTTTCGAGCTCACCGACGGCGGCACGCTGTTCCTCGACGAGATCGCCGAGATGGATTCCAACACGCAGGCCAAGCTGCTGCGCGTCCTCCAGGAGAGCACCTTCCGGCGCGTGGGCGGCGGCAAGCACGAGATCCAGGTCGACGTGCGGGTGGTGGCGGCGACCAACCAGGTCCCGAGCGAGGCCATCGCCAACGGCAAGCTGCGCGAGGACCTCTTCTATCGCCTGAACGTCTTCTCCATCCATCTGCCGCCGCTCCGGGAGCGCAAGGAGGACATCCCGCTGCTGGCCCGGACGTTCGTCGAGGAGTTCAACCGCCAGGACAACCGTCAGGTGCGCGGACTGTCGGCCGAGGCCGAGCGGGAGCTGGGGCGCTATCACTGGCCCGGCAACGTGCGCGAGCTGCGCAACGTCATTCAGCGGGCGGTCGTGCTCAGCGGCACCGGGCTCATCGGCGTCGAACACCTGCCCGAGAACGTGCTGCGGGCGACCGCGCCGGCGCCGGCCGCCGCCGGCGGGTCGATCACGCCGATCCGCGAGATGGAGCGCGATATGATTCTGCGCGCGCTCGAGGAGACCGGGCAGGACAAGCGGCGGGCGGCCCAGCTGCTGGGCATCAGCCTCAAGACCCTGTACAACAAGCTGGCGAAGTACGGCATCCAGGCGGTGAAGTCGGCCCGCCTGACCTGATGCCGGCCGCCGACGAGCCCGGCCGGCGCGCGCTGCCGTCCGACCTCGCGCGGCTCCTCCACGACCTGCGCGGCCCGCTGAATTCGCTCGCGGTACACACGCAGCTCCTCACGCGCTCCGTCGGCGACGACGCGGTCGCCGAGGCAAGCGCGCGCGCGGTGCTCGGCGAGCTCGCGCGCCTGTCGGGGATGCTGACGGAGGCCTTCGCGGTCGCCGCGCTGGAGCTCGGCGCCGTGGGACAGGTCGATCTGGGTGCCGTGGTCGAGGCCGCCCGGTGTGACGCCGCGGCGACCGTGACGGTCGCCGCGGGGACGTGGCCGTCGGTCCTCGGCGACGCCGCGCTCCTGAGGGCGGCGGTCGCCCACCTCCTCCGCAACGCAGTGGAGGCCGCCATGGTCGCCCCCCGCCCGCCTCTGGTGAGCGCCACCGTCGAGGGCGAACAGACGGTGGTGAGCGTCCGCGACTGGGGCCCCGGCTTCCACACCACCGATCCCAAGCTCGTCATCAGGCCCTGGCATTCCACCAAGCCGGATCACCGCGGGCTCGGCCTGGTGACCGTGGAGCGCATCGCCCGCCTGCACGGCGGCACTGTCCGCTTCGAGTCCACCGGTGACGGCGCCCTCGTCAGCCTGCTCCTGCCGCGCGCGAGGTAAGCGCAGCGCTCACGCGGGGGGCGGTCGGCTCCCTCCTGACGAAGCAAATCAGGAGGCCAGGCTGAGCGCCTCGCGATCAGGTGCCCGCCAGACGACGTCCGGCAACGCCAGCACGGCCAGTTCCCGGGCGCGCTCGAGCGGCGCCAGGTCGGCCTCCGGCATGTACTCGTAGACGGCATCGCACAGCAGCGACTCCTCCGCGCGGTCGGCGACGTCCTCGAGCGGTTCGAGCGCCTCCAGCACTTCCGGCAGCGTGCGTCCGGCGAGGGCCCGCAGCGTGCCGGCCCGGCCGACGAGGATCGAGGTGCTCGCCAGCGCGTTGCCCTCGAACAACCGCCGCCGTTCGGCCGCGGAGGCGTCGTCCACGAAGCGCTTCACCGTCCGGATCGCCAGATCCTCCAAACCCTCGACCGGCGGCCCCGGCTCGATCCACCCGTCGACCACGGGGGCGTGCGGGTGGGCCCCGAGCAGGATCGGGAGATCGGGCCGCAGCGCGATGGCCCATACCGCCCGGCCGACGTAGCGGAGGAACCGCGGGTCGTTGCCGACGCGGTGCTCGGCCGGCAGGATGATGACGGTGGCCGAGGGATCCTGGCGGGCGATCTTCAGCAAGGGCAGGAGCACTTCGGCGGCGCGGCCGCGGTAGACCGGCTGCGTGACTTGACGCACCTGGGGCAGGCCGGACAGTTCCCGGTCCCAGGCCGGCGCCTGGCGTCGCGTCAGCACGGCGACCATCTGGCCAGCCGGCGCCAGACGGCTGGCCCGCTCCAGCGCGTGGCGTGGGCGTAGCAGGGCGCCCTCGGCCTGCGGCCACCGGCGCGCCGGCCGGCACTCGCGCCGCGGCTGCACGTGCTCCGGTGCGGGCGGCCGGTCGCCGGTGAGCACGATCGCCCACACGCGAGGGTGCGGCGCGTCATGCGGATCGAGCCGGGGATTGAACGGCACGCGCACGAGCATTTTGGAGTACCCTCCGTCGGCGATGGTGATCGTCGGCGACCGACGTCCGGTCGAGTGCAGCTGCTGTGCCACGAGTCGCGCATCCCAAGTGCCTGCGACAGTGGAGCGCACGAGGCCCAGCCTGCTTGAAAGACCTTCAATCGCGATGAGCGCCCTGTAACGGTTACAGGGCGCGGTGGAGGCGGCGACGTGTTCGATCTCAAGGGCAGAGTGGCGATCGTCACGGGAGGCAATGGGGGCATCGGCCTGGGGATGGCGCGAGGTCTGTCCAATGCGGGCGCCCGTGTCGTCATCGCCGCGCGTGACACCGGCAAGTCGCGGGCGACGGTGCAGGAGCTGACGGCCCGCGGGGGCGAGGCGTACGCGGTCGCGACCGACGTCACCGACGAGGGCGCGGTCGGCCGGCTGGTCGATGCCACGCTCGAGCGCTTCGGCCGGCTGGACATCCTCGTCAACAACGCCGGGATCAACATCCGCAAGCCGGTGCACGAGCTGGCGCTCGAGGAGTGGCGGCGGGTGCTCGACACCAACCTGACCTCCGCGTTCCTCTGCTCGAAGGCGGCGTATCCCGCGTTCAAGGCGGCCGGCGGCGGCAAGGTCATCAACATCGGTTCGATGATGTCCATCTTTGGCGCGTCCTTCGCGCCGGTCTACAGCGCAAGCAAGGGCGGCATCGTACAGCTGACCAAGTCGACGGCCGTCGCCTGGGCCCGCGACAACGTCCAGGTGAACGCCGTGCTGCCCGGCTGGATCGACACCGAGCTCACGCAGAACGCCCGGCGCGAGGTGCCCGGGTTGAACGACAACATCCTGCGGCGCACGCCGGCCGGACGCTGGGGCGGCATCGACGACATGGCCGGCGTGGCGGTGTTCCTGGCCAGCGCCGCCTCCGACTTCGTCACCGGCGCGGTCATTCCCGTCGACGGCGGCTACAGCATCCAGGGCTGACGATGGGCGTCGTCGTGGCGGCGTGCCGGCGCCGGAATTCTTTGGCTGCGGCCGGGCCCCCTTGCTAGGATGCCGCCATGAAAGTGCCTGGGTTCGCCGCCGCCATCGCCGTGTCGCTGGTGCTGGTCGCGTGCGCGAGCAATCCGCCGCGCGCGACGCGCACGGAGTTCGAGGACATCCCGGTGCCGAAGGGGCTCACCTACCAGCAGGGCGATTCGACCGTCATCGAGACGCCCAACGTGAAGGCGGGCCGTCACATCTATCGCGGCCGCCTCGAGCTGGACAGTCTCACGACGGCCATCCGGACCACGCTCGAGGCCAACGGCTGGCGTCACGTGAGCAGCACGAAGACCGCCCAGCACGGGACGACTCAGGTCTACGAGAAGGACGGAGACTCCCTGCAAGTCCTGCTGTGGGAAGGGCTCTGGTACACGTACGCCGAGTACACCACAGGCCGGGTGGTGAAGCGCGCGAAGTAGCCGATCGACCCCCGCCCGAGGCCCGCCTTTTCACTGGTCAGGAAGTGGCCGGATGACCGCCGTCGGGAGCTGCGGAGCCTATTCGTTGCGAGGAGTTAGGAAGGTGGTCCTCGACTTGCCTTCGTACGGGGGGCGTGTACGGAGCAATCCTCGCGAAGGTGATCATCGTGCTGGTTGCGTTCCCGGTCATCGGGCACGCCACCTTCACGATCCTGACGCTGCTGCTCAGCCCGGTGCTTCCCTCCGTGATGGCCCTCGCCGCGAACTGGTCGGAGCCGCTCGGCAAAGCCATGACCGCCGCCACGCTGCTGGTCGCAGCGGCGACCTCTTTCGGGGTTTGCCGGCGACTGTGGCCGACGGTCATCGCGAGGGCGTCGGTGCCCGAGGCTCCCGGAAGCCTCAGTCGCCTGTAGCCGCACGTTCCGCTGCCCGCCTACGGCCTTCGCCACTTGCCACCGTCACGCGCGATGAAGGCGTCGGCCTCGGCCGGGCCCCAGGACCCCGCATCGTAGGCCGGTAGCGGGGCCGGCGTCCGGGCCCAGTGATCCAGGACGGGCTGGGTCAGCTTCCACGCCTGCTCGATCCAGTCGCCGCGCGAGTAGAGCGTGGGGTCGCCGTGGATGGCGTCGAGCAGCAACCGCTCGTAGGCCTCGGGCGGTTCGCCCCCGAAGACCTCCTGGTACTTGAAATCCAGCGTGACCGGGCTCAGCTTGAGGTCGGGCCCCGGTTCCTTGGCGTCGACGATCAGCGAGATTCCCTCGTCGGGCTGGATACGGATCACCAGCTGATTGGGATCGGCGCTCACCGTGCCGCGGCGGAAGATCATGTGCGGCGTGCGCCGGAAGCGGATGACGATCTCGCTCACGCGCTTGGCCATGCGCTTGCCGGTCTGCAGGTAGAACGGCACGCCCGCCCATCGCCAGTTGTCGATCTCCAGCCGCAGCGCCGCGTACGTCTCGGTCGCGGAGTCCGGCTTCACGCCCCTCTCGTGCAGGTAGCCCGGCACCGGGCGGTTGTCGAGGAAGCCTGGTCCATACTGCGCGCGTAGCGCCGAGGCCTCCACCCGGGCTGCATCGATGGGCCGCACCGCCTGCATGACCTTGCTCTTCTCGTCGCGCACAGCCCGGGCGTCGAACGTGACCGGCGGCTCCATCGCGATCAGGCAGAGCACCTGCAGCAAGTGGTTCTGGATCATGTCCCGCAGGGCGCCGGACTCCTCGTAGTAGCCGCCCCGCCCCTCGACGCCGACCCGCTCGGCCACGGTGAGCTGCACCTCGGCGACGTGATTGCGGTTCCACAGCGGCTCGAAGATGCCGTTGGCGAAGCGCAGGGCGAGCACGTTCTGGACCGTCTCCTTGCCGAGGTAGTGGTCGATCCGGTAGACCTGCTCCTCCTGGAAGACGCCGGTGACGAGCTGGTTCAGCTCCTCGGCGGAGCGCAGGTCGTGCCCGAACGGCTTCTCGATGACGATGCGGGTCCACCCGCCCTCGTTCCGCGCCAACCCGGCCTTGCCGAGCTGGACCGTGATGTCGTCGTAGAGGCTGGGCGGCGTGGACAGATAGTTGAGCCGGTTGGCCGGCCCGGCGCGCGCGCGCTCGACGTCCTCCAGCCGCTGCCGCAGCCTGGCGTACAGCTCGGGCCCGGTCGGGTCGCCGGCCAGGTAGAACAGGTTCGAGGCGAAGCGCTGCCAGACCTGGTCCGAGGGGATCTTGAAGCGGGCGAACTCCCTGACACCCTCCCTCATCTTGTCGCGGAAGGCGTCGTCGCTCATCTCGGTTCGTCCAGTCCCAAGGATGATGAACGGCTCGGGCAGGGTGCGCGCGGCGAACAACGTCCACAGGGCGGGGATGAGCTTGCGGTGGGTCAGGTCTCCCGACGCCCCGAAGATGACCAGGGAGAACGGCTCGTCGCTCGACGGCATGCGGCCCTAGCGGCCCTTGGCGACGCTCAGCAGGGCGGCGGCCGGGCGGTCGAGCAGCCACGTGAGCCGGCCGTCGGTGGGGCGGACCATCGCGGCTGGCAGCCCGCCACCCGCGTCACCCAGCACCGCCTTCACCGCCTTGGCCTTCTCGGGACCGGACACCAGGAACATCACCCGGGCGGCGGCGTTGAGCAGCGGGAAGGTGAACGTGAACCGTTGCGGGATCGACGCCGCGGCGGCGTGCACGGCGGCCACCGGCCGGAACACCTCCTTGAGGACCGGCGAGCCGGGAAACAGGGACGCGGTGTGACCGTCCACGCCCATACCGAGCAGGACGAGGTCGAAGCGCGGCAGCTCGCCACGCTTGCATGCGAAGACCTCGCCGACCCGCCGGACGTACTCTGCGGCGGCCGCCTCGGGGTCCTCGGCCTCGCCCTGGATACGGGCGATCTGCGCGGCGGGGATCGGGACCTTCGTGAGCAGCGCCTGGCTGGCCATCCGATAGTTGGAGTCCGGGTGGTCGGGGGCGACGCCGCGCTCGTCACCGAAGAAGATCCACGTGCGCTCCCACGGCATGCGCTCGCGCAGCGGCGGCTGGGCCAGGCGCTCGTAGGTTGCGCGCGGGGTGCTGCCACCGGCCAGCGCGACGGTGAAGCGGCCGCGAGCCGCCACCGCCTCGAGCGCGGTCTCGACGATCGCGCGAGCGGCGGTCTCGGCGAGCGCCGCGGCATCGTCGGCGACGAGGATCTCGGGCTGGCCCATGCCGGTGATCATACCCTCTCGTCGAGCCGCCGGTGGCGCTCGAGCGCCGCCGCGTAACGCGCGTGGCGCGCGGGGTCCGGCGTGACCATCTCGCCCAGTGGCGCCCGGAGGCCGGTCACGTCGGGCAGGACCCCGAGGCTCTCCAGCGCGAACAGCGCGGCGCCACGGCTGGTGGCCTCGCTCTCGGGCGAGCAGTGGACCGGCCGGCCGAGCGCGTCGGCGAGCATCCGGGTCCACGCCCGCGAGCGGCTGATGGCTCCCCCCGAGGCGACGACCACATGTTCGCGCGACGCGTGGGGTGCCAGCAGTGCGTACACCAGCGCCAGGCGCAGCGCCACCGCTTCCAGGGCGGCGTGCACCACGTCGAGCGCCGTCGAGTCGAGCGACAGTCCGGCGATGGCCGCCCGGCGGCCCCCCCGCCAGCCCGGCGCCCGCTCGCCGGCCAGGAACGGCAGGAGCGTGAGGCCGTGGACGTCGGGCGCCCGCTCGGCCAGCGCCCGCTCGACGGCGTCGTCGTCGGGCAGCCGCAGCACCTCGCGGCACCACGCGTACACGTTGCCGCCCTCGGAGGTGGCGCCGCCCAGCACCGAGCGCCGGCGGTCGAGGCGATAGCGCCAGAGGCCGCGCGGCGGCGCCACCTCGGTGGTGGTCACCAGGCGCAGCGCGGCCGAAGTGCCGACGTTGAGCGCGATCCGGTGCGGGTCGACGCAATCGGAGCCGACGTTGCTCGCCGCCCCGTCGCCCATGGCGGGGAACCACGGCACCCCGCGGAGGGCCGGCCAGCGGCCGGCCCAGGGCGCCCGCAGCCCACGCCGGCCGTCGGCGAGGTTCACGAGCGGGAAGAGCTGGGCGGGTTCGATGCCGGCCGCCGCCAGCGCCTCGGCGTCCCAGCCCAGCGCCGTCTGGTCGAGGAGTCCCGTGCCCGATGCCATCGACAGGCTGGTCGCCGCCTCGCCGAAGAAGGCCAGCTCGAGGTGCTCGCCGATCGAGCCCCAGCGCGCCACGCGCCCGACGTCGGCCGGCCGCTCGCGTGCCAGCCACCGCAGCTTGGCCGGCCAGTAGGAGGCGTGCAGGTGGCAGCCCGTCCGGGCGTGCAGCGCGTCCTCGTCGAGGGCGTCGTGCAGGAGGTCGGCCTCCCGCGTGCTGCGCGAGTCGGCCCACATGAACAGGGGGGTGACCGGGCGGTGGGCGGCGTCGAAGCCGAGCAGGCCGTGCCAGAACGAGGCGACGCCGACCGCCTGCACGTCGTCGCGGCGGGCCGCCCGCACGACCGCGTCCAGGCACGCCGCCGCCGCGTCGAGCACCCGCGCCGGGTCGTGCTCGACGCCGCCGTCGCGCGTGGTGGCAGGCGTGTACGCCATCTGCCGGAAGCGCCCGTCCACGACGCGCCCCTGGGCGTCATAGAGCGTGGCCCGCACGGAGGAGGTGCCCAGATCGAGGGCGATGACCATCCGGCGGCTATTGTAAGATGCGGCGTGGCGGACGCGCCGGAAGTCCTCACGTCCCGGGAAGGGAGACACGCATGGCCCGGATTCGAGTCCTGAGCCCCGTCGGAATCGTCGCCAGCCAGGCGATGGCGGTGCCGCTGCTGCCGCGCGAGTGGGCCGGCCGTACCGTCGGCTTCCTCGACAACACGAAGTCGAACTTCGACCGCCTGACGGCCGGCCTCGGGGAGCTGCTGCGCGAGCGTTACGCCGTCAAGGCGGTGGTGCACCGGCGCAAGGCCAACGCCTCCACCGCGGCGGCTCCGGAGCTGATCGCCGAGCTCGGCAAGGAGTGCGACGTCGTCTTTGCGGGCTCGGCCGACTGAGGGTCGTGCACGTCGTGGAGTCTCCACGACGCCATCGAGCTGGCGAAGGGCGGCACCGCCGCCGGCCTCATCGCGACCACCGCCTTCCAGGGGCTGGCGGTCAGTGAGCTGGCCGCGCTCGGCGTGTCGGGCCTGCCGCTGCTCGTCATCCAGCACCCGCTCGGCGGCGAGCGTCCCGACGCCGTCGCCCGCCGCGCCCACCAGGCCCTGGAACAACTGGCGAGCCTGATCGAGGGCACCGGAACCGCAGTCGCGGCCGGGCGTGTCGGAGCCACCACCTCCTCGAACAGGCCACCCACGCCCCACGCCGGCCTCACGGCAGCCGCTACAACCGACACGGACGACGTCACGCTCGACGACGATCCGCTCGTCCTACTCACCGAATTCACCCAACGCGCCTGGTGCGACGGCCTCCCCATCATCGCCCCGACCGAGGCGCGCGTCGCCGCGATGCTGGGCGGGCGCGAGGGCGGGCGCGTGCTCGGCGTCATGCCGCCGCTCTGGCGCCAGGCCACGCTCGAGAAGCTCGCGGTCAACGCGGTGATGGCGGGCTGCGAGCCGCAGGCGTTTCCGATCATCCTCGCCGCGGTCGAGGCCGTGCTGGAGCCCGCGTTCAACCTCTACGGCGTGCAGGCGACCACGCACCCGGTGGCGCCGCTCCTCGTCGTCAACGGCCCCTACGGCCGCGAGGTCGGCCTGCACGGGGGCAGCGGCTGCTTCGGCCCCGGCTTTCGGGCCAACGCCACGATCGGGCGCGCCCTCCGGCTCGTCCTGCTGAACGTCGGGGGCGCCTGGCCGGGGCGCTACGACATGGCCACGCAGGGCAGCCCCGCCAAGTTCGCCTACTGCATCGCCGAGAACGAGGCGGCCTCGCCCTGGGGCCCGCTCCGCGACGGCGACACGCTGACGGTGTACGGGGGCGAGGGCCCCCACAACGTCAACGACCACGTCTCCACGACGGCCAGCGGCATCCTGACCAACGTCGCCGACACCGCCGTCTCGCTCGGCTCGAACGTGGGCTGGTACTTCTCCCAGGCGCAGCTCATGGTCGTGCTCGGGCCCCAGCACGCCCGGACGATCGAGTACGACGGGTTCACGCGCGCGGACGTCCAGCGCTACGTCTACGAGAACGCCCGGCAGCCGCTCGCGCTGATGCGCCTGGGCGGCATGTGGGGAATGCAGGACTGGCCGGGCTGGATGAACGCGACGACCGACCCCGCGGCACGGCTGCCGCGGGTGCCCTCGCCCGACGACGTCTTCGTCGTGGTGGCCGGCGGCTCCGGGAAGCACTCGTCCATCGTGCCCAACTGCACGTTCAGCCGCGCGGTGTCGCGGCCGATCCGCCCGAGCTAGCGGGGCCCGCCCGTCGGGCCACGCGCGCGGCTGGCCCGACGGCGCGCCGCGCCGCGAAATGTGGCGGCGCGCGCGTCGCGGTGCGCGCAAGATGGGCCAGGCGTCGAGCGCCTGGTGCGTCGCGGTGATTTCCGGGTTGCGGGCCGGGTCAGGGGCGGTGTATAGCCCGGGGGGCGGGGACGCTGCGGGCGCACGCGGTGGCTGTCCTGTTCCGCCGGCCGCCGAGAAAGGGGCATCGACGTGCAACTGGGGATGATCGGTTTGGGCCGCATGGGGCAGAACATGGTGGTCCGGCTCGCGAAGGCCGGGCACCAGCTCGTCGTCAACGACCGCAGCACCGAGGTCATCGCGCAGACCCAGCAGCGGGTCCAGAAGGAAGCCGGCGCCCAGGCCGGAGGAGCGTCCACGCTCAAGGACTTCGTCGAAAAGCTGAGCGCGCCCCGGGCCCTGTGGCTGATGACGCCGGCCGGCGTCGTCGACCCCGTCATCAACGCCCTCGTACCCCTGCTGCAGAACGGCGACATCCTCATCGACGGCGGCAACTCCTACTACGTCGACGACATCCGCCGGGCCAAGGAGCTGGCCGCCCAGGGCGTGCAGTACGTCGACGTCGGCACGAGCGGCGGGGTGTGGGGTCTCGAGCGCGGCTATTGCCTGATGATCGGCGGACCGGAGGCGGCGGTGAAGCATCTCGATCCCATCTTCAGGGCGCTGGCTCCCGGCCGGGGCGACGCGCCCAAGACGCCGGGGCGCGAGAAGGTGAAGAACAGCACTGCCGAGGACGGCTACCTGCACTGCGGGCCCGCCGGGGCCGGGCACTTCGTCAAGATGGTGCACAACGGGATCGAGTACGGCCTGATGGCCGCCTACGCCGAGGGACTCAACGTCATCAAGAACGCCAACGTCGGCAAGAAGGGGCGTGAAGGCGGCAGCGCTGAGGTCACGCCGCTCCGGAACCCCCAGCATTTCCAGTACGACTTCAACCTGGCGGAGATCACCGAGCTGTGGCGGCGGGGCAGCGTCGTGGCGTCGTGGCTGCTGGACCTCACGGCCGCCGCGCTCACCGAGGATCCGGAGCTGTCCGGCGTGAAGGCCGAGGTCCCGGATTCGGGCGAGGGGCGCTGGACCGTGCTGGCCGCCATCGAGGAGGGCGTGCCGGCGACCGTGCTGACCGCCTCGCTCTATCAGCGCTTCACCTCGCGAGGCGAGGACGAATTCGCCTGCAAGACCCTTCAGGCCATGCGCCGAAAGTTCGGCGGGCATTAGGACATGGGGGGCCTCGAACGGGCCCCCCAAGCCCCCCAAACGTTCGTCGCGCCCCGGCGCAGCCGGGTCGCTCCTCAATCGCCCGCGCGGGCCTCGTGGTGGCCGCGTGCCGTGGAGGCCCCCCGACGTTCGTCGCGCCCCGGCGGAGGGGGGCGTGCCTCGATCGCCTTATGCAGCGTCCCGCGTGACGAGCAGGCCCATGGCGGCCAGGAGGAGGAGCGCGCCCGCGGCGCCGGCCGCGCCCAGCCGCTCGCCGAAGAGCCCGACCCCGAGCAGCGTCGCCGTGAGCGGCTCCATCAGCGAGGCGATGCCGGCGACCGAGGCCGGCACGTCGCGCAACCCCAGGGTGTAGATCGCGTAGGCGCCGGCGGTGGTGACGGCGCCGAGATAGAGCAGCCACGGCCAGCCCAGCGCGATCTGCCGCCCGGCCTCGGGGCCGGTTAGGAGTGGCGCCAGCAGGAGCGCGGCCACCGCGAACGTCGCCGCCGCCAGCGGCATCGGGGCCGTGCGGGCCAGCGCCGCCTTGGCGAGCACGACGTAGAGCGCGTAGGAGACGCTGGCGCCCAGGGCGAGCAGCACCCCCGCCAGGAATCGCGGGGAGACGTCGGCGAGGGTGCGGGGGCCGACGATCAGCAGGGCGGTGCCCGCGACCCCGAGCGCCAGCGCCAGGCCGACGCGGACGGTCAGGCGCTCACCGAGCCGCGCCGCGGCCAGCCCGGCGATGAGCAGCGGCGCCGAGCAGATCGCCACGAGGGCCGCGACAGCGATGCCGGCCAGCGTCACCGCGCTGAAGTACGTCACCTGGAAGGCCGCCATGCACGCCCCGAGCGCGAGGCAGCGCCAGCGGTCGGCCGCGTCGATGCGGAGCGGGCCGGCCGCCCAGCGCGCCGCCACCAGCAGGAGCGCCGCCGCGATCACCGTGCGCGCCGCGCCGATGACGAGGGGACCGGCGGCGGCCCCGCTCACCAGCACCGTCGTCACCGAGCCCGTGGTGCCCCACGAGACGGCTGCCAGCGAGATCAGCACGAGGCCGCGCAACCGCAGCCGACTTGACGGCACCGACACAGGCCGTGATCATAGCGCGCCAGCGATTCGAGCCGGGGGAGACGCATGATGAACGTGGGATTCATCGGGACCGGGACCATGGGGCAGCCGATGGCCGCCAACCTCGTGAAGAAGGGCTTCGCGGTCGTGGCCTACGACGTGGTGCCGGCCGCGCTGGCCGCCGCCGTCTCGGCCGGCGCCGCCGCCGCCGGCTCGGCGGGGGAAGCGGCCCGGCGGAGCGAGCTGATCGTCACGATGCTGCCCTCGTCGGCGCACGTCGAGGCCATCTATCTCGGGGCCGGCGGTGTGCTGGACGGCGTGGCGGCGGGGCGGCTCTGCGTGGACATGTCGACCGTCGACCCGGCCGTCTCGCGGCGGGTGGCCGCCGCGCTGGGCCAGCGGCAGGTGCGCTTCCTCGACGCGCCGGTGTCGGGCGGCGTGCCGCGGGCCACCGACGGCACGCTGGCCATCATGGTCGGCGGGGACGCGCGGGACCTCGAGGAAGCACGGCCCGCGCTGGCCGCGATGGGCGCCAACATCATCCACGTCGGCGCCGTCGGCAGCGGCGAGGTCGCCAAGCTCTGCAACAACCTGATCGCGGGCGTCTCGGCGGTGGCGGTCAGCGAGGCCTTCCGCATCGCCGAGGGGTTCGGGGTGGACGCCAAGGTGCTCACCGACGTGATCGCGAAGTCCTCCGGCAACACGTGGGTGATGGAGCACATGCATCCGGTCCCGGGCCTGGTGGCGCGCTCGGCCTCGAGCCAGGACTACGCGCCGGGGTTCATGACCGACCTCATGGCCAAGGACCTCGGGCTCGCCGTGGACGCCGCGCGCCAGCTGAGAGTGCCGGTCGTGGTGGCGCCCGCCGCGCAGCAGGTGCTGCGCCTGGCCTCCTCGCACGGCCTCGGTCGCAAGGACTTCACCTCGATCTACACGTTCCTCAAGCCGTCGGACGGCCGCGCGCCCGTCTGAGTGGGGGGCCCCGACATGGCCCCCCACGCCCCCCCGGCGCTCGTCGCGCCCCGGCGGAGCCGTGGCGCTCCTCGATCACCGGCGGGGCTCGGCCCTCAGGCCACGGCGGTGGCGATGTGAGCGGCCTGGGGGAAGGCCAGCCCGGCGTCATCCTCGTACTCGCGCAGCCGCTCGGCGACCTCGGAGACGATGGCGGCGATCACGTCGGGGCCGTGACCGGCAAGGGCCCCCATCATCGTCGGCGCGCGGTCCTGATCTCGGCGCGGATGCAGACTTCCCGGAAGCCGACGGCGGCGAGGAGGCCGCGCAGCTGTTCGCGGTCGCCCAGCGAGAGAGGCGGAAGCGCGGCGTTCCGCGCGCCGACGTGCCACGCCAGAGCCTGCTCCAGGGCTCGCATCCCCGGCTGATGCTCCACGGAGCGCCAGCACGAGAGCGCCAGCCGGCCACCCGGCACGAGCACGCGACGCATCTCACGCAGACCCGCCGTCCGGTCGGGAAAGAACTGCAGCCCCTGCTGGCAGAGCACGACGTCGAAGGTTCCGTCCGGAAACGGGAGCGCCTGGGCACGACCTTCGTGCCACTCGATGCGGGAGCCGGGCGAGGCTGTCCGGGCCGCGGCGAGCATGTCGGCGTTCACGTCGAGCCCGGCGGCGCGTCCCGAGCTCCCGACGCGCTCGGCCACGAGCCGGGTGACCACCCCTGTGCCGCAGGCGACGTCGAGCACGTGCTGACCAGGGCCCACCCCCGCGAGCTCCACGAGGTCGGGAGCCCAGCGGGCGAAGGAGGCCGGGACCATCTCGCGCTGATAGATCTCTCCCGGGCTGAGCGAGGAGCTGCCGGCGGCAGTCATCGGATGTGATCCTGGTCGGCGGCCAGCCGGGTTGTCAAGGCTCCCGGAGCGCGGGGGTCGCGCCACCCACGCCCCGTGACGCGCCGATGCTATACTACCGCCCGTTGTCCGCGTCGCCTGTCGCGACGCGCGTCGAGGGAGGGCCCGCCGTGAGCCTCTACGTGATGCTGAGCACGTTGTCGGAGTCCGGGCGCAAGGTCCTGCGCGGGCGTCCCGGCTGGATCCGCAAGGTCAACGCCGACGTCCGGCGCATGGGGGCCCGTGTCGTCAGCCAGTACGCCGTCCTCGGCCCCTACGATTTCGTCACCATCATCGAGGCCCCGGACAATGCCACGATCTCGCGGGTGTCGGTCGAGCTGGGGGCGCGCGGCGGCGTGGCCGGCATGACGATGGCCGCGATCCCGCTCGACGAGTTCATCGAGCGGCTCGAGGGCGGCGCCCCCCGCCGCCAGGGGAAGAAGAAGCGCGCATGAAAGTCCTGAGGCTCACGCCCGAGCGCTGCACCGGCTGCCTGCGCTGCGAGATCGCCTGCTCGTACATGCAGACGGCGACCTACCAGCCCGCCAAGTCCGTGATCCGCGTGTCGCCGTTCGAGGCGCACACCTCGTACGCGCCCTACACGTGCACGCAGTGCGCGGAGGGCTGGTGCATGACGGCCTGCCCCGTCGGCGCCATCACGATCAACGCGGCGGGGGCCAAAGACGTCCTCGACGACACCTGCGTGGGTTGCAAGCTCTGCACGATCGCCTGCCCCTACGGCACGATGTTCTACGACACCTCCACGCGGAAGGCGTTCAAGTGCAACCTGTGCGGCGGCGACCCCGCCTGCGCCCACGCGTGCCCGACCGCGGCCATCGAGTATGTCGAGACGCCGCCGGCCGACTGGCTCGGCGACTTCGCCGCCGAGCGCGTCAGCCACCTGCTCGTCGCGGCAGGAGCTCGCTGATGCCGGCCCGTCACCTGATCATCGGCGGCGGCACCGCCGGCTTGAACGCGCTGCGGACCATCCGGGAGGAGGAGCGCGAGCCGTCGGAGATCACGCTGGTCACCGCCGAGCGCCCGTACTCGCGCATGGTGCTGCCGTACTACCTCGACCGCTCGATCGCGGAGTCGCACGTCTTCACGGCCACCGCCGCCCAGCTCGCGAAGTGGAAGATCAAGCCGCTGGTCGGCCGGCGGGCGGCCGCCCTCGACGTGAAGGCCGCCGTGTGCACGCTCGACGACGGCACCCGGGTCGAGTACGACGACTGCCTGATCGCCACGGGCTCCTCCGCGGTGCGGGCGCCGGTGCCGGGCGCCGACGGCGCCGGCGTCCACTCGTTCTGGACGCTCGACGAGGCCCGCGGAGTCATCGACGCCATCACGCCCGGCAGCCAGGTCGTGATGGTCGGCGCCGGCTTCATCTCGTTCACGATCCTCAACTCGATCCTGTCGCTGGGGGCCCGGCTCACGATCGTCGAGGTGGCGCCCCGCATCCTGCCGCGCATGGTCGACGCCGCCGGCGCCGAGGTCGTGGAGGGCTGGCTGAAGGCCCACGGCGTGAGCCTGCGGACGAACGTGAAGCTGACGAGGATCGAGGACGGCAAGGGCCGGAAGCGGCTGAAGTTCTCGGCGGGCCCCGACCTCGTCTGCGACGTCGTGATCATGGCCACCGGCATCAAGACCAACCTCGACTGGCTCAAGGGCTCCGGCGTCACGGTCAACCGGGGCGTCGTCGTCGACGACCGCCTGCGCTCCAGCGCGCCGAACGTCTACGCGGCCGGCGACGTCGCCGAGGGCCGGGACCTCGTTTCTGGCGAGGCCGCCGTGCACGCCATCGAGCCCACCGCGCAGGAGCACGGGCGGGTGGCCGGCGCCAACATGGCCGGCAAGGACGTCCGCTACCGCGGCTCGCTGATCGTCAACATCGTGGAGGTCTGCCACCTCGACGCCGCCTCGTTCGGGGCGTGGGACGACGCCAGGGCGGAGGCGGTCACGGGTCTCAAGAAGGACCGCAACGCGTACCGCAAGCTGCTGTTCACGGGCGACCGGTTGACAGGAGCGATCATCATCGGCCGGTCCAACGACATCTGGACGACCAACGACGTCGGCATGCTGAAGGGGTTGGTGCAGACCGGCGTGTCGCTCGCCCGCTTCAAGGACGTGCTGCGGAGGAATCCGTTCGACGTGAAGACCGCGTTCATCGCCGCCAAGACGACCGGTGCGCTCCTACCCGCAACCGTCCTGGGGCGCCCGTCGATGGCGCCCGGTGACAGCCCGGTGGCCGTATGACTCCAGCGACCCTCAGCGCCCCGAAGAAGTCCGCCACGCCCCAGCCGTCGCTGCCCGGCGGCTTCGCCGGCCAGATCCTCCGCGTCGACCTCGGCAAGCGGAAGTGCTGGGGCGAGCCCTGGGGCGGCCCCGCCGAGATGCGCGACCAGCTCGGCGGAATCGGGCTCGGCTCGCGGATCCTCTACCACGAGACCCGCAAGGGGAAGGGCAACGTGTCGTGGGACCACCCCGACAACCGCCTCGTCCTCGCCACCGGGCCGCTGGCCGGGCTGCCGGTGTGGGGCACCGGCGGGCTCACCGTCGTGACGATCGGCGCCGGCACCAACGGCCCGACCTCGACGCAGGCCAACGGGTTCTTCGGCACGAATCTGAAGTACTGCGGGTACGACGCGATCGTGGTCCAGGGCCAGTCGCGCGACTGGGTCTACCTCTACATCGACGACGACCGCGTGGAGCTGCGCGACGCCCGCGGCTACCTCGGCAAGGACACCTGGGAGACCCAGGACGCGCTGAGCGAGGACCTGGGACTCCGCGGGCACCAGCTCTCCGTGTACTCGATCGGTCCGGCTGGCGAGCACTGCGTTCGCTTCGCGGCCATCCAGGGCGATTACGGACACGTCGCGTCCAAGAACGGCGTGGGTGCCGTCATGGGCAAGAAGAAGCTCAAGGCGGTGGCGATCGTGAAGGGCACGAAGGCGCTCCGGGCCAGCGACCCGATGGGGCTCGTGCAGGCGGCCGACGAGATTGCTCACGATCTGCAGACGGATCCCTCCGCGCGCTCGCTCTACGAGTACGGCACGCTGCCCGGCGTCGTGAACCTCAACAAGCTCGGCGCGCTGCCGATCAAGAACTACACGACCAACACCACCGACGCCGACATGTCCCGGTGGGAGGCGCCCAGGCTGCGCCAGGGCTTCGATCACCGCGGACACCAGTGCAACTCGTGCGGCATGCACCACTGCCACATGGCGGTCATCCGCCAGGGCCGCCACAAGGGCCGGATGGTGGACGAGCCCGAATACGAGGGCTGGTCGGGCGCCGGCTGGACGATCGGCGTCACCGCCGACGTCGACGGCGTGGCGTGGCTCAACACCCAGCTCGACCGCGCCTGCCTGGACGTGAACGAGTTCGGCTGGGTGTGCGGCTGGGTCATGGAGGGCCTCGAGAAGGGCTGGCTCACGCGGAAGCAGGTCGGCTTCGACCTCAAGTGGGGCGACGTCGAGGGCGCCAACCGGCTCGCCCAGATGATCAGCCGGCGCGAGGGTTTCGGCGACCTGCTGGCCGAGGGGCTCAAGCGCGCCGCCGAGAAGCTGGGCGGCGCCGCTCTCGACGCCGCCGTCTACACCGGCAAGGGCGCCTCGCCGCGGGGCCACGATCACCGGGCCCGCTGGGAGGAGATGCTCGACACCACCACGTCCTCCACGGCCACGATGGAGACGGGCAACCCCGTGCACCAGACCGAGCTGGGCCTGCCGGCGCGCATCAACCCGTTCAACGGCGTCGAGGTGGCCAAGCTCGTCGCCGGCTGCCGCGGTCGCCGCAACTTCGAGGACTCGCTCGGCATCTGCATCTTCACCACGCGCACGCGTCTGGAGAACGTCTGTCGCGCGCTGTCGGCGGCGACCGGGTGGGCCTACACGGTTGAGGAGGCGATGCGCCAGGGCCGACGCACGGCGGCCATCAACCGCGCGGTCGCCTTGCGGTGCGGCCTCA
>DASTOJ010000082.1:0-4928 GCA_035762565.1 Candidatus Methylomirabilota bacterium | reverse complement strand
GCCGGGGCGCGACGAGCGGTGGGGGGTGTGGGGGGCCATGCCGGGGCCCCCCACTCAGACGTGACGCGCGCCGTGGCCTCGGTGGTCGAGCGGAGCGTGGCGCCGGCGGTCATCGCGCGCGGCGGCTCGGTGCGCGTCGTTTCCGTGGAAGACGGCGTCGTGACGCTGGAGGCGAGCGGCTCGCCCGGCGCCATTGCGCCGTCGACGGCCCGCATCGAGACGCTGCTCCGGGCCGCCGTGCCGGGGGTGTCCGAGGTGCGGGTGCGGTGGCCCGGCCACGGGCCGGAGCCCGCCGTGGAGGTCGGCGAGCTGGCCCGCCGGGTGCGCCGGGTGCTCGACGAGCAGATCAACCCGGCCATCGCCGCCCATCGAGGACGCGTCACACTCGTCGACGCGGCGGCGGGGCGGGTCCGGCTCCGGCTCGAAGGGGGTTGCCAGGGGTGCAGCCTGGCCGAGGTGACCGTCCGCCAGGGCATCGAGCTGCTGCTGCGCCGGCACGTTCCCGACATCGTGACGGTAGTCGATCTGACCGATCATGGCGCTGGCCGCGATCCGTTCTTCGCCCCCGGGAAGCGCTGAGCCCTGCCGGGCCGGCGCCTCAGATCACCTCGATCGTGATGTCGTGCGTCTGGAAGTTGCTGATGGGGTTGAGGTCCATCGGGCAGGCGCTGACGGCGGCGACGAGGTCCATGAGCGCGCGCAGCTCCACGGCGTCGCCGGGCCTGGCCAGCGAGCGGTCGAACTCCACCCGGCCGTCGGGATAGCGCATGTTCTGGAAGAAGTTCACCGGGTGGGGCAGCTGATGGCGCTCGATCCGCCACTCGTGCAGGACCTCCAGGAAGTTGTCCGAGCAGCTGCGGTGCCCCGTCACCCCGAAGTCGTACTCGTAGCGCCACGGGTCGCAGGCGGCGATGAGCATGTCGTGCCGCCCGGTGTCGTCGCGCACGATCTCCACCATCGGGCGTCTCCGGTTGGTCCGTAGCGTGTCGCCGGCGGTGGGGAAGAGCCGCCCGAGCGCCACGAGGCTGTGGACGGTGCTGAGCGCCTCGGTGAGGTCGGCGGCGTTGTAGGCGATGAAGTCGGCGACCTGTCCGCCCTCGACGTTCACGATGCGCAGCGTCTGGCCCGCGCGAAGCGTGACGGCGCGGCCGGTGCCGGCGGGGATCCGGATCGGCGGCATGCGGCCCGGCTACAGGAACGTCGTGGTAGGGTCCAGGCCGAGCAGGAACTTGCCAACGGTCTCGAAGTGGTCGTCGCGGCCCTGCAGCTGCTGCGAGATCGTGTGGACGTCGCGGAAGCGCCGCTCGAAGGTGTGGCTCGCGAAGACCGCGGTGCCGCCGGCGGCGTGATAGGCGAAGTCGACGACCGCCCGCGCCTCGCGCAGCGCGTGGGAGGCGGCCAGGCGGATGGCCACCCGCTGGTCGAGCCCCAGCGCGCCGTCGCGGCCGACCGCCCGCCAGATCTCCTCCAGCAACGACAGCAGGTAGACCCGCGCCGCGCTCAACCGCGCCTCGCTCTGCGCCACCTGCGCCTGCGTCACCGGGCTCTCTCGCAACGCGCTGCTGTAGCCGCGCGGCGTCTTGTCGCGAGCGAGCGCCACGAGATCGTCGAGCATGGTCCGGGCCAGGCCGAGCGCCACGCCGGCGAAGCCGGAGGCGTAGAGGCTGCCCTGCGGGAAGCAGTAGAGCGGGGCCTGGTAGCGGCGCTCGGCCGGGTCGTCGCGCGCCACCGTGTGCGCGTGGGGCACGAAGAGGTCGGACACGGTGAAGGAATCGCTGCCCGTGCCGCGCAGGCCGATGACGTGCCACACGTCGTGCATGGCGGCGCTCGCCGCCGGGAACAGCAGGGTACGTCGCTCGGGCGCGCCGTGGCGCCGCCGCGGGGTGCCGTCGGGCTCCACGATCGGCGCCAGGCCGCCGAGCCAGGTGGCGTGACGGCCACCGCTGGCAAAATTGAACGTCCCGGTAAGGAGATAGCCGCCGTCTACTGCGACGGCGCGCGAGGTCGTCGGCGGGCCCCAGGCCAGCACGCCGGCGGGCTCGCCGCCGAAGATCTCGCGCGCGACGTCGGGGCTCAGGTAGGCGGCCACCATCGAGCAGCCCGCGGTCTGGCAGACGACCCACGCCGTGCTGGCATCGACCCGGCCGATCGCCTCCGTGATGCGAACGAACGTGGCGGGGTCCACCTCGGCGCCATCCAGCGCGCGGGGGAGGAGGAGGCGGAACATCCCGGCCTCGTGCAGGGCCGCCACCAGCGGCTCCGGCAGCCGGCGGCCGCGCTCGATCTCGTCCGCGCAGGCGGCGATCCGCGCGCCCAACCGCCGTGCCCGCCCGAGCGGGCCCTCGGCCTCGGCCGTCATGGCGGGGATGGTAGCACCGTGCGCAGGGCGGCGACGCGCGCGACGACGCGCACGCCGACGCGGCCCGCGCGGTTGCGCACGGCGAGGTCGTGGCGGGGGAAGGCCGCGAGGTCCGCGCCCGCGTGGCGCGCCACCTCCTCGGAGACCACCAGCTCGGCCTCGTAGTCCTTGGTGGCCTGCTCCAGGCGGGCCGCCACGTGGACCGTGTCGCCCACCGCGGTCAGGTAGAAGCTCTCGCCCCAGCCCATGCGGCCCACGACGGCGGGGCCGGCGTGCACCCCGATGCCGATGCGCATCGGGGCCGGCAGGTCGGCGGCGAGCTCGGCGCTGAGCGCCGCCACGCTCTCCACCATCGCGCGGGCCGCGGCCAGGGCCTGGCGGCAGCCCGCCGCGGGCCCGTCGTCGATGCCGAACAGCGCCATCACGCCGTCGCCGGTGAACTGGTTGGTGACGCCGCCGGCGCGCGTGATCGCCGTGCTCACGGCCTCGAAGTAGCGGTTGAGGACGAAGACCACGTCGTAGGGCAGCTTGTGCTCGGCCATGCGGGTGAAGCCGCGCAGGTCGGCGAAGAGGACCGCGATCTCCTGCTCATGGCCCTGTCGCACGTCCTGCGCCAGCGCCGCCACCGGCGCGGTCGACGGTGCCAGCAGCGGCGCCACTGCCACGTCGCGGAAGGGCCGGGTCTGGCAGGCCAGTCGCACGTCGGGGGCAGCGCCCACGCGGCTGAGGACGCGCTGCTCGGCCTCGCTCGGCGGGGGCAGGTCTTCGCGCCCCCGCACGATCCGCACGCGGCAGGTCGAGCAGCGTCCCCGGCCCCCGCACACCGAGGCGTGCGGGATGCCGGCGGTGCGGCTGGCCTCGAGCACGCTGAAGCCGACCGGCACCGCCACCAGGCGATCGCCCGGGTAGGCGATGCGGATCGAGCGGCGCCGTTGCCAGCCCGCGCGGAGGCCCCGGGCGACCAGGACCGCAACGAGCGCGCCGAGGTAGGCGTCGAGGAACCCGGTCCGGATGCTCGCGAGGGCGGCGGCCTCGGTCGGGTCGGGGGGTCGCGTCTCGCGTGCCAGCGCCTCGGTCCAGCCCGGCGTGCGGGCCAGCGCCCGCACCTCGTGTCCCCCGGCGACGAACCCCGTCAACGCAAGCGTCGGAAGGAGCAGCGCGGTTGCGAAGAGATAGGGCACCACCCGCGGATACCAGGGCCGGAAGCGCAGCCAGTAGTGCAGTCCGATACAGGCGTGCGTCCACGCCAGGATCACGACGATGGTCTGCCCGACGCCGCGCTCCGGCGCCAGCACCCAGTACACCAGCAGGATGCGCGCGTAGCGGTCGTCGGTGCCGGCCTGCCACCAGGCGATCCGGGTGGCAACGACGTGGCTGGCGAGCAGCGCCGGCAGCAGCAGCCCGAGCGTGTACTGCACGGTCTCCCAGACCGGCATGCGCAGCGATCGGCGCTGGTAGAGCAGCCAGAGGGCCAGCACGCCGTGCACGGTGAGCGCGCCGAAGAGCGCCAGCGTCCCCGGCACGCTGCGCCACAGCGCCAGGAACCACCAGCGCCCGGCCTCCATCGCCGCCAGCGAGTGCAGCCCGAGGGCGTGGTTGCTGAAGTGCAGGACGAGATAGGTCAGCAGGACGAACGCAGCGCCCAGGCGCAGCCGGCGGACGCGGATGGCGCTCATCCGTCGAGCGGGCTCGCGCCCTGCTGGCGCGCGACCTCCTCCATGATCATCGTGTTGAGGTCGTCCACGAGCCGGGCCCGCTCGACCCGCCCGTCGTTGGAGATCAGCTCGCGCACCCGCGAGGGCCGGGCCGACAGCATGACGAGGGTGGTCCCGATCGCCACCGCCTCCTCGATCGAGTGGGTGACGAAGACGATGGTGCGGCCGGTCTGGCGCCAGATCCGGCGCACCTCGTGCTGCATGATGCGGCGGTTCTGGGCGTCGAGGGCGCCGAACGGCTCGTCCATCAGCAGGAGGTCGGGCTCGATGGCCAGCGCGCGGGCGATGGCGGCGCGCTGGCGCATGCCGCCGCTCACCCGGCCCGGGTAGTAGTCCTCGAAGCCGGCCAGGCCGGCCAGCTTCAGATAGCGCTCCGCCGTGGCCCGCCGCTCGCCCCGGCGGGAGCCGAGGGGCCTGAGGACGAGCGCCACGTTGTCCCGCAGCGTCAGCCAGGGCAGCAGCCGGTCCTCCTGGAACACCACGCCGACCTTGCGGTCGTGGCGCGCGTCGAAGACCACGGCCCGGCCGTCGAGCGTGACGCGACCCCGGGTCGGAGCCTCCAGGCCGCCGATGATGCGCAGCAGCGTCGTCTTGCCGCACCCGTTGGGCCCCAGCACGCACACGAATTCCCCCGTCTCCGCCGCGAACGACACCGACTCGATCACGGGGATCAGATAATCCTTGCCGACGCCGCTGACCTCGAGCTTCATCGGCGTCGTGCCTGCGCCGCGCCGGGTCCGGCGGGCGGGGCCGGGCGGGGCCGGGCGGCGGTGGGGTGCGTGGGACCACGGGCTGGGAGTCCGCATCGACGTCGTCGTGGCTGGATTCCATCCACGCGGTGCGCACGGTCAGGG
>DASTOJ010000081.1:0-49053 GCA_035762565.1 Candidatus Methylomirabilota bacterium | reverse complement strand
GGGGTACTTGGCCTTGAGGAAGTTTCTGAAGCCATCCGCGAGGGGTTCGAGGACGGCGAAGGAGTCCACATCGGTCTGCTCCGACGAGGCATCCATGCGGCCCGGGGCGAAGGGCACCGTCACGGCGTGACCGGCATTGTTCGCCGCCTGCTCGAGGCCGGCGCACCCGGCCAGCACGATCAGATCGGCGAGCGAGACCTTCTTCCCGCCGGACTGCGCCCGATTGAACTCGCCCTGGATGCCCTCCAGCGTCTTGAGGACCTTCGCCAGCTGGACAGGCTGGTTGACCTCCCAGTCCTTCTGCGGCGCCAGGCGAATGCGCGCCCCGTTCGCCCCACCGCGCTTGTCGGAGCCACGGAACGTGGACGCCGACGCCCAAGCGGTCGACACCAGCTCCGAGACGGACAGCCCCGACGCCAGGATCTTGCCCTTGAGGGAGGCGATGTCCTGCTGATCGATCAGCTTGTGATTGACCGCGGGGATGGGGTCCTGCCAGAGGAGCTCTTCGGCAGGAACCTCCGGGCCGAGGTAGCGGGCGCGCGGGCCCATGTCTCGATGCGTCAGCTTGAACCACGCCCGCGCGAAGGCGTCGGCGAACTGCTCCGGATTCTGGTAGAAGCGCCGCGAGATCTTCTCGTACGCCGGGTCGAGCCGCAGGGAGAGGTCCGTGGTCAGCATCGCGGGCGCGTGGCGCTTGGCCGGGTCGTGGGCATCCGGGATCGTGCCGGCGCCCGCGCCCCCCTTCGGTTTCCACTGATGCGCGCCCGCCGGGCTCTTCGTCAGCTCCCACTCGTAGCTGAACAGGTTCTTGAAGTAGTCGTTGCTCCATGTCGTGGGCGTGCTGGTCCACGTGACTTCCAGGCCGCTGGTGATCGCGTCACCGCCTTTGCCCGTGCCGAACGTGCTCCTCCAGCCGAGGCCCTGCTCCTCGATGGCGCATCCTTCGGGCTCAGGCCCCATGTACGACTCGAGGCCGGCGCCGTGGGTCTTGCCAAAGGTGTGACCACCGGCGATGAGCGCCACCGTCTCTTCGTCGTTCATGGCCATCCGCTTGAACGTCTCGCGAATATCCGTTGCCGCCGCGATCGGGTCTGGATTGCCGTTCGGGCCTTGCGGGTTGACGTAGATCAGCCCCATCTGAACGGCGCCGAGGGGATTCTCGAGATCCCTGACGCCGGAGTACCGCTTGTCCCCCAGCCACTTGTCCTCCGAGCCCCAGTAGACCTCCTCCGGCTCCCAGACGTCCGGACGCCCGC
The DNA here is from genome assembly GCA_035762565.1 of Candidatus Methylomirabilota bacterium. Lineage (GTDB taxonomy): Bacteria > Methylomirabilota > Methylomirabilia > Rokubacteriales > CSP1-6 > AR5. The sequence goes on along the minus strand of DASTOJ010000081.1, from coordinate 47,797 downwards.
CGGCGAACCCGAAGGTCTTGAACCCCATCGACTCCAGCGCGACGTTGCCCGCGAGGATCATGAGGTCGGCCCATGACATCTTCCGGCCGTACTTCTGCTTGATCGGCCACAGCAGCCGGCGCGCCTTGTCGAGGTTCCCGTTGTCGGGCCAGCTGTTGAGGGGCGCGAAGCGCTGCTGGCCGCTACCGGCGCCGCCGCGGCCGTCGCGGATGCGGTACGTGCCGGCCGCGTGCCATGCCATGCGAATGAACAGGGGTCCGTAGTGGCCGAAGTCCGCCGGCCACCAGTCCTGCGAGTCGGTCATCAGCGCCCCGAGATCCTTCTTCACCGCCGCCAGGTCCAGGCTCTTGAACTCCTTGGCGTAGTTGAAGTCCTTGCCCATGGGATCGGTCTGCTGCAGCATCTTTAGATTGAGCTGAGTGGGCCACCAGTCCCGGTTCGACCTGGCGCCGCCAGCGGTGTGCGTGAACGGGCACTTTGCTTCGGTTGACATCGGTTCTCTCCTTTGGTCAGTGGGTCGCCGACATCCCCTGCGCGCCGACGCGGGCCGGCTTCCGGTATCTCGCCACGGGCCTCAGTTGCTCTTCAGGCGGAGAGCCTGGCGCCGTCAGGCCTTCACCCCCTCCCCGCCAGCAGGCTCGACATCCGCCGCTGAAACACCGCCTGGCGCTCGCTGCTGATGCCCGCTCCGCGCAGTGTGTCCTCGGGGGTGGTGATGGGCTCAGGCGGGGCCGGCGAGAGGGTCGACTCCAGCGCCGGAGCTATCCAGCCCACCACAGCGAGAAACTTCTCGCGGCAGTCAGGACAGAAATCGGGCACACGGTAGGGCGGAGTCGGATCAAGCACCATCTCACACCGTCCTTTTGCCCGGGCGGGGACCGTCTTTGGGAAGCCTTCGCGCCGCCGGGCGCCGGGATCTCGAGGTCCGACGTCGAGCGGCACAGACCTGACACACCCCATGGACCGTCAAGGTGTGCGTCGTGACGACGTAGCCTTGCTTCGCCAGGGACCTCAGATCGACCGGTCGAGCTTGGCGCAGGAACAGGTCGACCACTCGACCGCATCGCTCGCAGACGAAATGATCGTGCTGGCTGGTCTCGGGATCGAATCGGGCCCCCTGTTCGTCCAGAAGGAGGGTGCGGATCTCACCCGCGTCGACGAGACTGTGAAGGTTGCGATAAACGGTGGCGAGACTGATCCGAGGCAGTCTTGTGCGAACCCGCTGGTAGATCTGATGGGCGAACGGGTGAGTGTGATCGCCCTGGAGAGCTTTGAACACCTGTCCCAACTGGCGTGTCGTACGTTTGCGGGCGGCTCGCCGCATCGCCTGACCTCGAAATCCTGGCTACCGGGCGGATCGGATCGAACCGTCAATAGGAGCGGTTATCAAATCGACGGTTTCCTGTCAAGCGATTCCCCGGGCGGCCCAGTGAGCTCAGGTGGCTTCGAAAGGGAGGACCTCGGGCCGCTGGCCGGCACAGGGCAACCCGCTCTCTCTCCGTTCGATGGCGTGAAAGAGCTGTCCATCCGTGAACGCGACCTACATACTTCTGATCCGGGAGCTCATTGACCGCCGTCCCGTCCATGACGCACCGCCGAAGGTGCGCAGGATCATGCGTGTCAGATCGATGGTGAATTCGTGTCTCTTGCTTGGTGGTCTATCTGAGAGCGGAGTCTCCGACTCGCGCGTGGATCGCCGCAATCTCAAGGCCGAGGCGCTCGTCGGCAAGGGTTCTCCGCTATCTGTCCGACAGAGAAAAGCTGCGAACAAACTCCTTGATCTCGAGGGTGGCCTTGTTCGTCGCCCCTTTGGGCGCCTTCCGCCCGATTCCGTTCTTAAGGGGCCGCCCACTGATCTGGACCGAATTCTGGAGACTCTCATGTGCGATTCCTCGCCGGGCAGCGTATAGAACGGAGCCGGGCCGGAATACACACGGCTCCTGCGCGAATTCGGGAATGCTAGCCGGGGTCCGGCAAGAGCAGGGCCCGGCCGGCTTCGACCTCGGCACCCTCAGATTTTGGTTCAATGGTGTCCCGAGCCGCCTCCGAGGATGGCTGGTCCGTCCCACCTTGACGAGCGTCCGGCGGTCGGGGCAGGATTGCGGTGGGTGCCCCGAAGCTGAAGGGCACCGGGGGCTGCGCCAATGTACAAGCACATCCTGCTGCCCACGGACGGCTCGGAGCTGTCGGTCACCGCGGTCCGCGAGGGCATCACGTTCGCGAAGGAGATCGGCGCCCGAGTCACCGCGCTGCACGTCACGGCCCCTTTCCACCCCACTGAGCCGACGCCGTCGGTATTCACCGCGCACTTGCGGGAGCACGACGCGAAGGCGAAGCAGAGCGCGCAGCACGCGCTCGATGCGGTCACGGAGGCGGCGCGCGCCGCGGGCGTGCCGTGCACGCCCGTCCATCGCGTGAGCCACAGTCCCTACGAGGCGATCATTACCCTCGCGGAGGAGGCCGGCTGCGACCTCATCTTCATGGCCTCGCACGGCCGTCGCGGGATCGCGGCGGTCCTGATCGGCAGCGAGACCAACAAGGTCCTGACGCACTCCAAGATCCCGGTCCTCGTCACGCGCTGACCCGACGGAGTCGGTTCGAGCTCGCCAGCTCGCCCTTGAGAACTTGGCCCTGCGTCAGCAGCTCGCCGTCTACAGACGACTGGCACCCCGCCCGTGGCTCCGCCCGGCCGACCGCCTGTTCTGGGCCGGCTTGGCCAGGGTCTGGACCGGCTGGCGGCAGGCCCTGGTCATCGTCTCGCCCGACACCATCCTGCGCTGGCAGCGCCGCCGTTTCCGCGAGTACTGGACCCGCCTTTCGGGCCGGTCACGAGGCGGCCGCCCACCCGTCAGCACCGAGGTCGCCGCCCTCGTCAGGAAAATGGCCGCGGCGAATCCCTTGTGGGGTGCTCCCCCCGCATCCACGGGGAGCTCCTGAAGCTCGGCATCGACATCGCCGAGCGCACCGTCTCCCGCCACATGCCGAGGCGGCGCCCCCAGCCCTCTCAGACCTGACGGACCTTCCTCGCCAACCACGTCCACGACTTGGTCTCCATCGACTTCTTCACTGTGCCCACCGCTCGCCTCCGTGTCCTATTCGTTCTCCTTGTGCTCGCCCACCACCGCCGGCGCGTCGTCCACTTCAACGTGACCGAGCACCACACCACCCGCTGGACCGCTCAGCAGATCGTGAACGCCTTTCCGGACGAGTCCGCGTCGCCCTATCTCCTCCGGGATCGTGACCAAGTCTACGGTCAGCAGTTCCGGCATGGCGTAAAGGGCATGGGCATCGACGAAGTTCTCACGGCGCCGCAGAGCCGTGGCAGAACCCGTTCGCGGAGCGGCTCATCGGCTCGATCCGGCGCGAGTGCCTGAATCACGTGCCCGTCCTCGGCGAGCGACACCTCCACCGCATCCTGACCCGCTATCTCGCCTATTACCACCAGGCACGTACCCATCTCGCGCTGGACAAGGACGCACCCGACCGCAGGCAGATCGAGCTGCCCGCGACGGGGAGGGTCGTGCAGCTTCCCGAAGTCGGCGGCCTGCACCATCGCTACATCCGCCAAGCAGCGGTCGTCCCGTCCGGGGTCCGCCTCGCGGCCGCAGCGCGGATGCCGGATGGTCCGAGCGAGTCGGACGAGGTTTTGGCGAAGCACAAGTCCGCCTTGAAAAGCGAGCGTATCACTCCACCCCCAGCACAGCCGCGAAGGTCTCCACGAGCTCCTCCAACTCCGCCTCCCCCATCGGCGTCGACAGACACCCCAGCCCCGTGATCGACATCAGCACCCCGTGCTCCATCAACCGCCGCACGATCCGCACCAGCCGCTCGCCCTCCGCCGGCGTGGTCCGCGTGCTCCGGTAGTCCGAGAGCTCCCGATCCACCGCGTGCAACCGGAACAGCGACCCCACCCCGGCCACCCGTCCGGGCACGCCCGCCTGCTTGAAACAATCATCCAGGCTAGACCGCAGCTTGGCCCCCAGCTCGTCCAGCCGCGCGAAGGCATCCGGCGTCAGCAGCCGCATTCCCACCAGCCCCGCCGCCATCGTCACCGGGTTGGCGTTGAACGTCCCGCCGTGCGGCGCCGCCGGCGGGCCGCCGCGCGTGGGATCGAACACTGACATGACCTCGGCGCTCCCCGCCACCGCGCCTACCGGAAAGCCGCCCCCGATGATCTTGCCGAGCGTCGTCATGTCGGGCGTGACGCCGAAGGCGCCCTGGGCGCCGTGGTAGCCCACGCGGAAGGAGATCACCTCGTCGAAGATCAGCACGATGCCGTGCTTGCGCGTGACTTCGCGCAGGGCCTTCAGGAACTCCACGCGCGCGGGCACGAGCCCCACGCGGTTGGGCACGGGGTCGACGAGCACGGCCGCCAGGTGCCGGGCCTCGCGCTCGATGCGCGCCACGGCCTGCTCGGTGTGGTTGAACGGCAGCACGACCACGTCCTCCAGCACGGCCGGCGGCGTCCCGCGCGAGTACGAGGTGCTCGCGGGCGCGGCCAGGCTGCCCCAGTTCTCGGGGGTGGAGGCCAGGCTCACCTCGGCGTAGTCGTAGGAGCCGTGGTAGGCGCCCTCGAACTTGGCGATCTTCGGGCGGTTGGTGAAGGCGCGGGCGCCCTTGAGCGCGATCATCACCGCCTCGCTGCCGGAGTTGGTGAAGCGCACGCGCTCGGCCGACGGCAGGCGCTCGCAGAGGAGCGCGGCCAGGTCGATCTCCTCGGGCGTGGGCATCGGGAACGAGGCGCCCTGCGCGAGCCGTCGCGTCGCCGCCTCCACGATCGCCGGATGGGCGTGGCCGTGGATGAGCGCGGTGTAGTTGTTCAGGCAGTCCAGGCGGCGGTCGCCCTCGACGTCGATGACCCAGCAGCCCTCGCCGGAGGCTGCGTAGGGCGGATAGGGCGCCATGTAGACGGTCGTGCGCGAGTTGCCGCCGGGGAGCACGCCCTGGGCGCGGGTGAAGAGCGCGGCCGACTTCGAACCGGGCTCGGCCCAGCGGGCGGTGCGGGCCAGCGCGCGCGGAGATCTCACCTTGGTCGCCATGATCGTGTCTCCTCTCGGCCGCCGCGTGGCGCGGCACCTTCCCGCTCGGGGCGCCAGCGTAGCACGCGGCCGGGGCCTCACGGCGCGCAGGCGCGGATCGCGGCCATGGCCAGCGCCTTCGCGTCGGGGCCCGCCGCCCGCGGGCTCACGATGGGCAGGGCGAGGCCCGCCCGGCGGTACGCGGCCAGGCGCTCGCGGCAGCCGTCGGGGGTGCCCGCCAGCGCCACCGCGTCGATCAGCTCGTCGGGCACCGCCTGGGCCGCCGCCTCGCGGCCTCCACGATCGTAGGCCTCCTTGATGGCACGGACGGCGTCGCCGAACCCGGCCTCCGCCAGCAGCCGGTTGTAGCGGGGAAAGAACCCGGCGTAGAGCCCCACCGCCGGCCGCAGCGCGTCGCGGGCCGCGGCGGCCGTGTCCGCGACGGCGCACGGGATGAGCGAGGCCACGTCGACCTCGCCGGCGGGCCGTCCGGCCTGCCGGGCGCCGATCGCGACGTGCTCGACGGCGCGGGCGATCGTGCGCGGCGTCGGCCAGGTGAGCAGCACCCCCTGGGCCAGCCCGCCCGCGATCTCGAGCAGGCGCGGGAACAGCGCCGCCACGTAGATCGGCACCTCGGGCCGGAGCGGCGGGAACCACAGGTCGAAGCGCTCGATCGTCACCGCCTCGCCGCGGTGCGAGACGACGCCGTCGCGGAGCAGGCCGCGCACGATGGCGATCGTGTCTCGCAGCCGGGCCGTCGGCTGGACGAACGCGATGCCGTGCTCGGGTTCGACCTGCACGCGATGGCTCGAGCCCAGGCCGAGGACGAACCGACCGCCGGAGAGCTGGTCGACGGTCGCCGCCGCCATGCCGATGGTGGTCGGGCTCCGCACGAACACGCTGGAGATGCTGGTGCCGAGGCGGATGCGCCGGGTGGTCACGGCGCAGGCGCCGAGGGTCGCGAACTGGTCGCCGCCGTGACCCTCGGCCACCCAGGCCGACTCGTAGCCGAGCGACTCGGCCAGCAGCACGCATTCGACGATGTCGGCGGGCGGCAGCCCGCCGCTGAACGCGACGCCGATGCGCGTCACGCTGACGTCCTCGCCGTCAGTTGCCGCGCCGGTTGACGCGCGAGCTCACCCCCTCGACCGCTGTCCGGCGCGTTCAAGGTGGTTCGCTCTCCCGAAGCACGTAGGCCAGCTCATCGGCGATTCCCAGCCGGCCGGCCCAGTCGGTCATGTACGCCTCGTCCAGCACCACGCGCTGCGCGACCAGGACGCCCACGGCATCCTCGAAGTCCCGGGGGCGGCCGGCCTTGAGCTTCATCAAGACGAGGTCGTCCGGCGCCGCGAACCATAGCTGCCGCCCCTCGATGGTGACGGGCTGGCGGCGCTCGATGGCCCTCTCCTCGTGGCGGTCGCGCGGGCGCATGATGTCCACCGCCGCCCCGGCCGCGGTCAGGCGTACGTTCGTGCCCCGCAGCAGCGGGTTCCACTCCAGCCACTGCCGGTCGATGGCGAGCCCGAGTGGCCCCGCGGCCTGCGCGAGCGCATCGAGGCCCGCCTCGTCGACCAGCACGGTGACATCGATGTCCGCGGTCGCCCGCGGGCGGCCCCAGACACCGACGGCGACGGCGCCGACGATCATGTAGGCAACGCCCCTGGCCTCGAGGAGATCTACGAACAGCGCGAGGACGTCGTGGAAGCGCGGAGGTTCCCGGTCAGCCACGGGCGCGGAGGCGATCGCCCGCCCGCTCGTACAGGTGCAGGAGCTCGCCGGCCGTACAGCCGCGCCGCTCGGCCTGCTCCTGCAGGCGGGCGGCGGCGAAGCTCATCAGCTCGAAGACGAGCCGCAGGCGCTCCTGAGGAGACATCGCAGCGTAGGGCTGTACCTCCGACGCCACGAGGCGCAGATTGCGGAGCCAGCGCGGAGGAGTCCAGGGCGGGCCGGGCGGCTGCGAATCCATCGCGCCTCGATTCTAGACCACAGTGGTCGAAGGCCCTCACGCCCCGGCTCGAGCTACTCGCTCCACGGCACGCGGGCGTTGACGATGGCCCGCGGGCCGAGGATCTGAGGCCGCTGGATGTAGCCCAGGGCCTCCAGCCGGCCGGCCGTGACCTCCACCAGCCGCCCGAAGCTGATGCGCTTGCGCCGGCGCAGCTCCAGGCACAGGGAGTACGTGAACGCGCCGTAGCTGGTGACGCCGTGCCGGTACTCGTACGAAAACTCGCGCTCCTGGCACGCCTCGATGATGAGCGGCAGGTAGGGGCCGACGCGGGGGGTGCCGGCCCGCCGCTTGAGCTGCCGGTACTCTCGCTCCGTCTGGCCCCGCACCAGCGACGCCCGTCCGATGCGGGTGGAGGCGCCGTCGCTGCCGAAGAAAGCGGCGTTCACGTCGGCTCTCGACGAGAAGTACCGGTTCAATCGCTCGAAGTCACGGGACACCCACATGTCGGCCGCCGGGTCCCACTTGAGCTCGCGATGACGGATGTCGTCGGGAGGGTTCAGGCCGCGCACCCTGGCCCCACCCTGACGGTGCATGCCGCCCGAGTGGCAGCAGTCCAGGATCATGGCGAATCGCGTGCCGTAGGGCAGCTGACTGTACAGGCCGAAGATCTGATCGTCGACGATCGCCCGATCGGCCGACCAGTCGAAATCCCAGGGCACGAGGGTCTCGACGTTGCGGTCCGGTTCCATGTTCTCGCCGTACTCCGGCATCCTCGCGCCGTGGCCGCTGTAGTAGAACACCCGCTCGTCACCGGCGCGTGGATCGTCGAGCAGCCACTTGAGCCGCTCCGTGATGCCCCGGGCGGTCGCCCGCTCGTCGAGGCACACACGGATGCTTTCGGGGGCGAAGCCGCACTCCTGCAGCGCCGAGCTCATCAGGAAGACGTCGTTCACACAGCCCTCGAGACGGTCCTCCTCCCGGGGATACTGGTTGATGCCCACCAGCAGGGCCCGGCGCTGCAACCGGCCTCGCTGCTTCAGCACCGCCGGGCTCTCACGCCGCGCCCGCGCCGCCCCGAACGCCCGCGCGTCGATGCGCTGCTCCGCGGCCGGTCTCCACACGTTCTCGACGGTGTTCACGTGCTTGAGATACTCGACGGCCGAGTGGTCGGCGAAGCCGTCGATGTCGAAGGGCACGTCGACCTGCTCGAAGTTGTTCGCCTCCCAGAGCTTGATGGGAGCCGTGAACACGTCGTCTTCCTCGTTGAAGAGGTGATGCCAGTACTTCACCGGGAGGGGGTCGATGCGGCCCGGCGTGAGGTTCTTCATGACGAAGGGATTGCCGATCTGCGAACCCAGGGTGACGTAGCGGGTGCGCCGCAAGGCCGCGGCCACGGCGGCCCGGCCGGCGTCGGGGTGCGAGAAGGCGTTGTAGGTGACGAGCGAGCCGAGGCTGTGAGCCAGGACGAGGTCGGGCTGCTCGGCGACCAGCGCGTCGAACACGCGCTGCCGGGTCAGCTTCTTGAACTTCTCGTCCTCGACCCAGGCGACGACGTAGCCGGCCGTCCACCGGATCCGGTCCGACACGTCGCCGAGCACGCCGCGCCGCCGACCGAGCGCCGTCGCGGCTCCGCTGCGCGCCAGCTTCCACACCGCCTGCATCGTCTCCCACACGGAGAGGTCCACGTCCTCGAAGATGTCGTCATAGGTGACGAAGGTGAACTCGAGCTGGACGCGCTCCCGTCCGGCGACGGCGTGCTGCCCGGGGAAGGCCGCGAGCAGGACCGCCGTCCAGTCCTCCTTCCAGGTGCTGTTGCGATGGTCGCCCAGTCCATGCACGCCGAGGATCTTCACTTTCTTCATGCTTTCACCTCTCCCTACGACCTTGCCGTGCTCGAGGGAGGCCGGCTGCACAGTCACGGCACAGCGCTGCACACCGACGGCCGCCAGACCGCCGATCGACGCGAATTCGAGCCGTGGCAAGTCCGTTGCTTGGTTCTGGCATCGGTGTCCTCCTCGTTCCTGATCTTGACGAGTGGCGATCTCCCGGAGGCGTACTTCCTCGGGGCCTTCCTGGAATCGGTTTCACAGCCGTTCGCGCTCGTGAACATCCTCGGTCGTCCGGTGAGCAACCAGCTTCGCGTCCTGGCACGCCTGCGCCGCAACCGTGGCGTCCGCTGCGTCGCCGATATCCTGCTGGCCCGGCTGGCGAATCGGCTCGACGGCTCCTTCCGCGGAGAGCGCTCACCGCGCACGATGCCCGCATTTCCGGAGATCACCGCCCCCCTCGTGCGTGAGATCCGCTCGCGCCATCCCTGCCTGGATTGCCGCGACCCTCACGCGGAGGCCGTCCTCGACTTCGTGCGGCGCGCCGCGCCCGACTACATTCTGCTGGCCGGCGCCCCGATCCTGAAACCGAGCTTCTACGGGCTCGCCCGGCGGGTCGCCCTGAACCGGCATCTCGGTCTGCTGCCCGACTGCCGCGGGTCGGACTGTGCCGTCTGGGCCTTTGCCCTGGACCGGCCGGAGACGGTAGGGTACTCCATCCACCTCGTGAGCGAGCGGGTCGACGGTGGTGACCTGATTCTGCGCCGGCCGCTGCCCGTGCGCGGCGAGCCGACGCTGCACCACTACCTGCGGCGGCTGCGGCGGGAGGCCTCGGAGGCGTTCGTGGACGTCATCGGACAGCTGCTCCGTGGCGTCGCGCTGCGCGCGGCGCCCCAGGGGGGAACCGGCACCTACTTTCCGCCGGCGGGCTGGACGATCCAGCGCCGCGCCCTGCGGAAGTACCGCCACCTGATGAGTCGACTCGCGGCCGGCACGGCGAACGACATGCCTCCTCCGGCACCGCCGGCGGCGTCCCGCGTCTCGTAACCGCCGTCGACGGTTCGGCGCTCCGGCGCAGTCACGATTGGCCGCTCTCGCGAAGCACACGGGCGAGGACCTCGTGGAAGTGCTGGGGCGACGGCGGCTCGCGGTCACCGGCCGGGCGGTATGGTCTCCTTTGAGGGCGCCGCGTCGAGGTCGTCCATCGCCGCACCGCGATGCTACTCTCGTCCCGCGAAAGGAGCGGCGCATGCGAGGCAAGCAGGTCTTCATGGAGAGCCTGATCGCCCACGGAGTCGAGTACGTCTTCGGCAACCCCGGCACCACCGAGAGCCCCATCCTCGACGCGCTCCTCGACTACCCGCAGCTCCGCTACATCGTGGCCCTGCACGAGGGCGTCGCCCTCGGTGCCGCCAGCTACTACGCCCAGGCGAGCGGCAAGACCGCCGTCGTCAACCTCCACGCCGCGCCGGGGCTCGGCAACGCGCTCGGCATGCTCTACAACGCCTTCAAGGCCCGGTCGCCGCTCGTGGTGACGGCCGGGCAGCAGGACACCCGCCTGCGGCTGCGGGGGCCCGTGCTCGGCCACGACCTGGTGGCGATGGCCGCCCCGGTCACCAAGTGGAGCGTTCAGGTCGAGCGCGCCGACGAGTTCGCGCCGATCCTGCACCGCGCGCTGAAGATCGCCGGCGACCCGCCGGCCGCTCCCGTGTTCGTCGCGCTGCCGATCGACGTGCTCGAGCAGGAGACCGACGTCGAGCCGTTTCCCCCGGGCCGCCTCTATCGCACGCCCGAGCCCGATCCGGCCGGCATCCGGGCGGCCGCGGAGCTCCTGCTCCGCAGCCGGCGACCGGCGATCGTCGTCGGCGACGACGCGACGAGCGCCACGGCCGAGGTGGCGGCGCTGGCCGAGCGGCTCGGGGCCGCCGTCTGGTGCGAAGGGATCAGGACGCACCAGGCGCTGCCGAGCGCTCACCCCAACTTCCGCCTCGGCCTCGGCTTCGACACGGTGGCCATCCGCAAGGCGCTCGACGGCGCCGACGTCGTGCTCCTCGTCGGGGGCCCGTTCTTCGAGGAGGTCTGGTACGCGCCCGGCTCGCCGCTGCCGTCAGGCGCCGCGGCCATCCAGGTGGAGTCGTCGCCCGAGCGCCTCGCGCACAATCTCCCGGTGACCGTCGGGCTGGTGAGTCATCCGCGGACGGCGCTGTCCGCGCTCCAGGCCGCCGTGGAGCGCGGCGCCGGCCCCGTCTTCCACGAGGCCGCGGCCCGGCGCAACGACGCGCTCCGCGCCCTCAAGGCCCGGGACGCCGAGGCGCAGCGGGCCCGGGCGGCCAAGCGCTGGGACCACGCGCCGATCGCGGTCCCGCGGCTGATGGCCGAGCTCGAGTCCGCGCTGCCTCCCGACGCGATCGTCGTCGACGAGTCGATCACCGCCAGCCTCGACCTGGCCCGCACAGTCCAGTTCGAGCGGCCGGGCGACTACGTCGGCGCGCGCGGCGGCGGCATCGGCCAGTCGCTGCCCGGCGCGCTGGGCGTGAAGCTGGCCCATCCCGAGCGACCGGTGGTCGCCCTCTCGGGCGACGGCTCGGCGATGTACAGCATCCAGGCGCTGTGGACCGCGGCCCATCACGACCTCGCCGTCGTCTTCCTGATCCTGAACAACCGCGAGTACCGCATCCTCAAGCACAACATGGACACGTATCGCCAGCGCTTCGGCGCCAAGCCGGATCGCGGCTACCCGCACATGGATCTCGTCGCGCCCGACCTGGGCCTCGTCGACCTGGCGCGCGGGCTGGGCGTGGAGGGCGCGCGGGTCACCACGCCGGGCGAGCTGCGCCCGGCGCTCGACAAGGCGCTCGGCGCCGGCCGGCCGTTCCTGCTGGACGTCGTCATCGAGGGCCGCGCCTGAGGGCGATCGGGTTCCCGCGGTCAGGAAAAAGGCTCGTCCGTCGCGGGCTCGTCTGGCGGGGTCAGTACCACCTCGACGATCCAGATCGCCACCAGGAGATAGGCGGTTCCGATCGCCAGGCCGCCGGCGAGGTCCGAGAGCCAGTGCTTGTTCAGGTAGAGCCGGCTGAACGCCACCACGACGACCGGAACCAGCGCAGTGACACAGGCCACCACGCGCCACCGGCGCCGGCGGGAGGAGGCCATCGCGACGAGATAGATGATCAGCCCGAAGAACACGACGAGGCTGAGCACGTGGCCGCTCGGAAACCCCCAGGGCGCCAGGTTCGGCCGGGCCCGCCCCGCCGCGGCCTTGGTGACCCACTGGAGCGCCCAGGTCCCCGCCATGAGCACCGGCAGCGCCATTGCCCAGCGGCGGTTCACCCGCCAGAGGATGGGAGACGCGATGCCGATCAGGACAACCAGCCCCATGGCATCTCCGAGGTGCGTGGTCAGCTCCATCGGCAGGTTCCAGGCCTCGCGGCGGACGAGGCGGATCCAGGAATGCGTCCCATAGTCCAGCGCGAAGAACTGCTGCTGCGCGGCGAAGACCGCGAGCGCCAGGTAACCCACGAGGGAGACGATCGCGCCCGACAAGAGTAAACGGGGCTTGCCCCGGCGCAGGACCCGGCGGAGGGCCGCCCGGTGAAGTGGTGTCACAGCCATACCAGCGCCTATATTACTCATACGAAGCCCTTTTCCCCATAGAGGGGGGGGTCTGGCATGCTGGTTGCCCGAAGGAACCACGATGCGCGCGATCAAGCTCGTCCTTCTCATCCTGGGTGGCGGCCTCCTCGGGGTCCTCGTCTACCGCGTCGGTGCCGAACCGATTCTCGAAACGCTGCGCCGGCTCGCGTGGTGGCAGTTCGGGCTCGTCTGTCTGCCCTACGCGGCCGTCATGGCCGCCGACACGCTCGGTTGGCGCTACGCGTTCGCCCGCGACCGCGCGCCCTTCCTCCGTCTCTACGGCGCCCGTCTGGCCGGTGAGGCGCTGAACGTGGTGACGGCCATCGGTGCGGTCGGCGGCGAGGCAGCGAAGGCATGGCTCGTCCGGCGCGACGTCACGTACGCGGAGAGCGTGCCGTCGGTGGTCATCGCCAAGACCACCATCACCATGGCCCAGGCGCTGTTCCTCCTGATCGGCCTCGTCCTGGCCCGGGCGACGTTGCCGGTCGACTCCGACGTGTTGCGCGCGATGCTCTGGCTCCTGGTGGTCGAGGTGCTGGCCGTGGGCGGCTTCGTCGTGGGCCAGCTCTCGGGCCTGGTGGCGCGCGGCGGACGCCTCTTGAGGATGTTCGGCCTCGTCGAGAACATCGCCTATGCGGAAACGCTCGACCGCGCGTTACGCGACTACTACTGGAAGGAGGGGCGGCGTCTGGGGCTGTCGCTCGGATTCCACCTGGTCGGCTGGCTGCTCGGCGCGCTGGAGGTCGTCCTCATCCTGTGGGCGCTGGGCGTCGACGCTTCGGTGCCGACCGCCACCGTCCTCGAGGCGCTCGGCTCCGGCGTCCGCTTCGTCACCTTCCTCGTTCCGGCCAGCCTCGGTCCTTTCGAGGCCGCCAACGCCGTGGCGTTCGCGGCGCTTGGTTACGGCGCCGGCGCCGGCCTCGCATTCAGCCTCGTCCGGCGCGCGCGCCAGGCCGTGTGGATCGTGATCGGGATCGTGGTGCTGCTGGCCATGCGCTCGTCGGCCGGGCGCCAGCCCACGGCCCGTGAATCCGAGCCGGTCGCCTGATGGCTCTGGCCCTCGACCGGCGGGTGGTCCTCGATCGTGCGCTTCCGGAGCGCCTGGATGGCGCCCGGCGGCACCAGCAGCGGCAGCGCGCGCCGGCGCACCGCCAGCTCCTCGCGCTGTCGCGGAGTCGTCACCGTGACGCGCCGCCCGCGGTAGAGCGCGGTCCCCCGCCACCGCCCCCGCATTCGCAGCTTGATCTGGATCAGTCGAGCCAGGAGCCTGACCTTCGACACCCGGGGCAGGACGAAGACGTCGAAGAGACCGTCGATCGGCGAGGCGGTCGGCGTGAGCGCGAGGAAGCCGCGGTAGGTCTCGACGTTCGCGACGGTGACGAGCACCGCGTCGTCGGCGACCATCTTGCCGTCGACCTCGACCTGAAGCGAGGCCAGCCGCGTCCGAAACAGGAAGCGTCGGGCGACGCCGTAGTACCGGAGATAGCGAAGCAGGCGGTGGCGCGGCTGCTGGTTCCCGCGCTCGGCCACCTGCTGGATCTGCTCGAGGAACCCGTAGCTCCGGTGGGAGAGGAACACCTCCTCGCCCGTGTCCCGCTTGACCACGCCGACGTCCACGTACCGGATCTCGCCGTGCTCGAGGAGGCCGACCACCGCGCTCGCCTGACTGGAGTGGCCGAACACCTGGGCGAAGACGTTTCCGAACCCGTTCGGGACCGGGACGAACGGGACCCTGCATCGGATCGCCGCCTGCGCGGTCGCACTGAGCGTCGCGTCCCCGCCGACGCAGATGATGTACGACGCGTCGGGCGGGCACGTTCTCGCCCAGCGCGTGAGCGCGGCCAGGTCGGTGAAGGATCTGACGTCCACGACGTGAGCGCGGCGCTTGAGGAGCATGCTGAGGCGACGCGCAGTGGCGAGGGCGCGTCCTTCGCCCGAGCCCGGCGTGACCACGATCTGCACCGCGCCCTTCGCCGCGTGCGAAGAGCGCCTCCGGCGTGGCGCGCGACTTGGCGCTTGTGGAAAATGAATTCGTAGAGGCATGAGCGTACCTGGGAGCATGTCGGTGCAAGAACGCGACCACCCAAAGCGCTCACCGCTGCCGTATTGGCACTCACGTTCCCCGCGACCGCGGCAGCGCAGAGCGAGCTGCATCGACATCTCCGACGGTCCTTTCGTCGCCGCTCGGCTCAGCGTCCGCTTCCAGCCCCCGCTCACCCGGTGGGGGCTGGTGTCACCGCGCCGCCGGCGAGCAACCGCTGGACGGCTCCCTCGGCGAAGCCCGCCCACTCGAGGATCGCGCGGGTTTCGGTCCCGAACGCGGGCGTGGGCGGGCCCGGCGCGAAGCCGCCGTCGAGGTTGACGGGCGAGCCCAGCACGGTCAGCGATCCCAGCGCCGGGTGGTCCTGGCGCGCAAACATCGCATTGGCCGCCGGCTGGGCGTCGTCGAGGATCTCGAGCGGGAGGGCCACGCGGCTGGCGGGGACGCCGGCCGCCGTGAGCACCGCCGTCCACTCCTCGGTGGTGCGCGAGGCGATGGTCGCCTCCACCGTGCGCTTCAGCGTCGCGTAGTGCGCGTCGACGTCGGCGACCTGGCCCCCGAGCGCCGGATCCTCGTGCCCGACGGCGGCGATGAACCTGCGCCGGAGCGAAGGACTGCCGCAGGCGACCGCCAGCGCCGAGTCCTTCGTGGCGTAGGTGCGGTAGTAGACCGCCGCCATCGCCACCGGCCGGTTGCGGGGCATCCGCTCGACCTGCTCGACGAAGGACACGCCGCCCCGGCGCGCGCCGGCGAGCCAGTCGCGGAACCCGGCGTGGCGGGGACCGTCCACGTTCTCCACCCGGATCATGAGGTTGTTCTGCAGCGCGAGCGCGGACTGCAGGAGCGAGGTGTCCACCCGCCCACCGCGGCCGGTCCGCACGCGCCGGTACAGCGCCGAGGCGACCCCGAAGGCCAGCAGCGCGGCGGCCATGTAGTCGGCGATCGGCGATTCGCCGGTCGTCGGCAGGCCGTCCTTCATCTTGCCGCCCGTCACCATGAGGCCGCTGCGCGCCTGCACCACCATGTCCATGCCGGCCAGCGCGGCGTCGGGCCCCCGCGGCCCGAACGCGGTCACGGTGCCGACGATCAGGCGGGGGTGGCGCGACGCCTGCTGCTCGTACTCGACGCCCAGCTCGGCGGCCAGCCCCGGGCGCATGTTGACGAGGACGACGTCGGCGCGAGCGAGCAGGGCGTCGAGGATCTCGCGGGCGTCGGGATGCCTGAAGTCGAGGGGCAGCGAGTGCTTGCCGCGGTTGCGGATGACGAAGTGCCGGCTCTCGCCGGGGACCATCGGGGCGATGTGGCGGCTCGGCTCGCCCTCGGGCGGCTCGATCTTGATGACGCGGGCGCCGCCGTCGGCGAGGACCTGGCCCGCCCACGGGACGGCGACGAACTGCCCCAGCTCGAGGACGGTGACGCCGTCGAACGGCTGCGAGGCGCTGACTCCGTTCACGGGCTCGCCTCGCCGCCGAGCGCCGCAGCTCGCACTACCAGCTCAGCGCGTCGGCCATCCGCCGCTTGTGCCAGCGGGGATCACCGAGGTACGGGAAGAGCGTGCGCGACATCTGCGTGTGGGCCACGAGGCCGTACTCGGTCAGGCTCCCCTGCCCCGCGTGCACCTCGTGGGCGGCGTTGCACGCCTCCAGATACGCCTCGCTGCTCACCGCCTTGGCCAGGTGCACGGCGTCGGCGGCTGGCCGCCCGGTGTCGAGCTTCCAGAGCGCCTCGGCCGTCGTCCACCGCGCCGCGTCGAGATGGTTGACCAGGCGGATGATGTGGTCCTGCACGCGCTGAAACTTCCCGATCGGCACCCCGAACTGCACACGCTGCTGGCTGTGCGCCACCGACAGCTCGAACACGGCCTGGCAGCCGCCCACCATGTACGAGCACAGGACCGGCCACGCGCGCCCGAGCGCACGCTCCAGCGCTGTCCAGCCCTGGTCGGCCCGGCCGAGCAGTGCCGTCTCCGGCACGTCGACGCTCTCGAACATCACTTCCCCCTGCCACGAGAGGAACCCCGGCAACAGGCGCGTCTGCACGCCCGGGGTCGTCGCGTCGACCATCAGCAGGCTCACGTCGCCGGGCGCGTCGCCGGTGCGCACGCCGACGACCAAATGCGTCGCGGCAGTCGCGTCGGCGACGAAGAGCTTGGCGCCGTCGAGCCGGTAGCCGCCGCCTGCCCGCTGGGGCGCCAACGTCACGCCAAGCGAGCCCCAGGAGGCGTTCGGCTCGGTGATGGCGACCGCCAGCACGACCTCGCCGCTGGCGACGCGCGGCAGGATCGCGCGCCGTTGCGCCTCGCTCGCCGCCTCCAGCACCGTGAGAGCGCCGAGCACGCCCGAGCTGAAGAACGGCCCGGGCACGGGCCCCCGGCCCAGCTCCTCGAAGAGGACGGCGGCGTCGGTGAGGCTGCTCTCGCTGCCCCCGTACTCCGCCGGGACGAGAATGCCCGGCCAGCCCAGCTCGACGGCCTTCCGCCACAGCGCCGCCGGCAGGGCGGACTCGCCGCGCTGCGCGGCGACGATCGCGTGGGTCGGCGCCTCGCGCTCGACGAAGGTGCGGGCGGCGGAGCGCAGCAGCTCCTGGGGCTCGGTGAGCGAGAGATCCACGGCCGTCAGCGCCCGCGGAAGACGGGCTTGCGCTTCTCGCGCCAGGCCCGGTGGCCCTCGGCCTTGTCCTCGGTCTGCTCCAGCGCGGCGAAGCGGTAGAGATCGACCAGCGAGGCGTCGGCCAGGTTGGGAATGTCCAGGCCGCGGACGAGCGACTCCTTGGCCAGGCGCGCGGCGAGCGGCGGCAGCGCCGCGACGTGCGCGGCCACCTCCAGCGTCTTGTCCATCAGCTTGGCGTGCGGCACCAGCCACTGGGCCAGCCCGATGCGATACGCCTCCTCGGCGGGCAGCGGGATGCCGAGCGTCAGGCGCATCGCGTGGCCCCTGCCCACCCAGCGAGCCAGCCGGACGGCGCCGCCGTAGGCCGGCAGGATGCCGAGCGCGACCTGGGGCAGCCGCCACTCCGCCCGCTCGGAGGCGACGAGCAGGTCGCAGCAGAAGGTCACGATGCAGCCGATCCCGACCGCGTAGCCGTTGACGGCGCCGATCAGCGGCTTGGGAAAACTCGACAGCACCTCGAACGCCCGGTCGCGCCGCTTGGGCAGGCTCTTGATGAGCGCGGCGGCCGAGTCGAGCGTGTGGGTCTTCGGGTCCTTGAGGTTGGCGCCCGCCGAGAAGGCGCCGCCGCTCTCGTCGCCGGTCAGGATCGCACAGCGGACGTCGTCGTCGTCCTCCATCGCCGCGAAGTGACGGGCCAGCCCGTCGTTGAAATCCGGCCCCCACGCGTTGCGGGCCGTCGGCCGGCACAGCGTGACGATGCCGATGTGATCGCGCTTGTCGTACGTGACGGGCATGACGGTGTCCTCTCGAGCGGGCGATCGCGGCTCAGTGCACCGTGCCGGCGGCCTCGCGCGACGTCCGGCCGATGCCGATCCGCCGGGCCATGGTCACGCGCTGGATGTCGGCGGTGCCGCCCGGGTGCACGGCCACGATGCCGTTGCGCTGCTGCAGCTCCAGGAAGCCCTCGGGCGAGCCCCAGGCGGGATCGGTCGTCAGCGCGGCGGCCCCCACCATCTCGAGAATCGCGCCGGTCAGCCAGAGGCCGGTCATCTTGCGGTAGTAGGAGAGCTGGGGGCCCTCGTAGGAGCGCGGGCGCCCGGCGTACGTGAGCCAGAAGTTGCGCAGGCCGAACAGCCGCATCACCTCGGTCTTGACGTAGGCATCGGCGAGCAGGTCGCGCGTGTCGGCGTGCTGGGTGAGCGGCACGCCGTCGCGCTTGGTCTGCTGGCAGTAGGCGAGCAGCCGGTCCCAGACGCGATGGCGGCCGATGCGCCCGCCGGCGCCGTGCTCCAGCTCGAGATGGGTGGTGGCCGCCTCCCAGCCGTTGTTCTCGCCGCCCACGAGCGTGGAGGCGGGCACCCGCACGTGGTCGAAGAACACGGTGTTCTTGGTGACGGGATCGGTACCGCCCTCGCCGCCGGTGCCGAGCAGCTCCATCGGCTGCACGGTGATGCCGGGCAGGCCGGCGTCGATCATGAACCAGGACAGGTTCTCGTGGCGCTTGCCGCCGGGGTCGCTGACGGCGATCATCCAGATCCGGTCGGCGCCGTGATCGCTGCCGACGAAGATCTTCTGCCCGTTGATGACGTACTCGTCACCGTCGCGGATGGCGCTCGTCGTCACGCCGGCCAGGTCGGAGCCGGCGCCCGGCTCGGTCAGGAGCTGCCAGGTGCGCACCTCGCCGCGATAGATCGGCGGCAGCATCGCCTGCTTCTGCGCCTCGGTCCCCCACACCAGGATCGTCGCCGAGCCCAGCCGCCCGCCGCTGTCGTAGTAGGGCGGCAGGGAAAGGCCGACGCGGTCGACCTCCTCCTCCAGGATGATGCAGTGATCGACGTCGAGGCCGCCGCCGCCGTACTGCGCGGGCGCCCGTGGGTAAAGCCAGCCCTTGTCGCCGAGCTTCCGGCCGAGGGCGCGCAGCTCGCGATAGCGGGCGAGGCTGTCGTCGGGCGAGGACGGGATCCGCGTGACCCCTGCCGGCACGTTGGTGTCCAGCCACGCACGCACTTCCCGGCGGAAGCTCTGCTGCGCCTCGGAGTAGGTGACCTCGAAGTCCATTCCGCTCCTCTGGAGCTCACGTGGGGGCCCGACGCGGCCCCCACGAAGACCCGCTAGGCCGGCTGGGCGAGCACCTCGGCGGCGGCCTTCTCGACCACGGTCCCCTTGAAGAAATCCGGGTTCACCTCGCCCCAGAACCGCACGGCGTTGCTGAACATGAAGTCGCGGAAGTCGTCGTCGGTCATCAGTCCGTGCTCGACCAGCTCGTACGCCTCCGGCACCACCTCGGTCATGTCGGGCACGTCGAAGTGGCCGATGTCCGAGCTGAACAGCGCGTTGAGCCGCACGTCCATGGGGTTGGCCTTGCGGTTGAACGCCCAGGCGTTGACCGGGTCGTCGGCCTCGCAGCCGAAGTAGAACCGCGGCACGAACAGGTCGCGGATGTCCTGCTTGCCGCCGACCTGGCAACGGAAGTAGTCGTCGAGGTCCTCGATGCCCCCGGTCAGCTTCGAGTTCGAGTCGCCGGCCAGCCCCTCGCCGCGGCGCACGGCCTCGACGACCGCGTCGCTGCCGTACTTCTGGGCGTACTCCAGCAGCCGGCCCACGTCCAGCTTGTTCGGGTTCGTGCGCTCGATCGCCTGCCGGTTGCGCTTCTCCCAGTGGCCGATGAGGTCGGCGTAGAGCATGCACGCCCAGCCCACCCCGCCTTCGAGGAACGCGAAGTTGAGGTCGGGGAAGCGGCGCGTCACCCCGCCGAGGAACAGCGCCTTGGCGACGGCGTGGCCGGCCGAGGCGAAGTGGCCAATGTGGTTGTAGCAGAAGCTCGACGGCGAGTTGCGCAGCAGGATCGAGCGGGCGCCGTTGTGGAAGCTGGGCGCGACGCGCAGCTGGCGGCATTTCTCCCACACCGGGTCGTAGTCGTGGTCGCTGTCGATGCCGATCACGTCGTACCACTCGACCAGCCTGGAGGCGTCCGGCTGCTCCTCCTCGAGCGCGGCCACGCGGCGGCGCATGAGACCGCCGACCATGACGACCTTGTAGCCGAGCTGGGTGACCGCGAACTCCAGCTCCTCCAGCGCCTCCTCGGGCGTGTACATGGGGATGATGGCGGCCGGGATGACGCGGTCGCCGAGGCCGCGGAACTGCTCGGCCGTGAACACGTTATAGCTTCGGCAGATCGCCCGGCGCAGCCGCGTGTCCTGCATGCGGTGGAACGAGAGCCCGGCCGTGGGGTACACGACGCAGAAGTCGATGCCGAGGTCGTCGAGGCGCTCGTACATCAGCCGGGGCAGCATGGCGGTCGCCCGGTCGAGCACGTTCTCGCTGGGCGACGACCAGAACGCCTCCTGGCCCACCCGCCGCCGGCGCCGCTCGCCGAGCGACATCTTGAGCGCGTTGGGTACCCGCTGGCTGGCGACCTCGAACGCCTCGGCCGCCGCCGCCCCCCCGATGCGCCGGAACTCTTCCTTCATGACGGGTCCGTACTCGATCCAGTGGCCGTCGGCGTCGATGATCGGGTGACTCAGGCGCGAGCGGAGCTGGCGGGCCTCGGTGTGGCCGTTGGCGAGCATGGCGGCACCTCCACGGCTGTTCGGTCTGGTGGGGATGATACCCGACTCCGGCCGGCCGGGCGGTCAGTCGTGCAGGACGACGCTAGGGGTCCGTCCGGGATCTGTCAACGATCCGGGCGGCACGGGCGTGTCACACGGGTGGCCGGCGCGTGTGCCAGGTCGTGGCCTGCTCGTAGGCGTGGCCGGCGCGCAGCACCGTCGCCTCCTCGAACGGCCGGCCGGCGAGCTGGAGCGACAGCGGCAGCCCCGACGCCGAGAAACCGCACGGCAGCGCCAGCGCCGGCAGCCCCGTGATGTTGAACGGCGGCATGTTGCTGCGCGGGAAGCCGAACTCGGGGTCGTGCGCGAGCGCGAACGGCGTGGCCGGCTTCGGCGTGGTCGGCGTGGCCAGCACGTCGACCGCCCGCAGCACCTCGGCCGTCTCCGCGCAGATCTCCGAGCGGACGCGCTGCGCTTGCACGTACTCGGCCCCCGTGACCAGCGCGCCCGCCTGCAGGCGCTCGCGGAGCACGTCACCGTACAGCTCCGGGTGGGCCCGGAGGTCCCCCTCGTGATAGGCGTACGCCTCGGCCAGCATGATCAGCAGGAACGAGTGCGTGCGGGCCAGGCTCGGAATCGCGACGTCGCGGACCTCGGCGCCGAGCCGCCGCAGGGTGGCCATCGCCTCCTCGAACGCGCGCTCGACCTCGGGATCGACACCCTCGAAGAAATAGTTCCGCGGCACGCCGACCTTCAGGCCGCGCACGTCGCGCGAGAGGGCCGCCACGTAGTCGCCGACGGGCGCGCGGCTGGAGGCCGGGTCGCCCGGATCGTGACCGGCCAGCGGCTGCATCAGGTACGCGCAGTCCTCGACGGTCCTTGCCAGGGGCCCGGTGTGGTCGAGCGTCCACGACAGCGTGAGGACGCCCGCGCGGCTCGACCGGCCGTAGGTCGGCTTGAGGCCGGCGATCCCGCAGAAGGCGGCCGGCCCCCGAATCGAGCCTCCGGTATCGGAGCCGGTGGCGCCCGTCACGAGGCCCGCGGCGAGCGCGGCGCCGGAGCCGCTGCTGGAGCCGCCAGGGATGTGGTCACGGTTCCACGGGTTGCGCGCCGGTGGGAACCGGTGGCCGGGGAACTGGATGCCCAGGGCGAACTCGTGGGTGATCAGCTTGCCCAGCAGGATCGTGCCCGCCGCCTGCCAGCGCCGCACGCAGGTGGCGTCCTCGTCCGGGACCCAGTCGGCCAGCAACGCGGAGCCGCCGGTCGTCCGGATGCCGCGGGTGAGGTAGATGTCCTTGTGGGCGACCGGAATGCCGAGCAGCGGCCGGCCGTCGCCGCGGCGGAGCGCGTCCTCGGCCGCGCGCGCGTCGGCCAGCGCCCGGTCGGCGGTGAGCGTCACGAACGCGTGCAGGGCGGGATCGAGCTTCTCGATCCGGGCCAGCAGCGCGCGGGTCACCTCCACGGGCGACAGCTGCCGCGCGCGATAGCGCGCGCCCAGCTCCCGGATGGTCGCGTAGGCGATCGCCTCACTCATCGCGCGTCTCCGGCGCGAAGCGCACGGCGGGCTCCACCGTCTTGAGCACGCGCGCATCGCGCGCGCGGACGTGGACGAGGGCGTCGCTCAGCAGCTTGCGCACCATGCCAAGCCGGTTCTCGGCGATGGTGATGCCGGCGACCTCGATGCGCTCGCGCAGCTCCGGCAGGGTCAGCTCGTGCCCGTCGCTCATGGCGTCGTCTCCAGGTCAGAGGCTCCGGTACTTGTCGGCGTCGAGGATGCGCCGCTTGGCGTCCTCGGCGCCACGCCCCTCGTGGTCGAGGGCCCGGCGGCGCCGGTCTTCCGCCTCGGCGACGCCGTCGTTGGCCGCCGCGATCCACTGGTCGATGTGCTGCATCCAGTCCTTGATCCGCTCTTCCGAGGCGGGAAACACCAGGCCGCGATCCCGGAAGCTGACGAGGCTCGGCATGTACGTCTCGCTGGGCTCCCGCGGGGTGTTGAAGAGCTTCATCCATTCCCGCGAGGGTATCGCGCTCAAGGGGACCATCCAGGTGAACGCTCCGCCCTGCTCGCCGATCGGGTGGGGTCCTGCCGTCCGCTCGATGTGCGCGGCCATCCTGTCCTCCTCGTGAAGGCTCCATGATGCCACGTCCCGGGCGCGAGCGGCGCATGACCCGGCGCGCGAACACGGAGGCTCAGGCGCGCAGCTTGAAGCGCTGGATCTTGCCGGTGGCCGTCTTCGGCAGCTCGGGCACGAAGTCGATCCAGCGGGGATACTTGTAGGGCGCGATCCGGTCCTTCACGAAGCCCTTCAGCTCCTCGGCGAGCGCGGGACCGCCGCCGGCCGGCTCCTTGAGGACGACGAAGGCCTGGGGCTTCACGAGGCGATCGGTATCCTCCTTGCCGACCACGGCCGCCTCCAGCACCGCCGGGTGCTTGATGAGCGTGGCCTCGACCTCGATGGGCGACACCCAGATCCCGCCCACCTTCAGCATGTCGTCGGCGCGGCCGGCGTACCAGAAGTAGCCGTCGGCGTCCTGGTAGTACTTGTCGCCGGTCTGGATCCAGGGGCCGAAGAGCGTCTCCCGGGTCTTGTCGTGCTTGTTCCAGTAGTAGGCCATGGTCGAGTCGCCCTTGACGCGCAGGTTGCCGATCTCGCCCCGGGGGACCGGGCGGCCCTCGTCGTCCACGACGATCGCCTCGTAGCCCGGCACCGCCTGTCCCGTCGATCCCGGGCGCGCGGCGCCCGGACGGTTCGACAGGAAGATGTGGCAGATCTCGGTCGTGCCGATGCCGTCGATGATCTCGACGCCGAACCGCTCGCGCCAGCGCGTGTAGAGCTCCTCGGGCAGCGCCTCGCCGGCCGACACGCAGAGGCGCAGCGACGAGAGGTCGAAGCGCCGCTCGGCCTCCTTGATCGCCAGCATGCCGGCGTAGAGCGTCGGCACCCCGAAGAAGAGCGTCGGGCGCCGACGCGTCAGGATCTCGAACACGCCCTCGGGGGTGGGCCGGTGCGGGTAGAGCACGCTCTGGGCGCCCGCCCCCATCGGGAAGTAGCCGGCGTTGCCGAGGCCGTAGGCGAAGAAGAGCTTGGCGGCCGAGTAAACGCGGTCGCTCTCCCGGATGCCGAGAATCTGCCGCGCGTAGGTCTCGTGGCACACGACCATGTCGTGGTGCAGGTGGACGGCGCCCTTGGGAAACCCGGTCGAGCCCGAGGAGTAGAGCCAGAAGGCCGCGTCGTCACGCGAGGTCCCGGCCGGCTCCAGCCGGCTCGAGGCCCGGGCGACCTGCTCCTCCCACGACAGCTGCCCGGTCCCGGGGGTGCCGCCCGCGACCAGCACGTGGCGCAGGTACGGCGACTGGGCGAGCGCCGGGCCCGCCTCGGCCAGCAGCGGCGCCGAGACCACGGCCGCCTTGGCGCGGCTGTCGCGCAGGAAGTAGACGTAGTCGGCGGTGCGCATCAGCGTGTTGGTGGGAATCGGGACGGCGCCGATCTTGATCGCGCCCCAGAAGGTGCCGACGAACTCGGGCGCGTCCAGGCAGAGCATCCAGACGCGGTCCTCGAGGCCGATGCCCAGCTCGCACAGGGCGTTGCCGGCGCGGTTGGTCAGGTCGTGGACGTCGGCGTAGGTGAGGACGCGATCCTCGTAGATGAACGCCGGCCGGTTCGCCCGGCCCTCGGCCATGTTGCGATCGACGAAGTACGTCGCGACGTTGAACTCCTGCGGCAGGGTGTCCGACGCGTTCATCGCGCGCTCCTTGTCAATTTTGCTCCGACGCTCGGTGGCACCGTCGTTGCTGCGTGTCTTCGGTCAGGGAGGTGCAGCATGAAACGCATTGCGACCCTGCTGATCGCGCTGGGGACCGCCGGCTTCGTGGCGTTCGCCGACGCGCAGACCGGAAGCACCCCGTCCGGGTCCGCCAGCGGCTCGGTGTCGACGCCGTCCGGCTCGGCGAGCGGGTCCGTATCCGGCCCGTCCACCTCGGCCAGCGGCTCGACGTCGGCGAGCCCCGGCGACCCGGCCGCCGCTCCCGATCGCCCCGGCGCCCGCGGCGAAAGCCGCAGTGAAACCCGGACCGAGAGCGCTCCGCCGGCCCGGAGCGACGACGGCTCGGCGCTGCCGCGCGCGGCCGTGAGCGAGCGCACGACGATCTTCGGGCTCAGCCCGACGGCCGCCGTGATCATCGCCGCCGCGCTTCTCGTGGTGGTCATCCTCGCCATCGTCGCCATGACTCGCAGCAACGACACCTACATCGACACCAATCGCCGGGTTTGACCGCATGGGGGCCCCGACAGGGCCCCCAAGCCCTTGACCACATGGGGGGCCCCGACAGGGCCCCCCCGGCGCTCGTCGCGGTCGGCGGAGCCGGCCCGCTCCTCGATCACCCGCGTGGGCCCCGTGGTGGCCCCATTCCCGCTAGCGGCGGCGGTGTCTGGTCGCAGGGCGCTCAGGCATCGCGTCCTCCCGACCGGGCGCCGCCGGGGCCGAGCCGCACGTACTCGAACTCCAGCGGCTGGCCGTTGATGCCGCGCGCGGGCGGCGCGATCCAGCCCGCGTACCTGCCCGGCTCGACCACGGGCCTCATCAGGCTGGTGATGAAGGCTTGGTCCTCGGCCGTCGGCAGCCAGTCCGGCCGGCGAGCGTCCCACTCGGCCTGGCTCACCAGCCGACCGTCGGGCGACACGCGCAGGTCGGCGAAGTTGCCGATGGCCCGGTGGAAGCCGCGGTGGGGCAGCCGCAGCTCGGCGTCGATGCCGTGGCGCTTGATGACCGCGTTCCAGCGGTCGACTCCCCGCTGGCAGTCGGCGATGTAGTCGTCGCGCAGGCGCTCGTTGAGGGCGGTCAGCGCCGGCTCCTCCACGATCCTGATCGCGTCGCCCTCGGGGCGCGTCACCGGGTAGGTCGCGTCGCGGAGCACGTGATCGTCGGCTTTCTTGGTCTCCTCGAAGCGGCCCTTGACGCCGGCCGTGTAGAAGTTGGCGGCGTTGGTCGAGATCTCCGAGCCGAACAGGTCGAGCGACACCGAGTAGTGGAAGTTGAGGTAGCGCTGGATCGTGGCCAGGTCGATGCCGCCGTGGCGCCGCACGTCGTCCGTCCGGTGCTCGCGCGTCAGCTCGCAGGTGCGCTGCACCATTCGGGAGATGCCCGTCTCGCCCACGAACATGTGGTGCGCTTCCTCGGTGAGCATGAACCGGCACGTGCGCGAGAGCGGGTCGAGCCCGCTCTCGGCCAGCGCGGCCAGCTGGTACTTGCCGTCGCGGTCGGTGAAGAAGCTGAACATGAAGAACGACAGCCAGTCCGGCGTCTTCTCGTTGAAGGCGCCGAGGATGCGCGGCTTGTCGGAGTCGCCCGAGCGCCGCTGCAGCAGGGCCTCGGCCTCTTCGCGTCCGTCGCGGCCGAAGTGGGCGTGCAGCAGATAGACCATCGCCCACAGGTGGCGCCCCTCCTCCACGTTGACCTGGAAGAGGTTGCGGAGGTCGTAGAGCGAGGGGCAGGTGCCGCCCAGGTGGCGCTGCTGCTCGACCGAGGCGGGCTCGGTGTCGCCCTGGGTCACGATCAGCCGCCGCAGCGTACCCCGGTGCTCGCCCGGCACGTCCTGCCACGCGAGGGCGCCCTTGTGCTCGCCGAACGCGATGGTGCGGCCGGGCTCCGGCTCGGCCAGGAAGATGCCCCAGCGGTAGTCCGGCATCTTCACCCAGTCGAAGTGGGCCCAGCCCTGCGCGTCGACGCTCACGGCCGTGCGCAGGTAGACGTCCCTGGCCTGGAAGCCGTCGGGGCCCATCTCGCGCCACCAGTCGAGGTAGCGCGGCTGCCACTCCTCCAGCGCGCGCAGCAGGCGGCGGTTGTCGGCGAGGCTCACGTTGTTGGGGATCCGCTCGGCGTAGTCCACGCGCGCCATCACACTCTCCTCCGGTCGAACTCGGCGCGCCGGCCGGTGCCGTAGACCTGCAGCGCCCCCGTGTCGCCGACCGCGTTGGGGCGCTGGAAGATCCAGTTCTGCCAGGCCGATAGGCGGGCGAAGATCTTGGTCTCGATGGTCTCGGGCCCGCCGAACCGGAGCGAGGCCTCCATGCCGGTCAGCGCGTCGGGCGAGAAGGCCGCCCGCGCCTCGAGCGCGATGCGCACCTCGTCCTCCCAGTCGATGTCGTCCGGCGTGAACGTGACCAGGCCCGCTCCGGCAGCCGCGGCCGCGTCGAGGTCCTGGCCGACGCGGCCCTTGAGGTCGTCCACCCGTCCCGGCTCGGCGAGGAAGCGGCTGGCCAGGCGGCTGAGGCCGTTGGGCATCGGGTAGGCGCCGAAGTTGGCCGCGGTCAGGCGCACCGTGGCCGGCGGCGCGGCGGCGCCCTCGCGCGGGCCGTCCAGCATGTACGAGCGGTCGGCGGCCAGCGCCAGCTCCAGCAGGGTGCCGGTGAAGCACGAGCCCGGCTCGATCAGCGCGAAGAGCGAGCGCGAGGTGACGTCGAGCCGCTTCAGCGTGCGGCGCAGATAGAGCCGGACCTCGCGCACGAGCCAGTGGCCGGCGAACCGCTCGAGCAGCCGATCGTACGCCTCCACGAGGTCGGCGCCGCCCGTGGTGCGCAGCACCCACAGCCCGAGGGCTTCCTCGTTGACGCGCAGGTGCAGGATGAGGTCGTCCAGCTCTCGAGCGACCGCCAGTGGCCAGAACGCCGCGCCCTGGGCCGCGATCGCGGCGGGGTCGGCCGGCGGCGGCGCGTCAGGCGCCGCCACGGTGATCTCGGCGATCCCGCGGGCGCGGTCGAGCCCACCCGTCACCCAGCGATAGGCGATGCGGTCCCCGCCCAGCGTCCGTCCGAGCGGCGTCAGCGCCACGCCGCGCGCGTCGGCCGGGCGGTCGCTCCGCCCGGCCAGCTCCCCCGCGCGCCGGCGCACGGTCTCCTCGAGCCGGGAGCGCGGCACGACCTCGTCCACCAGGCCCCACTCCACCGCCCGCTGGCCCTTGATGCCCTCCTCCAGCGTGCAGAAATAGTCCGCGCGGTCGCGGCGAACCTTCCGCTTGTCGGTCAGGCGCGTGAGGCCGCCGGTGCCGGGGAGCACCGCCAGCAGCGGGACCTCCGGCAGCGCCACCGACGTGTTGCCGTCGTCGGCCATCACGATGTGACGGCAGGCCAGGGCCAGCTCGTAGCCGCCGCCCGCGCAGGGGCCGTTGACCGCGCACAGCCAGGCCTGGCCCGATTCGGCCGCCGCCTCCTCGATGGCGTTGCGCGTCTCGTTGGTGAACTTGCAGAAGTTCACCTTCCAGCCGTGCGAGGCGCGCCCGAGCATCCGGATGTTGGCGCCCGCGCAGAAGACGCGCTCCTTGGCGGACGTCAGGACCACCGCGCCGACCTCCGGGTGCTCGAAGCGCAGGCGCTGGACGGCGTCGTACAGCTCGATGTCGACGCCGAGGTCGTAGGAGTTCAGCTTCAGCTCGTAGCCGGGCTGCAGCCCGCCGTCCTCGCGCACGTCCATGGCCAGCGTGGCGATGCGCCCGGCCACGCCCAGCCGCCAGTGCTTGTAGCGCGACGGGTCGGTCCGGAAGTCGACCTGCGTACGGTCGCCGGTGTCGGCCATTTCCGCTCCTACCCGAGAATGACCCAGAGGACGCGGGCCCTCCGGGTACCGAGGTTCTCCCAGCCGTGCGGCAGGCCGCCGTCGAGGAGCGCGCTGTCGCCGGTCTCGAGCCGGTGCCGCTCACCGTTGTAGTGCAGGCCGACGGCGCCGTTCAGCACGTAGAACAGCTTCATCTGGCCGGGCTTGATCACCACCTTGTCGGTGGTGACGCCCTGGCCGCGGGAGTCGAGCGTGGAGACCACCGCCCGGATCTTACCCTCGAACAGCCCGGCGCCGAGCACCGTCCACGTTTCGGGCGAGCCGTCGAAGGACACCACCGGGTGGTCCCTCTTGCGGCTGATCTGGATGCGCGCCGGCGCCTGGCCGTCGAACAGCGCGGCGATCGGCACGCCCAGCGCGGCGGCGATCTTGCCGAGCGTGTTCAGCGACGGCGTCAGCCGCCCCGACTCGATCTGCGAGACCATGCTCGGCGTCAGCTCGGCCTTCTCGGCGAGCTGGCGCTGCTGCAGCTCGCGCTCCCGCCGCAGCGCCTTGATACGCTCTCCGAGCGCCGTGCTCACGCGACGACGTCCAGGGCCGGCCCGATGTCCAGGCCGGCCAGCCGCGCCAGCGCCCGCGCCACGTAGACGCGCGTGACCCTCTTGCGGTAGGGATGGGTCAGGTCCGTGTTGTCCAGCGGCTTCGACGGCCCGGCCGCGAGGTCGGCCGCCCGCTCGATGACCTCCGACGTCAGCCGCTCGCCCACCAGCGCGGCCGCCGCCCTGGGCGCCTCGCGCGGCGTCGAGGCCACCGCGCCGAGCACGATGCGGGCCTCGCGCACGACCTCGCCCTCCAGCCGGAGCGCGGCCGCCACGCCGAGGATCGGAAAGTCGAACGCCCCGCGCCGGCGCAGCTTGAGATAGGCCGAGCGCCAGCCGTCAGCGGGCGGAAGCACGATCTCGGCCACGATCTCGTCGCCCCGCTTGCTCAGGTACTGGATGCCGTCGTCGTGGTACAGCGCGGCGATCGGCACCGTGCGCTCGCCGCCGGGCCCCACCAGCCGCACGCGCGCCCCCAGGCTCCACAGCGCCGGCGCCGTGTCGGACGACGACACGGCCCAGCAGCGCGAGCTGCCCGGCGCCACCAGGCAGATGTCCCCGTCCTTCTTCATGCAGAAGCCGATCGCCTGCCGCCACTCGTAGGACTGGTTGTAGTAGTTGCAGCGCGTGTCCACGCAGACGTTGCCGCCGAGCGTGCCCATGTTGCGCAGCTGCGGCGACGATACCAGTCCCGCCGCGGTGGCCAGCGCCATGTATGCGCGGCCGATGTCGGGATGCGTCGCGACGGCGGTGAGCGTCGTGCACGCGCCGACGGTCATGCCCTCGCGCGGCGAGCCGCCGACGCCCCGCAGCCCCCGGATCGCGCGCAGCCCGACGAGCGTCGTCGGCTCGAACTGGCGCCGCTTCATGTTCGGGTAGAGGTCGGTCCCGCCGGCCACGAGCATGCCGTCGGGACCGGCGTCCGTCATGGCCCGGACCGCCTCGGCCAGGCTCCCCGGCGCGACGTAGGTGAACGGCGGCAGGCGGATCATGACGGGTCGACGAACGGCCGCACGGCGACGGCGTCGGCGGGCTGGCCGAAGGCCGACTCGACGACGACGGGCTCCTTGAACGTGAACAGCGGGAGCTTGTCGGGGCCGATGCGCGCCGGCTTGCCCTGGCGCTTGAGCTCGAGACCGCGCAGCACCACGTCCGGGGTGATGGGCACCTGGTCGATGCGCACGCCGACCGCGTGATACACCGCGTTGGCGATGGCCGGGATCACCGGCAGCAGCGGCCCCTGGCCCGCCTCCTTGGCGCCGAACGGGCCCTCGGGGTCGTCGGTCTCGACGAGGAAGGTGTGGATCTCCGGTGTCTCGAGCGTCGTCGGGCTCTTGTACTCGAGCATCGAGGGATGCTTGTGCAGGCCCTTGCGGAAGACCTGCGCCTCCATCAGCGCCTCGCCGATGCCCATGTAAACAGAACCTTCGACCTGACCCTCGACGAGGAGTGGATTCAAAGCGCGGCCGACGTCGTGAGCGATCCAGATTTCACCAAGCTCGATCCAGCCCGTGTCCTCGTCCACCGTCAGCTCGACGACGCACGCCGAGTACGAGTAGCACGGCGACGGCCCGACGCCGCCCCCCTTGTACTTGCCCGTCCGCCGGGGCGGGGCGTAGGAGCCCGGAAACGCCAGGACCCCGTGCATCGCCTCGCCCAGCTCGACCGCCTGGGCGAACGGCACCGCCTTGTCCCAGTCGTCGGGCACACCGACCTTGCGCTCGCGGAACACCAGGCGCTCCGCCGGCACGTCCAGCTTGGCGGCGACCGCGCGGGCGATGGCGTCCCTGAGCCGGCTGGCGGCCTGGATGGCGGCGACGCCACACATCAGCGTCACCCGCGAGGAGTACGAGCCCAGGTCCACTGGCGTGAGGCTCGTGTCGGCCGGGTGCACGTGGACGTCCTTGGGCTCGATGCCGAGCACCTCGGCCGGCAGGTAGGCCAGGATCGAGTCGGAGCCCTGCCCGATGTCGGTCGCGCCGCACAGGACCGACACGCCGCCGCTGCGGTCGGCGCGCACGACCACGCCCGAGTGCGGCATGCTGTTCCAGTAGATCGCCGTGCCGGCGCCGGTCATGTACGCCGAGGCGGCGATGCCGACGCCCTTGCGCCGGCGCGGCTGCCAGAGCGGCTTGGCCCCTCCGGCCGCCGCCTGGCGCGCGCGCTTGTCCCGCCAGCCGGAGGCCTCGACGACCTTGTCGATGCACTCGCCGAGGCCGATCGTGGTGACGGTCAGGTGGTTGGCCGTCTTGGTGAACGGCTCGTGCAGGATGCGCTTGCGCAGGTCGGCCGGGTCGAGGCCGAGCTGCTCGGCCGCCTTGTCGAGCTGGCATTCGAGCGCGAAGCGCGGCTGCGGCGTGCCGTGGCCGCGCTTGGGACCGCACGGCGGCTTGTTGGTGAAGACACGGGCGCCCTCGAACTTGTAGACCGGCATCTTGTAGGTGACCGGGTTGATCACGCCGGTGTAGAACGTCGAGGCCACCCCGTAGGAGCCGTAGGCGCCGCCGTCGAGCCAGGTGCGGATGTGGCTGCCCGTGACCTCCCCATCTTTGGTGAAGCCGGTCTTGAGCCACATGAGCACCGGATGGCGCCCGCGGTGGATGTAGAAGACCTCCTCGCGCGTGCAGGCGATCTTGACCGGCCGCCCGGTGAGCTGCGAGAGCCGGCAGGCGGCGATCTCGTGGGCGAAGGGATCCAGCTTGCCGCCGAAGCCCCCGCCGACGGGCGCCGCGATCACGCGGATGTGGGCCCCCGGCAGGTCGAGGATCCGGGTCAGCAGGCGATGGACGTAGTGCGGCGTCTGGGTCGAGGACCAGAGGGTCAGCTTGCCGTCGGCGGCGAAGTGGGCGACGGCAGCGTGCTGCTCCATCGGCAGGTGCGTGTTGCCCTCGAAGTAGAAGACGTCCTCGCGGACGAGATGGGAGCCGGCGAACGCCTGGGCGACGTCCCCGAACTGCAGCGCGACGTTCTTGTGGACGTTGGGCCCGTCACCGTACTCGTGGATGCGGACCTCCGGATGGGCCAGCGACTCGTGGATCGACATCAGCGCCGGCAGCGGCTCGTACTCGACCTCGATGAGCCGGCAGGCGGCCTCGGCGGTCTCCTCGTCCACCGCCGCCACCGCCGCCACGGCGTCGCCCACCATCCGCACCTTCTCGGTGCAGAGCGCCTCCTCGTCCTGGGAC
The DNA here is from genome assembly GCA_035762565.1 of Candidatus Methylomirabilota bacterium. Classification (GTDB taxonomy): domain Bacteria; phylum Methylomirabilota; class Methylomirabilia; order Rokubacteriales; family CSP1-6; genus AR5. Next base: position 15,842 of record DASTOJ010000081.1, on the reverse strand, counting down.
ACCGGCAGGATGCCAAACTTCACCCGCGGCAGGTCGTGGCCCGTGATGACCGCGTAGACGCCGGGCAGCGCCCGGGCGCGGGCCGTTGCGATCGCGCGGATGCGGGCGTGGGCGTGAGGGCTGCGCAGCAGCCGGCCGAAGGCCAGGCGGGGCAGGACCAGGTCGTCGGCGTAGCGCGTCTCGCCGGTCACCTTGCCCCACGCGTCGATCTTGGGCAGCGGCTGGCCGACGACGCTGAAGTCGTGCTTGTTCATGGGCGCGCCCTCGCGACGGCCGCCATCCTCAAGGCCGCGAGCTCCACGGCGTCCAGGATCTTGGTGTAGCCGGTGCAGCGGCAGAGGTTGCCGGCCAGGGCTTCCCGGATCCGCGGGCGCGTGGGCTGGGGCTCGCCGGTCAGGAGGGCCTGGGCGGTGAGCAGGATGCCGGGCGTGCAGTAGCCGCACTGGGCGGCGCCCAGCTCGGCGAACGCCTGCTGCAGCGGGTGCAGCTCCCCGCCGCGTGCCATCCCCTCCACCGTGGCGATCGCCGTCCCCTCCAGGTCCGCCGGCAGCGCCAGGCACGACAGCACGGGCTCGCCGTCCACGAGCACCGTGCAGGTGCCGCACTCGCCCAGCTCGCAGCCGTGCTTGGTGCCGATGAGCCCGAGGTCCTCGCGCAGCACCTCGAGCAGGGTCTTGTGCACGGGCACGAGGAGGTCGCGGGTCTCGCCGTTGACGGTCAGGTTCACGCGCGTCTTCATCGACCGGCCACCCGCCAATTCATCGTCAGTGAAGAACGATTCAAAAATACTGAATCCGACCGGGTTCGTCAAGGAGGGGGCAGACAGCAGGCCCATGACCTCTGTTATGATCGGGCCTCTCGAAGCAGGAGGCAGACAGCAATGGCAGACCATCTACTGATCGGCGTCCTCGTCGGCCTGGCTTTCGGCATCGCCGCCCTCATCGTCATGTCGGCGCTGACCCTGCGCAGGTTCGATGCCGTGCGGCGGACCGAGACCGCGCGCGTTCACCGGGCGCTCACCGACCTGCAGCGGTCGTGGGAGCGGACCGAGCGCAGCGTCCGCCAGGACATCGCGGCGACCCGGCGGGAGCTCGAGGCCGCCACCCGCGATTCGCACGACGAGTCGGCGGACACCGCCCGGGCGCTCCGCGACGAGATGGCGGGCGGCCTGAAGGGCGCGAGCGATTCGTTCGCCCGCGGACTGGCCGAGCTGGCCGGCGAGCAGCAGCGCCAGACCGAGGTCCTCACCCTGCGCCTCTCCGAGCTGACCGATACCGCGCTCGGGGCGTTGCGCGATCACCCGCTGCCGGCGCTGACCTCGCTGGCCGAAGCCCAGGAACGGCAGCTCGGTGCGCTGGCGGAGGCCCAGCAACGGCAGTTCGGCTCGCTGGCCACGGAGCTGCGGAGCCTCGCCGACGTCGTCGACGGGAGGCTGGACGACGTCCGGGCGCTGCTGGACGAGCGCCTGCGACAGATCCAGGCCGATCACCGGGAGAGCCTCGATCATCTGCGGGCGGAAGCCATGGGTCACGCCAAGGACCTTCGCAACGAGATGCTGGAATCGCTGAGAGCCCACACGGACGGCGTGGGAACCTCGCTGGCGGCCATGGCCGCGAGCCAGCAAGGGCAGCTGGACGAGCTCCGCGTCGACCACGCCCGCCAGCTCGAGGAGGGCCGCACGGCGCTGACGGCCCACACCGACGTCGTCGAGACGGGTATGGCCGCCATGGCCGCCACCCAGCAACGGCAGCTGGACGAGCTCCGCGCCGACCACGCCTGCCAGCTCGCGGACGCCCGCACGGCGCTGACGACCCACACCGACGCCGTCGAGACGGGTATGGCCGCCATGGCCGCCACCCAGCAACGGCAGCTGGACGAGCTCCGCGCCGACCACGCCCGCCAGCTCGCGGAGGCCCGCACGGCGCTGACGACCCACACCGACGCCGTCGAGGCGGGCATCGCCGCCATGGCCGCCACGCAGCAACGGCACCTGGACGAGATCCGCGCCGACAACGCCCGCCAGCTCGAGGAGGCCCGCACGGCGGCGGACGAGAAGCTCGAGGGCACGCTGGAACGCCGCCTGGGCGAGCGCTTCAGCGGCGTCGGCGAGCAGCTCGAGCTCGTGAGCGATCGACTGGAGCAGGTGCACCGGGGCCTGGGCGACGTGCAGATGTTCGCGGCCGGGCTCGGCAACCTCCAGCGCGCCCTGGCCGGTGTGCGGCTGGGAGTGGCCGAGGCTCGGACCGATCAGGTCCCCCCGGCCGAGACCACGGACGTCGCGTCACGCGGGTCGCGGAGGAAGGCGAAGCGGATGACGGGCGGCGATGAGCGCGGCGGGGCCCCGCCCGCGGCGTCGCGGTAGCACGCCGGCCCTCACGTGCCCTACGCGCGCAGCAGCGACGGGATCAAGCTCTACTACGAGGAGCACGGCCGCACCGGGACGCCGCTCGTGCTCGCGTACGGCATCGGCGGCAACGCCCAGATGTGGGACGTCAACGTGCCGGCGCTGGCCGCCGCGCACCGGCTGATCCTGTGGGAACCGCGCGGCCATGCCCGCTCGGACAGCCCCGAGGACCCGGCGCGCTACTCGTTCGCGCGGTGGGCGCTGGACCTGCGCGACGTCCTCGACCACCTGCGCCTGCGGCGGGCCCACGTCGGCGGCCTCAGCCTGGGGGCCGGGATCGCGACGCGCTTCACCCTGCGCTTTCCCGGCCGCGCCCGCTCGCTGCTGATCACCAACTCTTCGTCGGCGAGCGGGCTGCCGCTGTCGGTGGACAACCTCGTGATGCGCGCGCAGTCGATCAAGATCACGCTGGACAAGGGCATGGAGGCCATGGCGGAGTTCGCCATGGAGGCCAACCCGAACCTGGTCGAGCGCCTCGAGATCGACCCGGGGGCGCGCCAGGAATTCTACGAGGAGTACCGCCGGCTCACGCCGATCGGGTACGCCAATTCGCTGCGCGCGCTGCTGGCGATGGACCACGTCACGCCGGACCTGCCGAAGATCCGCGTGCCGGTGCTGCTCATCGGCGGCGACCGTGACCCCTCGCTGGAACCCATGAAGGTCGTCCACCGAAAGATCCGCGGCTCGAAGCTGATCGTGCTCTCCCCCGCCAGCCACTTCGCCAACCGTGACCAGCCCGAGGCGTGGAACCGGGCGGCGCTCGAGTTCCTGGCGCGCGTGGATCGGCGGCCCCGGCGGCGCTCCGCCTGAGCGTCGCGGGCGGGACGCCCCGGGCCCCGCAGGAACTGACCGTCCGGCGCCGGTCTTTCGTGATCAGTTCCAACCCACGCCGGCGATCACCGATCCCCGTCGCGTCGCAACCGCTCGAAATCCTGCACCGCGAGCGCATTCCCAGGGCCTGGCACCGAAGATGCTGCCCCCCCGGCTCACCTTCACGCAACGGGAGCCGGGAGATGACCTATGGGATGTACGGAGCGACGGGCCCTCGTACTGGGGTCGATCGTGTTCCTCCTCGCGCTGGCCGCCGCCGAGGGAGCCGAATCTCCCGCCGCCCTCGACCCGCCGTCGCCCTCGCCCGTGTCCCCCGCCGCGTTCGCTGAGCGGGCCGCCGGAGGCGGCCGCGGCCGCGACAGCGCCGCCGTGAAGGGCGAAGCCTCCTTCCGCAACGCCCTCGAGCTGATCGTCCTCGCGGCGACCTGCGGGATCGCGGTCGCCTGCTACTCCGCGCTCGTCAGTGGGCGAGGCGGCAAGCGGCTGCTGATGCGCGGCCGCCGCCGCTGAGCCGGGGCGGGAGCCGGACACGCTCCGCCTCCCGCTCGCTGTTCCCGCCTCTGTTCTCTCCTCCGGTTGACGATCACCGCCCGTCCGTGTAACCGTAGCGTCCCCGCCGCGGACGCCGGGGCGGGCAACCCGCCACCCCGAAGGAGAGGCGACGATGCCGAGACTGAAGAACGCCGTGATCCTGACCGTGGTCCTCGCGACGGTGATCGGCCTGGCCCCCGCCGCGATCCCTCAAGATTCGATCCGCATCGCCTACATCGACCCGCTGTCGGGGCCGTTCGCGGCCACCGGCGAGAACGGGCTCAACCAGTTCCGCTACGCGGCCGACGCCATCAACAAGGCGGGTGGCGTGCTGGGCAAGAAGATCGAGATGGTGCCGCTCGACAACAAGGTGAGCCCGCAGGAGAGCCTCATCCAACTCAAGAAGGTCGTCGGCGACCGGATTCCGTTCGTCTTCCAGGGCAACAGCTCCGGCGTGGCGCACGCCATCTCCGACGCGGTGCAGAAGCACAACGAGCGCGACGCCACCAACCGCGTCCTCTACCTGAACTACTCGGCGGTCGACCCCGCGCTGACCAACGACAAGTGCCACTTCTGGCACTTCCGGTTCGATGCCCACGCCGACATGAAGATGGCGGCGCTCACCGACGTGATCCAGGCCAACCGGAACCTCAAGAAGGTCTACATCCTCGGCCAGGACTACTCGTTCGGCAAGGCGGTGGCCGAGGCCGCCGTCGGCATGCTCGGCAAGAAGCGGCCCGACGTCCAGGTCGTCGGCAACGAGCTGCACCCGATCGGCAAGGTCAAGGACTTCTCGCCCTACGTCCAGAAGATCGTCGCCTCCGGAGCGGACGCCGTGATCACCGGCAACTGGGGCGCCGACATGATCGGGCTCGCCAAGGCCGCCAACGACGGCGGGCTGAAGGTGCCGTTCTACACCTACTACGCGGCCTCCGACGGCGTGACGGCCGCCATCGGCGCCGCCGGCATCGACCGCATCCGGCTGGTCCACGAGACGCATCCCGGCAATCCGACCCCGCCCAAGCCGCTCAGCGACTACATCACGGGCTACCGCAAGCTGCACCCGCAGAACGACGTGAACCAGCCGCGCATCCACACCGGGCTCAACATGCTGGTCCTGGCCATCAAGAAGGCGGGCACTACCGACGCCGACAAGGTGGCGGCGGCGCTGGAGGGGCTGGAGTACACGAACCTCGGTGGCGACCAGGTCGTCATGCGGCGCGAGGACCATCAGCTGCAGATGCCGATCTACATCTCGGTGCACACCAACAAGGGGATCAAGCACGACCTCGACGCCTCCGGCTTCGGCCTGTCGCTGGAGAGCAAGGTCGAGCGCGACAAGGCGACGCAGCCCAGCACCTGCAAGATGCAGCGGCCGCGGTAGCGCGGACTTCGCGTCCGGGCGGGGCCGCCGGCGGCCCCGCCCGGGCGTTCCGCCATGCTCCAGATCGCCTTCTTCTCCGTGCTCAACGGGCTCGTGTACGGCATGCTGCTGTTCATGCTGTCGAGCGGGCTCACGCTCATCTTCGGCATGATGGGCGTGCTCAACTTCGCCCACGCGGGCTTCTACATGCTCGGGGCGTACTTCGCCTACACGATGGGGCTGTACCTGGGGTTCTGGCCGGCGCTCGTGCTGGCGCCCCTGCTGGTCGGCCTGGCGGGCGCCCTGGTCGAGCGCTGCGGCCTGCGCCGCGTGCACCGCTTCGGCCACGTGGCCGAGCTCATCTTCACGTTCGGCGTCGCGCTGGTCATCGAGGAGGCCGTGGCGCTCTTGTGGGGGCGGCCGGCCAAGACCTACGAGGTGCCCACGCTGCTGGACTTCCCGCTCTTCCGCGTCTTCGGCTCCAGCTTCCCCGCCTACAAGGCCTTCATGCTGCTGGTGGCCGTCGCGATCTTCCTGTTCATCTTCGCCATCCTCACGCGGACCCGGGCCGGCCTCATCATCCAGGCCTCGCTGACCCATCCCGGGATGGTCGCGATGCTCGGGCACAACGTCCCCCGCGTGTTCATGGTCGTGTTCGGGATCGGCTCGGCCCTGGCCGGGCTGGCCGGCGTCATCGCGGGCCCGGTGCTCGGCACCTTTCCGGGGATGGCGCAGGTGCTGGGCAGCATCGTGTTCGTGGTGGTCGTCATCGGCGGCCTCGGCTCGCTGACCGGGGCCTTCGTGGCCTCGCTCCTGATCGGCATCGTGCAGACCTTCGCGGTGGCCCTCGACGTCTCGGTCGGCAACGTCCTCATGGCGGCGGGCGTGCCGTCCGCGGCGAGCGCGGCGCTGCACGACGTCTGGAAGGTGACCATCGCCCAGGTGGCGCCGATCATGCCGTTCCTGCTGCTGATCGTGGTGCTCATGGTCCGGCCGACCGGGCTGTTCGGGACGCGCGAATCGTGAGCGCTCCGGCCACCGCGCGCCCGCTCGCCGTCGGCCGCGTCGCCGGGGCCGGGCGGCTCCGGGCGTACGCGCCCTGGATCGCGGCCGCCCTCGTGCTGGCCGCCCTGCCCCACGTGATCCGCACCCCGGTGGCGGTGCCGGTCATGAACCAGATGGGGATCGCGATCGTGTTCGCGCTGAGCTACAACATGCTCCTCGGCCAGGGCGGCATGCTCTCGTTCGGCCACGCCGTCTACTTCGGCCTCGGCGGCTTCATCGCCGCCCACGCGCTCAACCTCGCCGGCCGCGGCGGCCTCTACCTGCCGGTGCCGCTGGTGCCGCTGGTGGGCGGCCTCGGCGGCCTGCTCTGCGCCGTCGTCTTCGGCAGCTTCTCCACCACCCGCGCCGGCACCGTCTTCGCCATGATCTCGCTCGGCGTGGGCGAGCTGATGGCCGCCTCCTCGCTGATCTTCGACCGGTTCTTCGGCGGCGAGGAGGGCATCACCACCAACCGGGCCAAGGCGCCCCTGCTCTTCGGCCTGTCGTTCACCCGGGACCGCGAGGTCTACTACCTGATCGCCTTCTGGGTCCTCGTCGCGGCCGCCGCGATGTACGCGTTCTCGCGGACGCCGATCGGCCGCATGGCCAACGCCGTGCGCGACAACCCCGAGCGCGCGGAGTTCGTCGGCTACAGCCAGCGCTGGGTGCGCTACGTCTCCTTCTGCGCGGCCGGGCTCTTCGCCGGCATCGGCGGCGGCCTCTTCGCGATCAACTACGAGATCCTCACCGCCGAGAACATGGGGCTCACCGCCTCCGGCGCCGTGCTGCTGATGACCTACATCGGCGGCATCGGCTCCTTCGTGGGCCCGGTCCTCGGGGCGGTCGTCTTCACCTTCCTCCAGTCGATGCTCAGCGACTACACGGGGATCTGGCTCCTCTACCTCGGCGTCCTGTTCCTGGCCACGGTGCTGTTCGTGCCTGCCGGGCTGGCCGGCCTCCTCATGCTGCACGCGCCGGCCTGGCGGGCGCGCCGCCTGGCCGGGCTGATCGGCCCTTACCTGGTCGCGGCCGCCGTCGCCCTCGTCGCCGCGGCCGGCATCGTCGGCCTGCTCGAGATGGTCCACTTCGTCGCCTCCGCCGAGACCACGCGCGCCACCAAGCGCCTGTTCGGGATCAGCGTCGCCCCGCGCACGCTCACCCCGTGGCTGGGCTTCGCCGCGCTGGCGGTGGCCGGCGCGCTCGGCCTGCGGTGGGCGGGGCCGCGGGCGGCCGCCGCCTTCGCCGAGGCCAGCCGCCCGGACGGGCGTCGATGACGCCCGCCATCGCGCTGGTGGACGTCCACAAGGCCTTCGGGGCCACGCCGATCATCCGCGGCGTGAATCTGGAAATCGAGCCGGGGACCCGGCAGGCGCTCATCGGGCCCAACGGCGCCGGCAAGTCGACGCTCTTCAACCTCATGACCGGCAAGTATCCCGTGTCGTCGGGGCGCATCCGTCTCAAGGGCGAGGACGTCACCGGCCGCCGGCCCTACGAGATCAACCGCCGCGGGCTCAGCCGCTCGTTCCAGGTCACCAACATCTTCCCGTGGCTGAGCGTCTTCGAGAACGTCCGCTGCGGCGTGCTGTGGTCGCTCGGCTACCGCTACTCCTTCTGGCACCGCGTCGACAACGCCCGCGACGTGCAGGCGCGCACCGAGGCCGTGCTCGAGCAGCTCAACCTGGCCGGGCGGCGGCACGTGCCGGCCGGTGTCCTCTCCTACGCCGAGCAGCGCGCCCTCGAGATCGGCATCACCATCGCCGGCGGCGCCGACGTCATCCTGCTCGACGAGCCGACCTCGGGCATGAGCCGCAGCGAGACCGAGCACGTCGTGCAGCTCATCCGCGAGGTCACGGCCGGCAAGACCCTGCTGATGGTCGAGCACGACATGGGCGTGGTGTTCGACCTCGCCGACCGCATCGCGGTGCTGGTCTACGGCGAGGTGATCGCCCACGACACGCCGGAGCGGATCCGCGCCAGCGCCGCCGTCCAGGAGGCCTACCTGGGCGTGCCCCAGCCCGCCGCCTGATGCTGGCCGTCACCGACCTGCACGCCTTCTACGGCAAGAGCCACATCCTGCACGGCGTCAGCCTGCGCGTGGACGAGGGCGAGATCGTCAGCCTGCTCGGGCGCAACGGCGTCGGCCGCTCGACGACCATCAAGGCCATCATGGGCGACGTGCAGGCCCGGGGCTCGGTGCGCTTCCGGGGCGAGGAGATCGGCGGGCTGCCGCCCTATGTGATCGCCCGCAAGGGCCTGGGCTACGTGCCCGAGAACCGCGACATCTTCCCGACCCTCACGGTGCGCCAGAACCTGCTGCTCGGCGTCAAGAACGTGCGCAAGGCCGGCCGCTGGTCGATCGACGACATGTTCCGGATCTTTCCCAACCTGGGCGCGCGCGCCGACAACCCGGGCGGCGTGCTCTCCGGCGGCGAGCAGCAGATGCTCACCATGTGCCGCACGCTCATGGGCGATCCCGACCTCGTCATGATCGACGAGCCGACCGAGGGACTGGCGCCCCTGCTGGTCAAGCAGGTCGCCACGCTGCTGGTCGAGATCGCCCAGCGCGGTGTCGCCATCCTGCTGGTCGAGCAGAAGCTGACGATCGCCCTGACGATCTCCCGCCGCCTCTACGTGATGGGCCACGGCCAGGTCGTCTTCGAGGGCACGCCCGACGACCTCCGCCGCAACGACGGCGTGCGCAAGGAGTGGCTGGAGGTCTAGGCGCGACGGCGGCGGGTGTGGGCGGAGAGGCCGCGCTCCCAGAGATACTCCTGCTCGCCCATGTGCTTGCCGGCCCAGCGGCCGAGGACGAAGAAGAGGTCGCTCAGGCGGTTGAGGTAGCGTAGCGGCCACTCCGACACCGTCTCCACCCGCGAGAGCGCCAGTAGCTCGCGCTCGGCCCGCCGGCAGACCGTGCGCGCCTGGTGCAGGAAGCCGTGGATGCGGCCCCCGCCCGGGAGGATGAACGACTTGAGCGGCGCCAGCTCTTTCTGGCAGCCGTCCATGATCCGCTCCAGCTCGGCCACCTCCGCCTCGCCGACCCTGAACATTCCCTCGTAGGCGGCGTCGGGCGGCGTCGCCAGCTCGCTGCCGAGGTCGAAGAGCTGGTTCTGCACCTTGCGCAGCGTGGCGTCCAGCCACGCGTGGCGCCGGCGACGCGGGCCGCGCCCCTTGAGCCGCTCGGCGTTGAACACGCGCACGAGCCCGACCACCGCGTTCAGCTCGTCCACGGTGCCGTAGGCGGCGATGCGGGGCGAGTCCTTGGCCACCCGCTTGCCGCCGACCAGCGCGGTCTCGCCCTTGTCGCCCAGGCGCGTGTACACGCGCGTGATGCTGATCGGCATCGGTCTCCCTCCCTGCCGGCTTGCGGTATTCTACTGGAACCGTGAAGACCAGGCCGCGCGCGGTGCTCGGCGCCGCCTCCAGCATCCACTTCCTGCACGACGGCTTCTCGGAGATCCTCTACGTGTTCCTACCGCTGTGGGCCAGGGAATTCGGCCTGTCGTTTGCGCAGGTGGGCATCATTCGGAGCGCCTACACCGGGGGCATGTCGCTGTTCCAGATCCCGGCCGGGTTCCTGGCCGAGCGCTGGGGCGAGCGCTGGCTGCTCGCGCTCGGCACCGCGGTGACGGCGTGCGGCTTCATCCTGGCCGGCTGGGCCGGCGCCTTCGTGCCGCTGCTGGGGCTGCTGCTGGCGGCCGGCCTGGGCTCGGCGGTGCAGCACCCGCTGTCCTCGTCGCTCGTGTCCAAGGCGTACGAGACCGGCAACCGGCGCACGGCGCTCGGCACCTACAACTTCTCGGGCGACGTCGGCAAGGCCGGCGTCGCCGCGGCGATCGGCCTGCTGGCCGGCGCCATCGGCTGGCGGGCGGCGGGCGCGACCTACGGCCTCATCGGGCTCGGCGCCGCCATCGCCATCGTCCCGCTGCTGAGCCGGCTCGGCGCGGGCGCCGCCGAGCCACGCGCCGGCGCCGAGGTCGCCGCGCCGGGCGGCTGGGGAATCCGCGACGGCCGCGGATTCTCCGCGCTGTGCAGCATCGGGATGGTGGACAACGCCACCCGCACCGGCTTTCTCACGTTCATGCCGTTCATCCTGATCTCCAAGGACCTTGGCGTGGGCGGCGTCGGCCTGGCGTTCTCGCTCGTGTTCATCGGCGGCGCCGCCGGCAAGCTGGTGTGCGGGCTGATCGCCGACCGGGTGGGCGTCATCCGCACGGTGGTGCTGACGGAGATGGCCACCACGGTGGGGATCCTGACCGTGGTGGCGGCGCCGCTGCCCGTGGCGATGGCGGCGCTGGTCCCGCTCGGCATCGCGCTCAACGGCACCTCGTCGGTGCTCTACGGCACGGTCGCCGACCTGGTCTCCTCCGAGCGCCGTTCGCGGGGGTACGGGCTCTACTACACGCTGACCATCGGCGCCTCGGCGCTGGCGCCGACCGCGTGGGGCCTGGTAGGTGACGCGGCGGGCGTGCCGACGACACTGACGCTGGTCGGTCTCGTGGTGCTGCTGACCGTCCCCCTCTGCCTCCTCCTGCGTCCCGCCGTCGCCGCTCCCGCCGAGGCCTGACGGCGTCCTCCTCGACGAAGACACGCAGCCGGCCCTCCTCGACGGACTAGCGGGAGCGGCGGCGCGGAGCGGCCTTCCGGCCCGACCACGCGTGCTTGGCGCTCTCGGAGACCTTGAGGACGCCCGGCCGGCGGCCGGAGGTCCCGTATTCCCGGGCGGGCATCCGGGCGGGGCTCAGGAGCTCACGCACGTCGACCCCGAGCGCCCAGGCCAGGCGGCAGATGTTGTCGATCGCGATGTTGCGCTGGGCGCGCTCGACCGAGCCGAGATAGGTGCGATGGATTCCGGCGCGGTCGGCGAGCGCCTCTTGCGAGAGGGCGCGATCGCCCCGCAGTCGTCGCAGGTTCACGGCCAGCAACACCCGGCCGTTGACGGGCTCCGTACTCGACCGACTTCCGGCGTGGACATCGGGTCCGCGATCGCTCACCGGCCGAGAATGGGGTCTTGACGACGATCGGTCTACAGTCTATGAGTAGTCATCCTATAGGTAGACAGCCTAAGAGTGCCATGAGACTCGGCGGTCCTGGCCCACAGCCGTCCCTGGCCCGCGTGCACGTCCTCGTGGTCGAGGACGACGCCCGCTTCGCCGGGGTCCTCGCGGCCGTCCTCGCATACTGCGGCGCGCGGGCGACGGTCGTCCCGTCTGCGGGGGCTGCGCTGCGCCTGCTCGAGTCGGTGGTGCCCGGCGTGATCGTCGTGGGGCAGCCCGTCGCCGAGGCAACAGCGGCCTTGCTGGCCGGCGGGCCGGCCCGACCGCGCCCGCCGGCGCTCGCGATCACCGCCGGCGGGGACGAGGTTCGCCGTACGCTCGCCGACATCGGATTCCAGGCGTGCCTTCCCAAGCCGGTCGAGCTGGCCGAGCTCTGCCGCGTGGTCGGGCGGCTGGCGGCGCCGCCGGCGGCCGGCCACTGAGGGTCTTCAGTCGCGGAGGCGGCCCAGCAGCTCCGCCAGCGGCACCTCGGCGAGCGAGCCGAGCCGGAGGTCGGCCGCCGCGAGGTCGAGCCGCGCGGTGAGCGGGTTGGGCACCGCCACGCAGGTCAAGCCGGCGCGCTTGGCCGCCAGCACGCCGTTCGGCGAGTCCTCCAGCGCCAGCGCCTCCCCGGGGCGTACGCCGGTCGCCTTTAGCACGGCCAGGTAGAGAGCCGGATCGGGCTTGACGCGCGGCACGTCGTCGGCGCAGCGGATCACGTGGAAGCGCTCGCGCAGGCCCAGCCGCGCCAGGTGCCCCTCGACCCACCGGCGGCTCGACGACGACGCCACCCCCAGCGCCAGGCCCATGCGGTCAGCCGCTTCGACGTAGTCGCGCACGCCGGGCAGGACGGTCTGCCCGGCGATGAGCGCGTCCGTTCGCACCCGGTGGCGCTCTTCCAGCGCCGTGGCGTCCAGCGTCCGGCCCAGCGTGGCCTGGAGGTCGGCGCAGGGATCGAAGGCGTCGACGGTGCCGATGCATGCGGCCCACTTCTCGAACGACAGCGTGACGCCGTGCTCGCCGTAGATCTCCTGCCAGGCGTCGTAGACGGGCGCCTCGGTGTCGAGGATCAGGCCGTCGAAGTCGAAGACGATCAGCTTCACGTGAGGTAGAAGGGCCGGGCGCCCTCGCGCGCGTAGGGATAGCGGCGGAGGACGTCGGGGTCCGGATCGGCGCCGAGGCCGGGACGGTCGGGAACCGTGACGGCGCCGCCGTGACAGCGGATCGGCTCGGCCGGCAGCGAGGCGGTCAGCTGCCCGGGCGGCATCTCGACGTACGGAACGCCCGGCGTGGAGGCCACGACGTGCAGCGTGGCGGCGAGGCCGGGACCGAAGTAGAAGGAGTGCGGCACGAAGGTCACGCTGGCGGCGGCGGCCAGCGTCGCGATCTTCTTCATCTCGCCGATCCCGCCGACCTTCGTCACGCTGGGCTGCACGATGTCGGCGGCGCCGGCCGCGAGGATCTCGCGGAAGGCGAACGCCGTGGCCTCGTTCTCGCCGCAGGCGATCGGGATGCGGACGGCCTGCCGGACGCGCGCGAGTCCGGCGTAGTCCTCGGGCGGCCACACCGGCTCCTCCAGCCAGCGCAGGTCGTGACGCTCGAGACGCCGGCCGGTGCGGATGGCCTCCTCCACCGTCCACGGGCAGTTCGTGTCGAGCATCAGCTCGACGTCGGGCCCCGCCACCTCGCGGGCGCCCGCCACCGACTCGACGTCGGTCTGGTGGAGCTTGACGGCGGTGAAGCCGAGCACGAGCGCGGCCGCCACCGCCTGCCGCACCTGCGTCTCGTTGTCGTAGCGCAGCAGGCTCGCGTAGACGCGGGCGCGCGACTGGCAGAGGCCGCCGAGCAGCTGGTAGACCGGCACGCCGCGCGCCTTGCCCGCCAGGTCCCACAGCGCCAGCTCGACCCCGCTCACCGCCATCATGGCCAGCCCGCGGCGGCCCCAGATCATCAGCGCGCGGTGCATGCGGTCGACGAGCTGCTCGAGCTGGGCGGGATCCTGGCCGACCACCAGCGGCGCCAGCGCGTCGTCGACGACGTTGCACACGGCCAGGGTGGCGCCGTAGGCGAAGCACTCGCCCCAGCCGACGAGACCCTCGTCGGTGGCGACGCGCACGAGGATCTGGCGGCCGATCCCGGGTGCCCACGGCGACGGCGGCGACGTCTTGGCCAGCGGGATGGCGAGCGGGACCGCCCGGATTTCGGTGATCTTCACAGGTCGCCGAGGCCCAGCTCGCTCCACCGCTGCCGCACCCGGGCCTCGTCCTCGGGCGCCGGGCGCACGGTAGGCGGGAAGCGCTCGCCGCCCCACTCGGGGCGCCGCTCGAACTTCCACGAGCGCGTGGCGTCGAAGAGCACGCGGTTCCAGAGGCCGGTGCCGAGGCGAGTCACGTCGCGGTCCTCGAGCGGCGTGGAGGGATCGATGGGCGAGCCGAAGATCCCGGGGAAGACGACGAGGCCGCCCTCGCCGGCGTTCATGCGGTGGGCGAGCGCCCAGTCGACCTGCTCGTAGGACGACGGGTCGATGTCGTCGTCCACGACGATCACGTGCTTGTAGCGGTACTGGGCGGCGCTGTTGCCCCACAGCGCGGCGGCGATCTGCTTGGGCTGCCCCTGGTAGGCCTTGCGGATCTGCACCACGATGTTCACGCCGTTGGTGATCGGGTGGACGTAGACGTCCTTGATGCCCGGGATGCCGGCGCCCTTGAGGACGTTCCAGGCGATCCCCGCCCGCTGCACCGCCGACATCACGCTGTTCTCGCTGTAGGAGCCGGGCAGCGTGCCCTCCAGGCAGCCGCGGAAGATCGGGTCGCGCCGGTGCGTGATGCAGGTCACCTTCATCGTCGGCCGCGGCGTCGGCACGTCCGAGAGGTGGCCGGTGTACTCCCCGAACGGCCCCTCCGTCTCCCACGTGGCCGGATCATCGCTGATGAACCCCTCCAGCACGATCTCGGCCGAGGCGGGCACCTCCAGGTCGACCGTCTCGCACCGCACCAGCTCGGCCGGCTCGCCGCGGTAGGCGCCCATCACGTCCCACTCGCACACGCCGGTCGGGATCGGCGAGCCCGCGAGGAACGGCATGATCGGGTCCCAGCCGATCACGCAGGCGACCGGCATCGGCTCGCCCCGGTCGGCGTACTGCTGGAAGTGATGGCCCCAGTGCTGGCCGCCCTTGATGAGCAGCATCGGGCAGGTGTCGCGCTGCCCGATCATCCCGCGGTAGACGCCGACGTTCATCACGCGGGTCTCGGGGTCGCGGGTCACGACGCCCGAGAACGTGTGGATGTAGCGCCCGCCCTCCAGGTGATGCCACTTCGGGACCGGGAACTCCGCCTGGTCGATCGCGGCGCCGCGGACGACGACCTCCTTCACGGGCCCCGTGCTCACGATCCGCGGGGGGATCGTCGCGCGATTCCTGTCCATCACGTAGGCGAGCAGCTCGGCGTTGCCGACGTCCTTGGGAAACCCCAGCGCCAGCGCCAGCCGCCGCCGGTCGCCGAGGCCGCCGGTGAGGAGCTTCGTGCAGCGCCCGCCCCGGTAGCCGGTGATGTTCTCGAACAGCAGCGCGGGGCCCTTCCGCTCCAGCACGCGCCGGGCGACGGCGCCCAGCTCCCGGTCCCAGTGGACCTCGGCGTCGATGCGCTTGAGCTCCCCTTCCTTGTCGAGGAGCTCCATCCATTGCCGCATGTCCATGAAGCCCATGTGAGTCTCCCCTCGTGGCGTTCGCCGGGCCGCCCGCGTTCCCGGCGGCGGGCCGACGCCCCCCGCGACCGTACGCGCTGGCCCGGCCGCGGTCAAGTCGCGGTGTATTGCCGGGGTCATCGAACGTGGCTATGATGGCCACATGAAACGGGCCGGGATCGCCGAGCTCAAGAACAACCTCTCGCGCTATCTCGATCACGTCCGGGCCGGCGGCTCCGTGATCGTCGTCGATCGCGAGCAACCGGTGGCCCAGATCGTCCCGCTCGACTCGGCCCGGGGCCGCCCGGTCGACGACCGTCTCGCCCGCCTCGAACGGCAAGGACTCGTCCGGCGCGGCACCGGCGGGCTGCCGGCCCGGATCGGTCGCCGCCGCCGGCCGCGGCTGCGCGGCAGCGTCCTCAAGGACCTCCTGCGGGAGCGCGCCCGCGGCTGGTGAAGTTCTGGGATACCTCGGCCCTGGTCGCGCTGTTCCTCCCCGAGACAGCCTCCGCGCGCGTCGAGCGATGGCTCCGGGACGACACGGACGTCGTCGTCTGGACGCTGACCCGGGTGGAGCTGTGTTCGGCGCTGGCGCGCCGCCGTCGGATCGAGCCGCGAGCCGCCCGCTATCTCCTGGCGGTGCGCCGGGACGTGGTGCAGGCGTGGGAGCGCTGGACCGAAGTGACGGCCGTCGAGCTCGTCCGGCGCCACGCCGAGCGCCTCGTCGAGACGCATCCGATCACGGCCGCCGATGCTCTGCAGATCGCCGCCGCGCTCGTCGCCGCGGAGGATCATCCCGAGAGTCTCGATTTCGTCACGCTGGACCAGCAGCAGGCGCGGGTGGCTGATCGTGAGGGATTCCGGGTCCTCGGCGTCTAGCGGCGCGCCAGCCCTGTCCAATGAGTCTCGCGGATCTGGTGAGCGCCGGGCGGTCGCTGCCCCCCGCCGCGCC
>DASTOJ010000080.1:0-7075 GCA_035762565.1 Candidatus Methylomirabilota bacterium | reverse complement strand
CCCACGCCCCACATGGCCATGGCCAGCCCCCGCTGGTGCAGCGGGAAGATCTCCCACAGGATGGCCTGCGACATCGGGATCACGGGTCCGCCGCCGAGCCCCTGGAGCACGCGCATGAGGACCAGCGTCTCGAGAGTCGGCGCGATGCCGGACAGGAACGAGGACACCGTGAAGAGCACGGTGCAGACCAGGAAGAACTTGCGTCGGCCGAAGTACGCGGTGAGCCAGCCGGTGGCCGGGATGATGACCGCGTTGGCGGCCAGGTAGGAGGTGATGACCCACGCCACCTCCTCCACGCCGGCGGAGAGCGAGCCCTGCATGTGGGGCAGGGCGACGTTCGTCACGCTGGTGTCGAGCACCTGCATGACCGCCACCACCATGACCGAGACGGTGATCAGCCACTTGCGGCCGGCGCTCAGCTCGGGATCGCCCGCCGCGGCGGCGGCGTTTTCGCCGTCGCTCGCCGCCCGGGGGGCGCTCACCTCAAGCGGACGGTGACGACGGCGGACATGCCGGCCCGGAGCGGCTGCGGGTTGCCGGTGGCCTTGGCGTCGAGGAGGACCTTCACGGGCACCCGCTGCACCACCTTCACCCAGTTGCCGGTGGCGTTCTCCGGCGGCAGGAGCGAGAACCGCGAGCCGGTGCCGGCGCTGATGGAGTTCACGCTCCCCACGAACACGACGCCGGGATACGTGTCGATCCGCACCTCGGCCGGCTGCCCGGGCCGGATGCGGGTGAGCTGCGTCTCCTTGAAGTTCGCCACCACCCACACGTCGTGCAGCGGCACCAGCGCCAGCAGCGGCTGGCCCACCTGCACCACCTGCCCGACCTCGACGCTGCGCTTGGACACCACGCCGTCGAGGGGCGCCCGCACGACGGTGTGCTCGAGGTTCAGCTCGGCCACCGCGAGGTCGGCCTGGGCGGCCCGGAGCTGCGCCTCCGCCCGCGCCAGCTCCGCGGTCTTCACGGAGACCTGCTGCTGCTGCGACTCGACCCGCGCCAGCGTGCCGCGGACCTCGGCCACGCGTTGCCGCGCCTGCTCGATGGCCAGCACGCGCGAGGCCATCTCGGCCTCCGTCTGCTGGACTTCCTTCTCGGTCTGGGCCAGCCGGCGCTCGACGGCTTCGAGATTGGCGGTGGCGGTCTCCAGGGCGGCCAGCGCGTCGTCGTGCTCGCGGCGCGACACGTAGTCGTTCTTCATGAGCGCCTTCATCCGGTCGAGGTCGCGCACGGCCTTGCGCTGGGCGCTCTGGGAGGCGGTCACGTCGGCGCGCATCGCTGCCGCCGCCGCCCGCTTGGACTCCAGGCGGGCCCGCGCCTCGTCCACCGCGGATTCGCTGGACCGCACGCTGACGCGGGTGCCTTCCAGCGCCGCCCGGGTCTCGTCCACCTGGGAGCGGGTCGTCTCGCGGGCCAGCGGCACCTCGGCCCGGGCCGCCCGCACGTTGGCCTCGGCGACGGCGACGGCCGCGCGGGCCTGGTCGCGCTTGGCCTCGTAGTCGCGCGGATCCACGCGGAGCAGAACCTCGCCGGCCTTCACCGCCTGGTTGTCCCGCACGAGCTGCTCGACGACGTGGCCGGAGACCTTGGCGCTCACCGGCGAGATCGTCCCCTCGACGTAGGCGTCGTCGGTGGAGACCTCGAAGGACGACCGGTACCAGGCCCAGCCGCCCCAGCCCAGGATGCCGAGGGCAACGAGCACGGCCAGCCCGATGACGGAACGGCGGCCCATCAGCGGGGGTCCCTGGCCGGGTCGGGCAACGGCTTCATTGCTACGCCGAGGTTACCATCAGCCGAGCCCTGGCGGCGCCGGGCGTGGAGATCGTGACCTGTCAGAATGCGCGACTTGTCAGGAGGGAAGGAGACGCCCGGCCGGGTCGAAGCCGAGCGACGCTTCGCCGAGGACAGCCAGGTCGGTGCGCGTGGCCACCTCGGCGGCGTAGGCGTCCGAGACCTCCAGCTCGCCCAGCATCAGGGTGTTCTTGATGCGGATGATGCGTGCCCGCTCGGGCAGCGTGAGCCCGATGCAGTCCAGCGCCGTCTCGATCGCCTCGCGGTCGGTCTCGAACGTGGCCGGAACCTTGGCCCCGCCCACGGCGCAGGCGGTGATGGTGTTGATCAGCGTCGCCTTCATGTCGATCTTGTCCACGAGCCGCCGCGTCGTGAAGTCGGCGTTGCCGATCCCGGTCGCGTTGCCGTAGCTGTCGTCGGTGATGTCGAGGGCCACGATCCACGTGATCTTGGGCTCGGCCGGGAACGGCTCGAAGGGGTTGGTCGGCCGGCCGATGACGTTGGTGTCCATGCCGGAGCCCGAGATGTTCTTGCCGATCTGCTCGACGACGAGCACGTCGATCGGCGAGAACGGCAGCCGGGCCATCCACTCCCGGGCGCTCGCGAGCAGCCGGCGCTCGCCGGCCTCCAGGTCCTTCGCGTTGAAGGCCTCGACGTGCGCCGTCTCGTCGTACCCGTTCTCGACGATGCCGACCCCGAAGCCGATCCGCGCCCGGGCCAGCATCTCGCGGCCGACCGCGGTGATGACCGTCTCGTAGCG
This sequence comes from Candidatus Methylomirabilota bacterium, assembly GCA_035762565.1. Taxonomy (GTDB): domain Bacteria; phylum Methylomirabilota; class Methylomirabilia; order Rokubacteriales; family CSP1-6; genus AR5. Next base: position 4,524 of record DASTOJ010000080.1, on the reverse strand, counting down.
GTGCGTCACGTTGGCGCGATGGTACTGCACCGCGCCCTTCCACTTGCCCAGCCCGATCGTCATCATCTTGAACAGCCCGGACTCGATCGAGCCCTTGAAGTCGGTGTGGGGCTTGATCCGGTTGACCAGGCCGATCCAGTCGGCCTCGGCCGCGTACCGATCCAACCACACGGGCAGCCCCAGGGTCTCCCCCACCGGCACGACGTCCATCGTCGCACGGAGGGGGCAGCCCATCGTGGCCTCGGTGATGCCATAGTGCTCGAGCACCGACAGCTGCCCCTCGGCGGTGCCCCCGCCGTGGCTGCCCATGGCCGGGAACACGAACGGCCGGGCCCCCAGGTCTTTCAGGTACCGCACGGTGGCCCCGACCACGACGTCGATGTTGGCGATCCCGCGGCTGCCGGCCCCGACCGCGACCGTGTCGCCGCGCCTGACGGGCAGGTGGGCCGCCTCGAGGGCGCGGGCGACGCCGCCCGGGATGTCGGCGACCCGGGGTCGCGGGAAGGTCTGGCGGAGCCGGAGCATCCTGGGCAGCATGGGCGTGATTATGCTATATGTATGGGCCAATTTTTCATGTGGATGCATCCCGCTTCCCTGGCGCGTCTCCTCCTCGCGGGCCTGCTGCTGGCGGCCGGCGGCTGCGCCTGGCTGCGCCCGGCGCCCACGCCGATCCTGCCGCCCGACGAGCTGTACTCGCAGGGCGAGAGCGAGCTGGAGCGCCGCCGCTACTTCGAGGCGCGCGAGGCGTTCCGCAAGATCGTCGAGCGCCATCCGAACACGTCGTGGGCGCCGCGGGCGCGCTTCCTGCTCGGCGAGGCGTTCTACCGGGAGGCCGAGTTCGACAAGGCCGTCAAGGAGTTCGAGACCTTCCTGTCCTTCTACCCTCGCCACCAGATCGCCGACCTCGTACAGTACCGGCTGGCGATGAGCTACTACGACCAGCTCAAGCCTGTCGAGCAGGACCAGGGGCTGACGGCCAAGGCGATGGAGCAGTTCAGGAAGCTCGTCAAGGACTACCCCGACAGCCGCTACGCCACCGACGCGCTGTCCAAGATCGACATCTGCCGCGGCCGGCTCGCCCAGAAGGAAGTCTGGGTCGCCGGCTACTATTTCAGCCAGGGCAACCCGAGCGCGGCCCGGCAACGGCTGGAGTTCGTGCTGAAGGAGTACCCGCGGACGCTGGTGATCCCCGAGACGCTCTTCACGCTCGCCGAGGTCTACTTCGCCGAGGGCAGGAACCGCGAGGCCGTGGAGCTGCTGCGGCAGCTCGCGAACGACTACGCGTTCACCGAGTGGGGCAAGCGCGCCGTGCAGCGCCTGCGGGCGCAGCGCTAGGAGAGAGACCGTGCACGACATCGTCGACCTTCGCTCCGACACGCTGACGCTGCCGACGGCCGAGATGCGCGAGGCCATGGCGCGCGCCGAGGTCGGCGACGACGTGTGGGGCGAGGATCCGACGGTCCGGCGCCTGGAGGCGGAGGCCGCCGCCCGCCTGGGCAAGGACGCCGGTCTGTTCGTGGCCTCCGGCACCATGGGCAACCTCGTCTCGGTGGTGGCCCACACGCAGCCCGGCCAGGAGGTCGTGCTCGACCTCGACTCGCACATCTACAACTACGAGGTCGCCGGCGGCACCGTCGTGGGCAGCGTGCAGATGCATCCCGTCAAGACTCAGCGTGGGTTCCTCACACCCGACCAGGTGCAGGAGGCGCTGCGGCCGGCCAACATCCACATCCCACCCACCGGCCTGGTCTGCCTGGAGAACACCCACAACCGGCACGGGGGCACGTGCTGCACGCCCGAGGAGATCGGCGCGGTGGCCGCGGTCGCCCGCGGCGCCGGCGTGCCGGTCCACATGGACGGCGCCCGTCTGTTCAACGCGGCGGTCGCCCTCGGGCGCGACGCCCACGAGCTCACCCGGCCGGTCGACTCGGTCACCTTCTGCCTGTCCAAGGGGCTGGGGGCGCCGGTCGGCTCGGTCGTGTGCGGATCGGCGGCGTTCATCGAGCGGGCCCGGCGCGTCCGCAAGCTGGTCGGCGGGGGGATGCGCCAGGCCGGCATCCTGGCCGCGGCGGGCCTCGTCGCGCTCGACCGCATGGTCGACCGCCTGGCCGAGGACCATGCCAACGCCCGCGCGCTGGCGGAGGCGGTGGCCGCGCTGCCGGGGCTGGCCGTCGATCTCGCGAGCGTGCAGACCAACATCGTCATCATCCGGGTGGACCGCGGGGACCGGACCCGGTCCGCCGCCGCCACCGAGGAGCTCGTGAAGGGCTGCGCGGCGCGCAAGGTGAAGATCCATGCCATGGGGCCGGCGGCGATCCGCTGCGTCACCCACAAGGACGTGGACGCCGAGGACACCCGCAGGGCGATCGACGCGTTTCGGGAGTTGACCGCGCGCTGGTAGGTCAGGCGCGGCCGGTCGTTCAAGAGGAGGTTCCATGGCCGAGCGTCTCCTGGACATCAAGGGGCTGAAGACGCACTTCTTCACCGACGAGGGTATTGTGCGCGCCGTCGACGGTATCGACCTCTACATCAACAAGGGCGAGACGCTCGGGGTGGTCGGCGAGTCCGGCTGTGGCAAGAGCGTGACGGCGCTGAGCATCATGCGGCTGATCCCGCAGCCGCCGGGCCGCATCGTCCAGGGCCAGATCACGTACAACGGTAAGAACCTCCTGGATCTCTCCGCCGCCCAGATGCGCAAGATCCGCGGCAAAGAGATCTCGATGATCTTCCAGGAGCCGATGACCTCGCTCAACCCCGTGTTCACGTGTGGCGAGCAGATCGCCGAGGCGATCCGCCTGCACGAGGGGCTCGGGCGACGCGATGCCATGGACAAGACGGTCGAGATGCTGAAGCTGGTCCACATCCCGAACGCCGAGCGCCGGGTGAAAGAGTACCCGCACCAGCTCTCGGGTGGCATGCGGCAGCGGATCATGATCGCCATGGCGCTGTCCTGCAACCCGAACCTCCTGATCGCCGACGAGCCCACCACCGCGCTCGACGTGACGATCCAGGCGCAGATCCTCGAGCTGCTCAACGAGCTGAAGGCCAAGCTCAACATGGCCATCATGCTGATCACCCACGACATGGGAGTCATCGCCGAGACCGCCCAGCGCGTCGCCGTCATGTACGGCGCCCAGATCGTCGAGGAGGCGCCGGTGGGCGAGCTGTTCAAGGAGCCGCTGCACCCCTACACGCAGGGGCTGCTGCGCTCGATCCCGCGCATCGACCTCGCCGCCACCAAGCGGCAGAAGCTGGAGCCGATCGGGGGCACCGTCCCCACGCTGCGCGGCGCCGAGAAGCCGGGGTGCCGCTTCGCGCCCCGCTGCGCGCTGGCCAAGCCGATGCATTTCGAGAACACGCCGCCGTTGAAAGAAATCAGGCCGGGCCACAAGGTGGCCTGCTTCCTGTACTGAGGAGGCCGCCCATGGCTGAGCCACTCCTGCGCGTCAAGAGCCTCAAGAAATACTTCCCGATCCGCGGCGGGCTGCTCTCGCGCGAGGTCGCCCGGGTCCACGCCGTGGACGACGTGTCGTTCGACATCCTGCCGGGCGAGACGCTCGGCCTCGTCGGCGAGTCGGGCTGCGGCAAGTCGACCACCGGGCGCACGATCTTGCGCCTGATCGAGCCGACCTCGGGCGAGGTGTGGTTCCAGGGCAAGAACGTGACGACGCTCGACAAGCGCTCGTTGCGGGGCCTGCGCAAGGAGATGCAGATCATCTTCCAGGACCCGTACGCCTCGCTCAATCCGCGGATGACGGTCGGCTCGATCATCGGCGAGGCGCTGGTGATCCACAAGCTGGCCAAGTCCCGGCGCGAGCGCGAGGAGCGGGTGGTGCAGCTCCTGGAGACCACCGGGCTCTCGGCCGACCACCTGCGCCGGTATCCGCACGAGTTCTCGGGCGGCCAGCGGCAGCGCATCGGCATCGCGCGGGCGCTGGCGGTGAGCCCCAAGCTCATCGTGGCCGACGAGCCGGTCTCGGCCCTCGACGTGTCGATCCAGGCCCAGATCATCAACCTGCTCGAGGAGCTGCAGGCGCAGTTCGGCCTGACCTACCTGTTCATCGCCCACGACCTCTCGGTCGTCGAGCACATCTCGACCCGGGTGGCGGTGATGTACCTCGGCAAGATCGTCGAGATCGCGCCGGCCAAGGAGCTGTACACCAACCCGAAGCACCCCTACACCGAGGCGCTGCTCTCGGCGGTCCCGATCCCCGACCCCACGCTCAAGCGCAAGCGGATCATCCTCGAGGGCGACGTGCCCAGTCCCATCAACCCACCCTCGGGCTGCCGCTTCCACACCCGCTGCGGTCTGCGGGTGCCATCGTGCTCGCAGAACGAGCAGGTGCTGAAGGAGATCTCGCCGGGGCACTGGGTGGCCTGTCAGGTGCGTACCGGCGTGGCGATAGCGTAACGCGCGTCGCCCCGGCGGCGGGGCGGGCGCGGGCGGGGCCGTGGAGGTCTCCCCGTTCCGCGTTGTTGGAGACGTTGCACCATCGAAGCCAACGGAACGGGGAGACCTCCCCG
>DASTOJ010000079.1:0-16626 GCA_035762565.1 Candidatus Methylomirabilota bacterium | reverse complement strand
CGTCGTGATCACAGGGCTGCCCTGCCCCGCCCGGGTGGTCGCCAGCACGGCCGACCAGACGTTCCCACCCGCGACGTATGCGAGCCTGCCGGTGGAGACCCCGACGCTGGTCGTCGACGGCGCGTCGCACCGGGGCCTGGTGCTCAACCGGCGCGTGCTGGCGACGCTCGTCCCCGCGGTCACAGCGTGGCTCCGGCGGGCGGCGCCGGCGCCGGCCGGCGCGCGCTCGCCACCCGGTTCTTGACCTCCCGCCACGCCCAGCCGACGCCGAGCAGGATCACGACGAACACGGCGTTGGCAAGCCAGAACCACGGCCACGCGTTGAAGCGCCAGCCGAGCCAGTTCCGGACCAGCGGATAGGCGAGGATCTGGTGGAAGAAGTAGAGGAAGAGCGCGGTCTGGCCGAGGATCACCAGCCACGCGAGCCGCCGGCCCCGCCGCTCCATCACCCAGTACGCGCCTGCCAGCATGAGCAGCAGCATGCCGAACACCCAGAGCAGGGCGGCGGGCCGGGGTGTCCAGTGACGGTTGAGGATGAAGTCGCGCCGCATGCCGAATCGCATCGGCGCGGCCGCCCACCAGTCGTAGAGGAAGAACGCCACGACCAGGACCGCACCCATCACGGCCAGCACCACCATGAACCGCCGCCCCGCCTCGGGGCTCGCGCGGTGCGCCGCCAGCCACGTCCAGCCGAGCACGAGGCCGATCAGCACCAGGCTCAGCCACGGCCACGGGGGGAAATCGTAGAACAGCAGGAGGCCCACCAGGTCGTGGGCGGCCACGAGCCGCGTGAGCGCCGGGAACGACAGGACGAAGGCAACGTAGCCGCCGGCGGCCACCAGCAGCAGCGCCCACTGCGAGGCCCGCCAGCGCAGGAGCCACAGGGCCGGCACCATCGCGATGATCGCCACGCCGATCGTCTGCAGCACGCCGCCGCTCCAGAGAGGCTCCTCGGGAAAGACGAGCAGGTTCAGCAGCAGGCCCGCCAGCACGATCCGCGCGCCGCGCGGCACGAACCGGCGCGCCAGCGCGCCCAGGCTCTCGGCCGATCCGTTGCGCAGCGCCAGCGGCAGGCAGAAGCCGACGAGGAACAGGAACGTCGGGGCCGCCAGCGTCAGCGTGATGTAGATGAGCCCGTACCGCGTCCAGCTCATCGGCCCCTCCATCCACCACCGGGCCGTGTGGTTGACGACCATCAGGATCAGCGCAGCCCCCCGCAGCCCGTCCAGGTACGCCAGCCGCGATCGGGCAGCGCCGGGCGGAGGCTGGCGGAGGGGGCCGTCTCGAGGCCCTCGCGGGTGGTCGAGGAGCGGCCCGGCTCCGCCGGGTCGCGACGAGGGTTGGGGGGATTGGGGGGCCTTCTCGGGACCCTCCATGTAATCCGTAATCAAAACCCCCAGGAGAAGACGCGCGTCGGCGTGACCTCGACGGCCACGGAGTCCGACGGGCTGATGGCCGCCTCCCGCGGGTACTGCGGGTACTTGCGGTAGAGCAGCTCGCGCACGCGGCGGAAGCGCGGTCCCCGCTCGATGAGCCGGGCGCGCCCCTGGATCATCACGCCCTTGAGCGAGTCCCAGTGATCGGAGTAGGCGTCGATGGTCACGGTCACGTGCGGGTTCTCGCGCAGATTCTTCACCTTGCGCCCGTCGTCGCCCGAGGCGAAGTAGAGCTTGCCGCCGGCGAGCACGTGGCAGACGGGAACGAGATGCGGCACGCCGGCGGCGCCGGCGGTCGCCACGCGGCACACGCGCTCCCAGGTGACGAAGTCGGCGAGCGTCTTGGTGAGCGTGGCCGGCTTCCGCTTGGCCATCGAAGTCCTCCGGTACTGCGGGCGACGGTTACCGCAGCGGGCTTTGCCAGAGTGCGTGGCCGATGAAGAACGGCCCGAGCGTCTGGATGTACTGCGAGGTCTGCACGGTCTTGCGCATGGCCTGCACCAGGTGCGAGAGCGGATGGAGCTCGCGGCCCACGAGGCCGATCACGAAGTCGTTGTCGTGGACGTCGAGGCCGTGACAGGCCAGCCGCACGTCGTGGGCGAGGTCGGCGTCGCCGTAGGCGCGGCCGAGCACGCTGTGCTCGCGGATGATCGTCCCCTGCTCCTGGGGCGACAGCCGGCCAAAGGCGCCGGTGCGTCGCAGCGGGTACCAGATCCCCCACGGCCACGCCGGATTCAGCGCCGTGCGCCGCGGCCGCCGCAGCAGCCACTCGTCGAGGTCGGCCTCGAACCCCGAGGCGTACGTGCGCCCGAGCATGGACAGCTCGGGCTTGAGCATGAGATCGCCGAAGGGGCCGGCGTTGAGCAGCTCGCGGAACGGGCCGACGAAGAACGTGGGGTCCTCGCTCATGCCGAGCACGGCGACGCCGCGGGGGTCGTTGACGTCCTGGTAGAGGACCGTCTCCAGCCGGGCGGCCTCCAGCGCGCGCACCAGCGGCTTGGCGTCGGCGCAGCCGCCGAAGGCCTGCAGCTGCACGAAGAGCCGGCGGTCGGCGAGCTGCTGGTTGGCGCCGCGCTCGCGGACCTCGACCCTGACCTCGTCGCCGGTGCTCACGCTAGCCTCCCCGGGTGTGCATCTCGAGGTGCGGATCGCGCTTGAGTCCGCCGATCTGCACCAGCGGCGCACGGTGGGCCACCGCCAGGCGGGCCTCGGCGCCGCGGTCGGTGCGGGCCCGCCAGGCGCCGGTGATGAGCGCCCTCAGCTCCTCCGGCCCGGCGCCGCCGCGGAACGGCCCGCGCAGATCGATGCCGCGTGTCGCGTACAGGCACAGATACCAGAGGCCGTCGGCGGTGAGCCGGCTGCGGTCGCAGTCGGCGCAGAACGGTGCCGTCGTCGACGAGATGATGCCGAACGTCGTGCCGTCGGGCAGCCGGAACCGGTCGGCCGGCGCCGTGGACGTCTCGACGATCGGCTCGATGCGGCCGTAGCGTCGTCCGAGGCGCTCGAGCATCTCCGCGCGGCTGACCACCTGGTCCATGGACCAGCGGGTGGCGCCGCCCACGTCCATGTACTCGATGAAGCGCACCTCGGCCGGCGCCCGGCGGGCGAACTCGATCAGGTCGGCCAGCTCGTCGTCGTTGACGTCGCGGATGACGACGGTGTCGAGCTTGGTCCCGGTGAAGCCGGCCGGCGCCAGCGATGCGATCCCCTCCAGCACCTGGGCGTGGGTGGTGCGCCGCGTGAGGCGCGCGAAGCGCTGGGGGTCGAGGGTGTCCAGGCTGACCGTCACCCGGTGCAAGCCGGCCGTCTTCAACGCCGGCGCGTGCTCGGCCAGCAGGACGCCGTTGGTCGTCAGCGCGAGGTCGCGGATGCGCGGGCGGGCGGCCAGCATCCCCACGAGCCGGGGCAGGTCGCGCCGCAGCAGCGGCTCGCCGCCCGTCAGGCGCACCTTGTCCACGCCGAGGTCGAGGAAGACGTCGGCCAGCGCGCCGATCTCGCCGAAGTTCAGGATCTCCTCGCGCGGCAGCCAGACGTACTCCTCCTCCGGCATGCAGTAGCCGCAGCGCAGATTGCAGCGGTCGGTGACCGAGACCCGGAGGTTGCGAAGGAGGCGGCCGTGAACGTCGGCGACCGGCGTCATCACGCCACCCCCGCCGGCACCGCATCGGCCGCCAGCGCCCGCTCCCACTCGCGGACGAGGCCGGCCTTCTTCACGCCGACGTCGAAGTGGTCCCACGGCAGCCGCTCGTCGAGGGCCCGGTTGCGGGTGGTCTCGCCGTCGAGGTCGCCGTCCCACTCCCGGAGCGCCCTCCGCCAGTCGCCGCCCAGGCGCGCGGCCCGCTCGAGGAAGTCGCCGACCCGCCGGTCGCCCCGCGCCAGCAGCGCCTGCAGGGCGGCCTCGCGCGGGTTCTCGTGCAGCACGCGGACGTTGGAGAGCGCGCCCACGCCGCGCTTGATCGTCGCGAGCTTGTCGGCCAGCGCCCCGGCGCCCGCGAACGGCGCCCACTGGAACGGCGTCCACGGCTTGGGCACGAACGAGGAGATGGACAGCGTGAGCCGGCCGAAGGGATGGCCCGCGCGGTCGGGCAGCCGCAGCCGCTCCAGCATGCGCCGGGCGAGGTCGGCGATGGCCTCGACGTCCTCGTCCGTCTCGGTCGGCTGCCCGATCATGAAGTACGTCTTGAGGTTGGGGATGCCCTGGGCGCGCACGAGATCGCAGGCGCCGAGGATCTGCTCGTCGGTGATCGCCTTGCGGATCGCCCGGCGCAGCCGCTCGGTGCCCGCCTCCGGCGCGATCGTCAGCGTGCGATGGCCGCCGCGCGCCAGCGAGGCCGCCAGATCCTCGGTGAGGCTGTCGGCGCGCAGCGACGAGATCGACAGCTCCATGCCGTTGGCCTCGACGATCTTCAGCAGGTCGCCGATCCAGGGATAATCCGACACGCAGGCGCCCACCAGCCCGATGCGCTTCTCGCCCTCGCGGGCCAGCTGCTCGACGGTCTCCCGCAGCGCGTCCACGCTCCGGTGTCGCACGGGCCGGTAGACCTGGCCCTCGAGGCAGAAGCGGCAGCCGCGGCCGCAGCCCTTGCCGACCTCGAGCAGCGCCATGTGGCCGTACTCGGCGTTGGGCGTCTTGACGGCCGCGATCGTGCGGAACGCGTTGACGTCGCCCAGCCGCCGCTTGACCACGACGGCCGGCGCGCCGCCGCGCGGGCTGACGTCGCTCACCACGCCCCCCGCGTAGCGGACGTCGTAGCGCTCGGGAACGTACACGCCCGGCAGGGACGCCAGGAGATCGAGGAAGCTCGCGCGGTCCCGGTAGCGCTCGCGGTAGGCCGCGATCAGCTCGCCGACCAGCTCCTCGCCCTCGCCCACCACGACGAAGTCCATGAACGGGGCCAGCGGCTCCGGATTGGAGAACGCGCACACGCCGCCCATGAGCACCAGGGGATCGTGCGAGCGGCGTTCCGAGGACCGGAGCGGGATGGCCGCGAGATCCAGCAGGCGGAGGACGTTGATGTAGTCGCCCTCGTAGGTCACCGAGAACCCGAGCATGTGGAAGTCCGTCAGCGGGCGCTGCGACTCCAGCGAGAACGGGGCGGTGCGCGTGCGCTGCATCTCGGCGAGGTCGGCCGGGTCCGGCAGGAACACGCGCTCGCAGACCACGTCGGGTAGGGCGTTCAGGTGCTGGTAGATCGTCTGGAAGCCCAGGTTGGACATGCCCACCGCGTAGGAGTTGGGATAGACGAGCGCCACCGCGATCCGACCACCCCAGTCCTTGCTTATCGCGCCCTCTTCGGCATCGAGGAGCGCGTGAGCCTTCCTCTTGAGAGTCCAGGACATCCGGGTCAGTCTACCACCATGGGCGCCGCTCAGCCCTTGATGACCCCGAGCGGCTTGAGGCGCGCGACCCGCGTGGAGATCCCGAAGCGGTGCACGACGTCCACGACCTCGCGGACGTCCTTGTACGCCTCCGGCATCTCCTCGGCCAGCGCGTCGCGTCCGGTGGCCCGCGCCACGACGCCGCGCGCCTCCAGCTCCTGCGCGATCCGTCGCCCGCGGGCGGCCTTCACCGCGGCCGTGCGGCTGAGCCTGCGGCCCGCGCCGTGGCACGTGGAGCCGAACGTTTCCCGCATCGCGGCCTCGGTGCCCATCAGGAGATAGGAGTAGCGACCCATGTCGCCGGGGACGATGACCGGCTGGCCCGGGAACGCGCGGGTCGCCCCCTTGCGGTGCACGAGCAGCCGCCGGCGGCGGCCGTCGACCTCGTGCTCCTCCTCCTTGGCGATGTTGTGGGCGACGTCGTACACGACGGCCAGCGCGAGGTCGCGCGGCGCCAGTCCGAGCACGCGCAGGAGCACGTCCCCCGCGGCGCCGGCGAGCACCTGGCGATTGGCGAAGGCAAAGTTGGCGGCCGCGCGCATGGCGCCCAGGTAGTCGGCCGCCTCCTCGGAGCCGACCGGCGCGCAGGCGAGCTGGCGGTCGGGCACGCTGATCCCGTGGCGCCGGAGCGCCGCGCCCGTCACCTTCAGGTAGTCGGTGCAGACCTGGTGGCCGAGGCCGCGCGAGCCCGTGTGGATCATCACGGTGAGCTGTCCGGCCCTCACGCCGAACTGGGCCGCGGCCGCGGCGTCGTACACGTGCTCGACGACCTGCAGCTCGAGGAAGTGGTTGCCGGAGCCGAGCGAGCCGAGCTGGCGCAGCCCCCGCTCGCGCGCGTGCGGCGACACGCAGTCGGGCCGCGCGCCCTCCAGCCGCCCGCCCGACTCGAGGCGGTCGAGGTCGTCGTGCCCGCCGTGCCCGTGCGCGGCCGCCCACGCGGCGCCGCCCTCCATCACCGCCGTCAGGTCCCGGGCGCTGAGCGAGACGGTCGAGCGGGCGCCGACGCCCGTCGGGATCGTCGCGTAGAGCGCGTCGACCAGCTCGCGCAGGCGCGGGGCGACGTCGGCGGCCTCCAGTCCCGTGCGCAGCAGGCGCACGCCGCAGTTGATGTCGAACCCGATGGCGCCGGGGCTCACCACCCCGCGCTCCGCGTCCGTGGCCACGACGCCGCCGACGGGCAAGCCGTAGCCCTGGTGGATGTCCGGCATCGCCAGCGAGGCCTTCACGATGCCCGGCAGCGTGGCGCCGTTGGCGACCTGCTCCAGCGAGGCGTCGGTGCGGATCGCCGCCATCAGCACCTCGTCGGCGACGACGAGCCCGGGCACGCGCATCCCGGGGCGGGCGTCGGGTGGAATGCGCCAGAGATAAGGGCCGACGCGCTCGATCTTCACGGAGTCATTGTAGCCACGCCTGGGGGTTGTCGCGTTCGAGGCGCGGTGGCGACGACGCCGGGCTCAGGCCGCCTGAGCGGCGGTCGCGGCGCGGCGGCGGGTCCAGACGAGGCCGACGACGGCCACCAGCGCCCCGAGCAGGCTGGCCAGCTGGGCCACCCGGAACGGGCCGAGCCAGAAGCTGTCGAGCCGGATCGCCTCGATCGCGAAGCGGCCGATCGAGTACAGGCCGATGTAGACGAAGAACAGGGCGCCCGGGTGTTCGCGCAGGCGCGGCCGCAACCACAGCACGAGCGCCAGGAACACGCCCAGGTCCCAGAGCGATTCGTAGAGGAACGTCGGGTGGAAGTACTCGTACGGCTGATAGCCGAGCGGGCGGTGCGACGGCGAGATGTACAGCTTCCACGGCAGATCGGTCGGGCGCCCGAACGCCTCCTCGTTGAAGAAGTTGCCCCACCGCCCGATTGCCTGGCCGATCGCGAATGCCGGCGCGGTGATGTCGAGGCTGCGCAGGACCGGCAGTCCCCACTTCCAGCCCAGCCAGGCTCCGACGAGCGGGCCCAGGATCAGCCCGCCGTGGATCGCCAGCCCGCCCTCCCAGACCGCGAAGATCTTCCGCGGATACTGGCCGTAGTAATCCCAGTTGAAGGCGACCTCGTAGAGGCGCGCGCCGAGCAGGCCGGCCAGGATCGCCCACTGGCCCGCGCTGATGATGTCGTCGGCGGGCAGCCCCTCGCGCTTGGCCTGCCGGTGCGCCAGCCACAGCGCCACGACGATCGACAGCGCCATGAGGATGCCGTACCAGCGGATCACGACCGGGCCGACCTGGAACGCGATGGCGCCGGGCGAGCTCATCGAAGAGTGAGGATATCACGCGGGCTTGGGGGCGGTGCTATGCTCTGCCGCGATGCCGCGCCCGCGCGTCGTGTTCCTCGGCACCGGCGACGCCCTCAACCCCGAGCGATACCAGGCCGCCGTCCTCGTCGAGTGCGGCGACATGCGCCTGCTGCTCGACACCGGCGGCGGCCTCGGCCTCGTGCGCCGCCTGCTGGCGGCCGAGGTCGCTCCGGCCAGCGTCGGCCACGTGTTCCTCAGTCATCGCCATCTCGATCACGTCGGCGGGCTGGAGCCGCTGCTGCTCACGCTGAGCTACCGGGCGTTCCGGGCGGGCGTCGAACCCTCGCCGGTCAACCTCTATGCGTTGCCGGGGAGCGCCGAGGCGATCCGCGCGACGCTGGCGGCCGCCGACGGCGCAGGCCAGCGGCGCATCGGCGAGCGGTTGGCCTGGGTCACCCCTCGCGCGGGCGTCGCCGCCGCCCTCGACGGCGGCGTGAGCCTCACGCTGGTTGCAGTCGATCACCTGCCGCCTGGAGGCGAAGCCGCCGGCTGCGTCGTCAAGTCGGACGGCGTCCGCATCGTCTACAGCGGCGACACCCGCCCGTGTGACGCGCTGGTGGACGCCGCGCAGGGTGCCGACCTGCTCATCCACGAGGTCGGCGGCCTGCACGTCCGGGCCGGGCGGCTACACGGAGTCGGTCACTCGACCGCTGCCGAGGCCGGCCGCGTGGCGGCGGCCGCCGGCGTCCGCGCCCTGGCGCTCTTCCACCTCCCCGCGTCCGAATGGGTAGCGCCCGCCGACCTCCTCGCCGAGGCGCGCGCTCACGCGCCGGGGGTGGAGGTCTTCATGGCCGAGGACGGGATGGTGCACGAAGTGTAGGTTGGTGCGGGCGGCAGGACTCGAACCTGCACGTCCTTTCGGACAATGCGTTTTAAGCGCATCGCGGTTGCCAATTACGCCACGCCCGCAATCCTCTCGTTCGCCGCGCGTGATTCGCGGAACGCGCACGACTGGAGGCGCCGGGCGGATTCGAACCGCCGAATAACGGATTTGCAGTCCGCTGCCTTACCACTTGGCTACGGCGCCGCTCGCCAGTCGAGCCCGTGCATTCTCGCACAGGTACGGGAGGCCTTCCAGGGTTGGACGGGTCGGAGGGTCACGCCGTCTTGTCTTCGTCCGGGCCGTCCTCGTCCCGTCGCTTCACGATGGCCCAGCCGAAGCGCTTGAGGTCCTTGCCGACGTCGGCCTTCCGCCGATCGCCTCCGCGACGCCCCGCCGGGGGCGGCTCGCTGTCCGCGCGACGCTCGCTGGTCCGCCGATCTTCGATGACCTCGATCTCGGTGTCGGCGCCGGCGAGCGCATCGCGGACGTAGTCGAAGAACCGGCGCGCGTTGCGCTCCACGATGATCAGCAGCCGGGGCATCGGCGGAGAGGGCTGGAGCGGGAAACGGGATTCGAACCCGCGACCCCGACCTTGGCAAGGTCGTGCTCTACCACTGAGCTATTCCCGCACGCCAGCGCGCGAATTGTACCACGGGGCCGCGGAGGCCGGGCCGTCACGCCCCGCCCGCCCGGAGCGCGGCGGCGGCATCCTCGGGCGGAGTGGGATTGATGAAGAAGCCGCTGCCCCACTCGTAGCCCGCGACGTTGGTGAGCTTGGGGATGATCTCGAGGTGCCAGTGGAAGTGGTCGAGCGGCCCCTCGCGCAGGGGCGCCGTGTGGAGCATGAAGTTGTAGGGCGGACGCTGGAGCACGCGGTCCATCCGGCGCAGGAACTCGCCGAGCACCTCGGCCAGCCCCCGCAGCTCCTCCACGCCGGTCTCCTCGAACGCCGAGCGGTGGCGGGCTGGCAGGATCCACGTCTCGAAGGGAAAGCGCGGCGCGAACGGCGCCAGCGCCACGAAGCCGTTGGCTTCCATGATCACGCGCCGCCGGTCGCGGCGCTCCTGCCGCACGACGTCGCACCACACACACCGCTCCTTCATCCCGTAGTATTCGGCCGCGCCCTTCAGCTCCTCCAGCACCATGATCGGGATGATCGGGGTGGCGATCAGCTGCGAGTGGGGGTGCTCGAGCGAGGCGCCGGCGGGAGCGCCGTGGTTCTTGAAGACCAGGATGTACTCGAAGCGCGGGTCCTTCTTGAGATCGACCACCCGGTCGCGATAGGCCAGGAGCACGTCGGCCACCGTGTCGGCCGGCAGCGTGGACAGGGTGGCGTCGTGCTGGGGCGACTCGATCACGACCTCGTGGGCGCCGACGCCGTTCATCCGGTCGTAGAGCCCTTCGCCCGAGGGCTCCAGCTCGCCCTCGATGCGCAGCGCGGGGAACTTGTTGGGCACGACGCGGAACGACCAGCCGGGCGTGTTGGGCGCCGTGTCGGGCGGGCGGCCCGCCAGGATCTCGCGCGGGGTCTTGTCCTCGCTGCCGGGACAGAACACGCAGCTGGCGCCGCGGGCGACGACGGGCTGGACGGGGAAGTCGGACGGTCGCCGCGCGCGCTCGGTCGAGATGATCACCCAGCGGCCGACGACCGGATCCTTGCGAAGCTCAGGCATTGCGCTCTCCCACCCGCGCATCCTCCCGCGTCGCTGCCCGCCCCAGCAGCGAGGCCAGCGCGTCCGCCGGCGACTTGGCCCCGAACAGCACCGCGCCCACCTCGGCCGCGATCGGCAGCGCCACGCCGTGACGCTGCGCGAGCGCCAGCGCCGCGGTCACCGTGGGGACGCCCTCGGCCACCATGCGGGTGGCGCGCTGGGCGTCCCCCCGCGACTCGCCCCGGGCCAGAGCCATCCCGAGCGCCCGGTTGCGCGACAGCGCGCCGGTCGCGGTCAGGACGAGGTCGCCGAGCCCGGCCAGGCCGGCCAGGGTAGCCGGCTCCCCGCCGAGGGCGACGGCCAGCCGCGTGATCTCGGCCAGGCCGCGCGTGACCAGCGCCGCCCGCGCGTTCTCGCCGAGCCCCAGCCCGTCGGCCAGCCCGGTCGCCAGCGCGATCACGTTCTTCAGCGCGCCGCCCACCTCGACGCCGACGACGTCGCGGTTGGTGTACAACCGGAACTCCCGCGAGCCCAGTCGCGCTTGCAGCTCGGCGGCCAGCGCGTCGTCGCGCGAGGCGATCACGGCAGCCGTCGGCTGCGCGAGCGCGACCTCGCGCGCGAACGTCGGCCCCGACAGCACCGCCACTCCGGCGCCGGGCCACCGCTCGGCCACGAGCTCGCTCATGCGCCGGTGGCGCGCGGGCTCGAATCCCTTGGTCGCGGAGACGACCGGCGCCGTCACCGGCCCCAGCCGCGCCAGCGTCGCCGCGAAGAACTCCGAGGGTACCGCGACGATCACCAGCGTCGTCGCGGCCAACGCCGCGGCCGGGTCCGCCGTCACCTCGACGCCGGGCGGCAGGTCGACGTCGGACACGTACCACGGGTTCCGGCGCCGGGCCCGGGCCGCCTCCACGAGCTCGGTGCTGCGGGCCCACAGTCTCACCCGAGTGCCCGCACGGGCCAGATGCACGGCCAGCGCCGTCCCCCAGCTGCCGGCCCCGACGATCGTGACTATTGTAGCGAGTCCTGCCAGGCTGCCCCGCGGGGCGAGCGACCCGGTCTGGATCGTCGCCGGCCCCGGGCAAGCCTGCGCACCCGACTCGTCATGCGGCACGGCCCTGGCCGAGGCGCGATTCGGTGCCGGCCAGGAGGCGGGCGATGTTCTCGTGGTGCCGGCCCACCACGATCACCGCGACCGCCAGCGCGGCCGCCACCGGAGGCCCGGGGTACCCCAGCGCCCAGGCGCCGAGGGGGACGCAGAGCGCCGCGAGCAGCGAGCCCAGCGAGACGAAGCGCGTGGTGGCGACCACGGCCACGAACACCGGCAGCGCGGCCAGCGTCGCCAGCGGGACGCTGCGCAGCAGCGCCCCGAGGCCGGTGGCCACGCCCTTGCCCCCGCGGAAGCCCAGGAAGACCGACCAGCAGTTGCCCGCGACGGCCGCCACCGTGGACGCGGCCGTCAGGGTCGGGTCGCCACCGCCGAGGGCCGCGCCCAGCCCGACCGCGACGTAGCCCTTGAGCGGGTCGCCCAGCAGCGTGGCGATCGCCGGCAGCCGGCCCGCCGTCCGGAGCACGTTGGTGGCGCCGATGTTGCCGCTGCCCTGGCGACGGATGTCCCTGACACCCGCCGCCCGCGCCACCAGCCACCCGATCGGGACGGCCCCGACCAGGTAGGCCACGAGGACGGCGGCGAGGCTCACGACCAGCGGTCTTCTTCGGGGACGATGGCGCGATAGTCCGCCTTGCGGAAGAACCGGTAGAAGTAGTCCACGGCGGAGACCACGGTCAGCGCGAGCGCCACCCACAGCGCGCCGGTGGCGGCCACGTGGAAGGTCGGCGACACGAGCCCCTTCTCGAGGATGAGCATGGTGACCGCCACGAACTGGCTCACGGTCTTCCACTTGGCCAGGCGCGAGGCGGGGACGATGACGCCGACGCCGGCCGCCACCGCCCGCAGGCCGGTTACCGCCAGCTCGCGACCGATGATGACCACGACGATCCACGCGGCCACCCGGTCGATCGTGAGCAGCGACACCAGCGCGGCCGCCACCAGGAGCTTGTCGGCGATCGGGTCGAGCAGCGTCCCCAGCGTCGTGACCTGGTTGCGCCGGCGGGCCACGACGCCGTCGAGCCAGTCGGTGACCGAGGCGGCGACGAAGATGGCGGCGGCGATGAGAGCGTGCACCCGCGACGACGAGATCAGGAAGAGGATCAGCAGCGGCGCCGCGACGATCCGCGTCATCGTCAGCCCGATCGGCAGGTTCACCGGGTGCCTCCACCGTCGTCGCGCATGGGACGCGCCATTATCGGTAGGGGGAAACGACCTTGTCAATGTCGCCCCGATACAGCGGCACCAGCGCGAACGCGTCGCGCCTCAGGCAGGCCGCGACGTCCCCGCCCCGCCCGACGGCGGTCAGGCGGCGGGCGTGGGGCGCGTCCTCGGCGAGCGGGGCGAGGTCCCCGGCGTAGCGTTCGGCGGCGGCGGCGGCCGCGGCGGCGGCCGGGCTCGCGACCGCGCGCGCCTCGGCGTCGAGCAGGCGGCCGACGAGGAGCCCCGCACACACCTCGTCTTCGACCGCGCGCCCGCCCAGCTCGCCGGCGCACACGATGACGACGTCCCGCCCCTGGCCGAGCGCCCAGTCGGCGGCGGCGGTCAGGTTGGCGAACGCCGCCACCCCGACCGCCGTCGCCGCCCGCGCCGCCAGCAGGGCCCGGGTGCCGTTGCTGGTCGTGAATACGATCGTCCGGCCCGCCACCCGCTCGCGCGTGAACTCCAGCGGCGAGTTGCCGAGGTCGAAGCCCGCCGGGGGATCGCCGCCGCGCTCGCCGGCCAGGAGCGCGCCGGGCAGACCGGCGGCGCACCGGCGGGCGTCGTCGACCTCCGCCACCGGCACCACCTCCCGGCAGCCGTGGGTCAGCGCGGTGACGATGCTGGTGGAGGCCCGCAGCACGTCGATGACGAGCGCGGTGGCGCCGGCGAGCCCGGCGGGGGCGAGCAACCCCGGCGTGACGGCCACGTCGACGCGCACGTCAGCTTCGGCGGTCGCGGAGCGAACGGATCTTCAGTCGCAGCGCGTTGAGGTTGATGAATCCCTCGGCGTCGCGCTGGCGATAGACCGAGTCGGCCTCGAACGTCGCGAAGTCGGTCCGGTAGAGCGAGCGCGGCGAGCGGCGGCCGGCCACCAGCACGTTGCCCTTGTAGAGCTTGAGGCGGACGGTGCCGGTCACGTCCTGCGCGCACTCGTCGAGGAAGCGCTGCAGCGCCTCCCGCTCCGGCGAGAACCAGAAGCCGTAGTAGATCATCTCGGCGTAGCGCGGCACCAGCCCGTCGCGCAGGTGCAGCACCTCGCGGTCGAGCGTGATCGATTCCAGCGCCCGGCGGGCGGCGACCAGGATGGTCCCGCCCGGCGTCTCGTAGCAGCCGCGCGACTTCATGCCGACGAAGCGGTTCTCGACCAGGTCCACCCGCCCGATCCCGTGCTCGGCCCCCAGCCGGTTGAGCGCCTCCAGCAGCGCCACCGGCGGGAGCCTGCGGCCGTCCACGGCCACCGGGTCACCGTGCTCGAACTCGATCTCGACGTGGACCGGCACGTCGGGCGCGGCCTCGGGCGACTGGGTGAGCAGGTACATCTTGTCGGGCGGCTCCGCCCACGGGTCCTCGAGGACGCCCCCCTCGTACGAGACGTGGAACAGATTGCGGTCCATGCTGTACGGCCGCTCGGCGGTGACCGGAACCGCGATGTCGTGCGCGCGGGCGAACTCGAGCAGCGCCGTGCGCGAATTGAGGCCCCACTCGCGCCAGGGCGCGATGACGCGCAGGTGCGGCGCCAACGCGGCGTAGGTCAGCTCGAAGCGGACCTGATCGTTGCCCTTGCCGGTGGCGCCGTGGGCGACGGCGTCGGCGCCCTCCCTCAGCGCGACCTCGACCTGGGCCCGCGCGATGAGCGGCCGGGCGATGGAGGTCCCCAGCAGGTAGGCGCCCTCGTAGACCGCGGCGCCGCGCAGCATCGGGAAGATGAAGTCGCGCACGAACGGTTCGCGGAGGTCGGCGATGTGGACCGCGCTCGCGCCCGTCTTCCGCGCCTTGTCGCGGACGGTGATCAGCTCCTCCCCCTGCCCGAGATCGGCGCAGAAGGCCACCACCTCGCACCGGTACTGCTCGATGAGCCAGCGCAGGATGACCGAGGTGTCGAGCCCGCCCGAGTAGGCGAGCACGACCTTGTTCACAGGCTCGCCTCCCCTGCGGGTGCGGCTCGCACTGCCACTCCTGACGTCAGGCATCGTCGAGGGAGCCTCCCAGCAGCTCGAAGATCACGGCCTTCTGGGCGTGCAGCCGGTTCTCCGACTGGTCGAGCACGATCGAGCGGGGGCCGTCCAGCACGTGGTCGGTGATCTCCTCGCCCCGGTGAGCCGGCAGGCAGTGCATCACGACGGCCCCCGGCTTGGCGAACCCGACCAGGGTGTCGTTGAGCTGGTAGCGGCTGAACGCCTCGCGCCGCTGCTCGCGCTCGGCCTCCTGCCCCATGCTCACCCAGACGTCGGTGTACAGCACGTCGGCGCCGGTGGCGGCGTCCTTGGGGTCGTGGGTGACCTCGAGCCGGCCCCCCAGCTTGCGGGCGGTGGCCACCACGCCCGGGTTCGGCTCGAAGCCGGGCGGGCAGGCCACGACCATCGAGGCGCCGACGAGGGCGCCGGCCAGGACCACCGAGTGGCAGACGTTGTTGCCGTCGCCGATCCAGGCCAGCCGCATGGACGCGAGATCGACGCCGCGCTCCCACAGCGTGAAGTAGTCGGCCAGCGCCTGGCACGGATGCTCGAAGTCGCTGAGGCCGTTGATGACGGGCACCGTGGCGTGTCGGGCCAGCCCCTCGACGGTGGCGTGGGAGTAGACGCGGGCGGCGATGCCGTCCACCCAGCGCGAGAGGTTGCGCGCCACGTCCGGCACCGACTCGCGGGTGCCGAGGCCGATCTCGTGGCCGGACAGGTACACGGCGCGGCCGCCCAGCTGCACGACGCCGACCTCGAAGGTGACCCGCGTGCGCAGCGACTGCTTCTCGAAGATCAGCGCCAGCGAGCGGCCGGCCAGCGGCGCCGCCCGGCGCCCGGCCTTCCAGCGCTGCTTGAGGTCGGCCGTCAGGGCGAACAGCTGCGCGAGGCGCTCGCGCGAGAGGTCGGCGACCGAGAGCAGGTGCCTCACGCGGCGGCCCGGCCGAGCGCGTCGCCCAGGATCTCCAGCGCCCGCCGGCACTCGGCCGCCTCCACGACCAGCGGCGGCGCCAGCCGCACGACCTTCTCGCCGGCGGTGAGGACGAGGAGCCCCGCCTCGCGGCAGGCGTCCATCACGGGGCCGGCCGGCCGCGTCAGCTCGATGCCGATGAGCAGGCCCTTGCCGCGCACCTCCTTGATCGCCGGCAGCCGCGGCTGCAGCGCGCGCACGCCGTCCACCAGCTCGCGGCCCCGCTGGGCGGCGCGCTCGGGCAGCTTGTCGCCGATGACGGTCGTCAGCATGGCCAGCGCCACCGAGGTCACGAACGCCGAGCCCGCGAAGGTGGAGCCGTGAGAGCCGGCGGTGAGGACGGAGGCGACCGACTCCCGGCACAGCATGGCGCCGATCGGGATGCCGTTGGCGAGCGCCTTGGCCAGCGTCATGACGTCGGGCTCGACCCCGGAGTGCTGATAGCCCCACAGGCGCCCGGTCCGGCCCACGCCGGTCTGGATCTCGTCGAAGATCAGCAGCGCCCCCGACTCGTCGCAGAGCTTGCGCAGGCCCGGCAGGTAGTCGTCGTCGGGGACGATGACGCCGCCCTCGCCCTGGATCGGCTCGACCAGGATGGCGGCGGTATGGCTGTCGATCGCCCGCTCCATCGCCCGCAGGTCGTTGTAGGGCACGTGCTTGAAGCCCGGCATGAGGGGCTCGAAGCCGTGCTGGTACTTGGGCTGGCCGGTGGCGGTGACGGTGGCCAGCGTGCGGCCGTGGAACGAGTTGTGGGTGGCGATGACCTCGTAGCGGTCGGTGGCCAGCCGCTCCTTGCCGTACTTGCGCGCGATCTTGAGGGCGGCCTCGTTGGCCTCCGCCCCCGAGTTGCAGAAGAACACGCGATCGGCGAAGGAGTGCTCGACCAGCACCTTGGCCAGGTGCACCTGGGGCGCCGTGTGGAAGATGTTGGAGACGTGCAGCAAGGTGGCGGCCGCCTCTCGGATGGCCCCCGTGATCACCGGATGGCAGTGCCCCAGCGACGTCACCGCGATCCCGGTCGTGAAGTCCAGGTACTCCTTCCCATCCGAATCCCACACCCGCGTCCCCTCCCCGCGCACCAGCACGATCGGGGTCCGCCCATAATTCGGCGTGTGATACTTCGCCGACCACTCCATCAAAGTCTTCGTGTCCATCGTGCCCCTCTCCTGATGAACCGCTAATGAGTCTCGTAGAACGTGGAGGCGCCGGGGGTGGGGCGCGGGGCTGCGGGCGCGCCGTCATGGCGAGCCGTCGTCGCCGTTCGAGCTCCGGGGCTCGGCGAGCGCGCCGCCGCGGATTCGACTCCACCGCA
>DASTOJ010000078.1:0-25200 GCA_035762565.1 Candidatus Methylomirabilota bacterium | reverse complement strand
TCGTCGCCGCCTTCGCCGGCCGCGAGCTGGTCCTGCGCGCCTACCGCCACGCGCTCGCCGCCGGCTACCGGTTCTACAGCTACGGTGACGCCACCCTGGTCCTGTGATCCCCTTCGAGCTGCTCGCGACCGACCGGGGGGCGCGCCGGGGACGCCTCACCACGCGCCACGGCATCGTCGACACGCCGGCGTTCATGCCGGTGGGCACGCGGGGCAGCGTGAAGAGCCTCAGCCCCGATGACGTGCGCGAGGCCGGCGCCCAGATCCTCCTCGGCAACACGTTCCACCTGCTCGTGCGGCCGGGCCCCGAGCTGATCCGCGAGCTGGGCGGCCTGCACCGGTTCATGGGCTGGGACGGACCGATCCTCACCGACTCGGGCGGCTTCCAGGTGTTCAGCCTCGCGAGGCTGCGCAAGCTCACCGAGGAGGGTGTCGAGTTCCGGGCGCCGGCCGACGGCAGCCCGCATCGGCTGACGCCCGAGCGGGCGATCGAGGTCCAGCACGCGCTCGGCGCCGACGTGATCCATCCTCTGGACGAGTGCCTGGCCTACCCGGCCTCCCGGGCGGACACCGAACGCTCGCTCGACCTCACGCTCCGGTGGGCGCGGCGCTCGCTCGCCGCCCACCGCGCCGCCGACGGCGCGGCGGCGCTGTTCGGGATCGTGCAGGGGGGCTCGTACCACGACCTGCGCGCGCGGGCGGCGGCCGAGACCGTCGCGCTCGGCTTCGACGGCTACGCGATCGGGGGGATGGCGGTCGGCGAGCCCAAGCCGCTGATGCGCGAGCTCACGGAGGCGACGGCGGCGGCGCTGCCGGCCGGCCGCCCGCGGTACCTCATGGGGGTGGGCAAGCCCGAGGACCTGGTCGAGGCCGTCGCCCGCGGCGTGGACATGTTCGACTGCGTACTGCCCACGCGCAATGCGCGCAACGGTCAGGCCTTCACGACCGACGGCCCCCTGACACTCAAGCAAGCGCGCTGGACGCGCGACCCGGCACCGCTGCAGGAGGACTGTCCGTGCTACGGGTGCCGCCGGTTCTCGCGCGCCTACCTTCGCCACCTGTTCATGGCCGAGGAGCTGCTCGTGTACCGGCTGCTGTCGTTGCACAACCTGCACTTCTTCCTGGGGCTCATGCGCGCGATGCGCGTGGCGATCGCCGAGGGCGCGTTCGAGCCATTCCGCGCGCGCTTTTTCGACCGGTATGCAGCCAGTTCTACTGGACTGCACCACGGCGGCCGGTCGCCCGATCCCGAATGACGACCGCATGCTGGTCACGCTGCACTGCTACCGCGCCTGCCTGAAATCTCGAGGATGGCAGCGCGTGGCGGGCACGACAGCCTCACCGCCCTCCTCGCCCGCGCCCTCAGCGCCTGGTGGTGGCTGGTGTCGTCGAATAGTTCAGCGCCGCCGGTTCCTTGCCGGGGCGCTCGGGCTATTTCGTCCCGCCCCCTTCCACTGCCCCAGCCGGGTTCGGACTTCTTGACGTTGTGGCCCCGCGGGGTTAGACCTTCCAGGGCGGGATCGTTCGCCGGAAAGGAGTGCGCCATGCTCAAGCGTCTTCGCGTGCGCGTTCGCCTGCTCCTGCTGCTCGGCCTCCTGCCGGCCGAGGCCCCCGCGACGACATGGGGCGGCCCGGCGCAGGCGGCCAACCGGTGCGGGGCGTGTGCGCAGCTCACCGACGGCGTCGAGTACGAGGCCGTCTTCGCCGCCGGGCGCCGACGCTCGGTCTTCTTCCACTTCGCCTGCTACCACATCTGGGATCAGGAGCGGACCAAGGAGATCACCACCGACAACTTCTCCGACGTGTAGCGGCTCACCTCAGGTTTCGGATCGGTGGCCATGATCCGGGACTGGTCACCCACCTCGGCTACGACAGCATGGGCGCGGCCGACGGTGCGTGCGCCTGAGCTCGGAGCGTCTCTCGTCTGACGTCATGCTGCTCGACCTCGCGCAGCCGGGGTCGGGCGGCGAGGTCCGAGCGGACGAGGATCCTCAGGGCGGCCCTGGTAGATATCGTGCGCGGTGAAGCGGGTCGTGGTACAGCGGGTGCTGCGAGCCGGCGGGCGACGCTCGCCGCTGTGCGGTGAGGCGTGCTCGCCGGCTGGCGGCGGCGCGCCCGGGAGCTCCGCCGCGACGTGATGGTCCTCTACTTGGCGTGCCGAGATCGTCGTGTGCCGTGGTACGCCAAGGCGTTCGCGGCTGTCCTCGTCGCCTACGCGTTGAGCCCGATCGACCTGATCCCTGACTTCATCCCCGTGCTCGGCTCCCTCGACGAGCTGGTTCTGCTGCCGCTCGGTGTACTGTTGGCGGTCAGGATGATCCCCGCCGGGGTCCTGGCCGAGCACCGGGAGCGCGCCAGCGTGTTGATGGAGCGGCCGACCAGTCGGCTGGGCGCAGCGCTCATCATCGCCGTATGGCTGACCGTTACGGCCGTTGCGGCTGTCCTGGCGGCGCGCTGGGCTGGGTTGGTGACCGCCCGGGGTGGATGAGCCATGAGCTACCTGGTCGTCTTCGCGGTGGCGTTCGTCGCCTCCGGGCTCACGTTCTTCTCGGGCTTCGGCCTCGGCACCCTGCTGCTCCCTGCCTTCGCGCTGTTCTTCCCGGTTGAGCGCGCCGTCGCGCTGACCGCGGTGGTGCACTTCCTCAACGGCCTCTTCAAGCTCGCCCTGGTGGCGCGCCACGCCGACCTCCCGATCGTCCTCCGGTTCGGGGTGCCCGCGCTGCTCGCCTCGCTGGCGGGCGCGTGGCTCCTGCTCTGGCTCTCAGGGATCGGGCCCCTCGTCGAGTACCCGCTCCTCGGCCGGACGGTGCGCCTCACGCCGGTCAAACTCGTCGTGGGGCTGCTGCTCCTCGCGTTCGGCGTCGCCGAACTGGCGCCGCGCGCCTGCGACGTCTCCTTCGGGCCGCGGTACCTGCCGCTCGGGGGTGCGCTGAGCGGTTTCTTCGGCGGTCTCTCGGGCATGCAGGGCGCGCTGCGCTCGGCGTTCCTCTCCAGGGCCGACCTCCCGAAGGAGGCGTTCGTCGCCACGGGCGTCGTGGTCGCCTGCCTGATCGACGTCTCGCGGCTCGGGGTATACGCGCGGTCGCTTGCGCGCGAGAGCGCGCACATCGACTACTGGCTGCTCGCCGGCGCTGTGCTGTCGGCGTTCGTGGGCAGCGTCCTGGGGAACCGGTTCCTGAGCGCGGTGACGATGCGGGGCGTCCGCCGCATCGTGGCGGGGATGCTCCTCCTCGTCGCGCTCGGCCTGGCGACCGGCGCCCTGTAGCCGGAGCGCCGGCGTCGGCCGACCTCCCGCCCGCTAGGCGAACCGGGCGGCGACTATGCGCGGCCTCGGCGCGGTGCTCCTGGGGTCGGCGCTGCGCGTCTTCCGTGCACGGTAGGCTCTCAGCCAAGCACGAGGTCCGTGATCCACCCGAGGACGACAGCCCCCACCAGCGAGACGCCGAGGTAGAGGGCGAACACGCGCCGCGTGACGACGCCCCACACCGCCGACATAGCCGGGACGGTCGTCACCGGCCCCGCGATGAGGAACGCGATCGCCGCGCCGGGCTGCATGCCCTGCGTGAGCAGCCCCGACACGATCGGCAGGGCGGCGACGTTGTTGAGGTAGAGGGGTATCCCGACGAGCGCGGCCAGCACGACGGCGAAGCGGCTGCCCTCCCCGAGCAGGCCGACGATGGCGGCCTGCGGTACGTGGCGGACAATGATCGCTTCCAGGAGAAACGCGAGTAGGAGCCACTTCCCGAGCCGCCAGCTCTCCGCGGCCATCTGCCTCCCGGTCGTCGGCCAGTGGACAGCCCGGAGCCGCTGGACGAGCGACGAGTCCGCCATCGCGGACGCGGGCCCAGCCGCCGCGCAGCACGAGGTCGCGGCGGGCGCGGCCGGCGCACAGCACGACGACGTCGCCGGCTCCGGGCTCGAGCCGCCGGCAATCACCGCCAGCCGCCCCTTGGCCGCTGGGGCGGACGGGCGTCGCCGGAGCACGTCGTCGCCGAGCAGGCCGCCCCGCGTCAGCGCGATCGTGAGGTACCCGGCGCCCAGGCTCAAGATCAGTGTGGCGACCATGCGCGCGACCGCGAGCGGCCACCCCATCGTCGACACGGTCAGCGCGAACTTCTCCGGATCCATGGTGGGCGACGCGATCCAGAACGACATCACCGGGGCAAGCGGCACGCCGCTGTAGAGCAGGCCGTTGATCACCGGGACGACCGTGCACGCGCACAGCGGGCTGAACGCCCCGACCGCCGTCGCCAGGACGACGGCGAGGCCGATGCGCGCACCCACCACGCGCCGGACCAGCCCGTCGAGCTGGAGGGCTCGAATCAGCGCGCCAAGCGCGATGCTCACGGCGAAGGCGGGCAGGATCGACCACCCCTCGGCGGCCACGAACCGGGCGAGCGCTGTGACTTCCGTCATCGGAGCCCCTCCACGACCCGGCGTACGCGATCGCGCACCGGGGCCACGACGTCAGGCCGCACGAAGTAGTAGGCCCACACGCCCTTCCGCACGGTGTCGATCCAGCCCGCCTCCCGCAGCAGTCGCAGGTGGTGCGATACCGTCGGCTGCTTCACCGGGAGGGCGCCCTCCAGGTCGCAGACGCAGACCTCTCCGCCCCGCCGAACGAGGATGGCGAGGATGGCGAGCCGCACCGGGTGGGCGAGGAGCTCGAAGTCAGCGCTCGCGCGCTCCAGCGCGTCAAGGTCGACGAGTGGCCGCGGGCCGGGGCTGCACCGCTCGCCGCGCGTCCGGTCCGGAACCTCGACGATCACGCGGGCTGTCCGCTTCGTCACGGAGGGATCGTCTCGTATATATCGACGACTGTCAATGCGTCGCCGCCGGGCGGCGTAGATCGAGGCTGCACCGGGGCAGCTCGGGGCCGCGCAGCGGGTGCGCGCGGCAAGGTGGTCAGAATCGCGCCGCCTCGTGTCAGTCAGTCGCGCGCTTGATCACGCTGAGCGCCGCGGTTCGCCCGGTCCGCTCGGCGGAAGGCTCCGTTTTTCCAGACGAGTCCCGGTGTGGCGCGGTAGTTGAACACCAGGGGCGCCACAGGACGTCGCAGACGCACCTCGAGGAGGACGGAATCGATGAGAACGATCACGATCGTACTGGCCGGCCTGGTGATGTTCGGCGCCATGGTGGGCGACGCCGCCGCCAAGGGCGCCGACGCCAGCGCGGCGCTGGTACGCTGCGCCGACGTGACGGTGCCGGCGGCGCTGACCGGATGCGCCGTGCCCGGCGATGCCCTCGGAGACGGGCGTGTGTCCCTGACCCGAGGCGGCGGGATCCGGGTGCAGCTCCACGGGGCCGGTCTGACTCAGGACTACGACGTCGTGCTGCGCTCGTTCAACGGCTCGGTGGAGCTGGCGCTCGGCGTGGTGACGACGGACGCGAGCGGCGACGGCGAGATGAGCCGCGCCTCGATCATCGATCTCGATCAGGCCGGCCTGGTCTCGATTGCGCTGAAGCGGGCCGGGGCGATCCATTACGTTTCGGGATTCACCACCCTCGCCGACGGCGGGCTGGCGAGCCACTTCGTGCCGTGCGGCCAGGTGAATCTACCGGTGGCCCTCACGGGTTGCGGCATCGACCTGCTGCGTCGAGGCTCCGTCCGGATCGAGGAACGCAACGTCCTGGTCACGCTGGCGACCGGGACCGGCCATGGCAACCACGGCAACGTCGCAACGTACGACATCGTGCTCGTCGGGCTCGATAACCCAAGCGAAACGCTCCTCGGCACGATGACGACCAACGCCCACGGGGTGGCGCAGCCACTGCTCCTCACGGACTTCTTCGCTGACGGTATCATCGGCGCCGGGCACGTGCTGGCCCGCCGGCAGGGCGCGACCGAGATCGAGTTCATCACGGGCTTCCAGTCCACGCGGCGATCTGCCCGCGAGCCGGCCAAGTTCCACGTGGGGATGGTGCGGTGCGCGGAAGCGAATCTCCCCACGCTCGCCACCTGTGGCGCCGACCTGTTCGGCAAGGGGTTCGCCATCATCGACGAGAAAGGCGACGTGAAGACGCACCTCTTCGGCGCGGTGCCGCAGGTCGACTATGACGTGGTGTTCGTGCCGTTTGACGGCGCGACGGAGGTGACCGTCGGGACGATTCGCACCAATCCCGCCGGCAACGGGCACCTGCACGCGCGCGACATCTTCGGGGTGGGCACGCGTGGCGTTGGCCAAATCATCATCAAGCGCGACGGTCTGGACCAGTTCGTGACCGGCTTCCGCGTCGTCCGCTAGCGTTCCGCTGTCGGGCGGGGCCGGTCGCGTTACACCGGCTCCGCCCGCTCTCTTCAGCCCGGCACGTCATCCGACGCATCGATACGCGGGCGTGCTCAGGTCGCCGGATCTGCCGCTGGAACCGGGTTGGCCTCGACGGGGGCAGTCTGGATCGTCTGGCCATGCAGACGCGACCCGAGCGGTGAGCCCGGCCGATCACCGCGTAGGCGCTCGCCCGGACGAACCTCTGGCCGAAGCTCCCGCACGATCTCCGCCGCTCGATGTCGCGCGACCAGATCCGGGCCGGGGTCAGCAAGCCTGTGGCGATGGCGAACACGGGCCACCGGGACCCGCGGATGTTCGATCGCTACGATATCGACAGCGTCGTGGGTCAGGCGCGGGCGCTTCCAGCCCGGGCGCAAGCGCGTAATTCTCCGCCGATGCTAGGCGATCCCAGGGATATGCAGTATCATCCGTGGTTGTTTCGCCCGATGACGAACGTCCGGAGGCCTGACCGTCGATGAATCTCGCGTACGCCGCCGAGCTCGCCCACGCCGCCTCGGGGCCGCCGGGCAACGCCGGCGGGCCGGCCGCCTTCGTGCAGCCCCTCATCCTGTTCGGCGCGATGTTCGCGATCTTCTACTTCATCGTGCTGCGGCCCCAGCAGCGGCAGAAGGCCGAGCGCGAGCGCATGCTGACGGCGATCAAGAAGGGCGATCGCGTCGTCACCACCAGCGGGCTGCACGGGACCGTCGTGGGGCTGGGTGAGCACACCGTGACGCTGCGCGTGGCCGACCAGGTGAAGCTGGAGTTCGACCGGTCCGCCGTCGGCCGAGTCGTGGCGGCCACGGGCGGCGACAAGGATGCCTAGGCGCCTCTGGCTCCGCAGCAGCCTGGTGGCAGTCGTGGTGGCGCTGTCGCTCTGGTACCTGTACCCGCCGCGACGGAGCATCAACCTCGGCCTCGACCTGCAGGGCGGCATCCACCTCGTGCTCGGCGTCGAGGCCGACAAGTACGTGGCCAGCCAGACCGAGCGGGCCGCCGAGGACCTCAAGGGCGGCCTCGAGCGCAAGGGCGTGGGCGTCAAGCGCGGGGCCCGGGAGGCACTGAGCGCCGTCGTCGTGGAGCTGGCCAACCCGGCCAACTGGAACGACGCCCTCACGGTGGCCGCCGAGTTCGGCAGCTTCGAGGTGACCCAGCGCGACGAGAAGGCGGGGCGGTTCACGCTGGCCATGCGCGAGCGGCAGGTGGCCCAGCTGCGCGACGACGCCGTCCGCCAAGGTCTGGAGACGATTCGAAACCGAGTGGACCAGTTCGGGGTGGCCGAGCCGACCATCACCCGGCAGGGCGGGGACCGCATCCTCATCCAGCTGCCCGGCGTCCAGGATCCCGACCGCGCCAAGGCCCTGATCGGCCGGACGGCGCTGCTCGAATTCAAGCTGCTCGACGAGCAGACGCCGCTCGAGCAGGCCCTGGCCGGCCGACTGCCCGAGACATCCGAGATCCTGTACCAGCGGGTGGTCGACAAGGAGACGAAGGCCGAGCGCAAGCAGCCCTACGTCGTCCAGAAACGCACACTGCTGACCGGCGCCGAGCTCACCCGGGCCGAGGTGCAGGCCGATCCCAACTCACCGGGCAACTGGCAGGTGGCGATCGAGTTCAGCAGCACCGGCGGTCGGATATTCGGCGAGACCACGGAGGCGAACGTCGGCCGTCGCTTGGCCATCATCCTGGACGGCAACCTGCAGCTGGCGCCACGCATCAACGAGCGGATCCCCGGCGGCAAGGCCGTCATCACGGGCCAGTACACGATCGAAGAGGCGCGCGACACCGCCATCGTGCTGCGGGCGGGGGCCTTGCCGGCGCCGGTGACCATCCTGGAGGAACGCACGGTCGGGCCCTCGCTGGGCGCCGATTCCATCCGCCAGGGCATGATCGCCATCCTCGCCTCGGCCGCCGCCGTCCTCCTCTTCATGCTGATCTACTACCGGCTGTCCGGGCTGATCGCCGACGTCGCGCTCGTCCTCAACCTCGTCATCCTGCTGGCCTGCATGGCGGCGTTCGGGGCCACCCTCACGCTGCCCGGCATCGCCGGCATCGCGCTCACGATCGGCATGGCGGTGGACACCAACGTCCTCATCTTCGAGCGCATCCGGGAGGAGCTGCGGGTCGGCAAGACGCCGCGGGCGGCCATCGACGCCGGGTTCCACCGGGCGCTGCGGACGATCATCGACACCCACCTGACCGTCATGGTCACGGCGGCCATCCTCTACAACTTCGGCACCGGCCCCGTGAAGGGGTTCGCCGTCTCGCTCTTCGTCGGCCTGGCCGCCAGCCTGTTCACCGCGTACTTCTTCACCCGCCTCGTCTTCGACGTGATCTACATGGGCCGCCGGAAGGTCGCGGCCATCTCGATATGATCCAGCTGCTCCGCAACCCGAGCTACAACTTCATCGGCCGGCGCCGGTTGGCCTACGCGGTGTCGGCGATCGTCATGGTGATCTGCCTGGGGTCGCTGGCCGTCCGGGGACTGCGCTACGACATCGACTTCACCGGCGGCACGCTGGTGCAGGTGCGCTTCGAGCAGCCGCCCACGGTGGCGGCGATCCGGGCCGGCCTGGCCCGCATCCAGCTGGGCGACAGCATCATCCAGGAGTTCGGCGATCCGCGGGAGTACATCATCCGGATGCCGCTGACCTCGGCCAGCTCCGACGAGCTGACGAAGCGGGTGACGACCGCCCTCGAGCAGCAGAAGTCGCTCGGCAAGCTCGAGATCCGCCGGGTCGAGTTCGTCGGCCCCCAGGTGGGACGCGACCTGCAGCGGCAGGCGATCTACGCGGTGCTCTTCGGGCTGGTCGGCATCCTCGTGTACATCGCGTGGGCGTTCAAGAGCTTCAAGGGCGGGGTGGCGGCCATCGCGGCCGTGTTCCACGACATCGTCGTCTGCATGGGCGCCCTGTCGCTCACCGGCCGGGAGTTCTCGCTGCCGGTGCTCGCCGCGCTGCTGACGATCATCGGCTACTCGGTCAACGACACGATCGTGGCCTACGACCGTCTCCGGGAGAACCGCGGCAAGTTCGTCCCCAAGGGCAAGACCTTCGCCGAGCAGATGAACGACGCCATCAACCAGACCCTGTCACGGACCGTCCTCACCGCCCTCACCACGTTCCTGGCGGCCGCGGTCCTGCTGTTCTTCGGCGGTAAGACCCTCGAGGACTTCGCCTTCGTCCTGTTCATCGGCGTCATCACCGGGACGTACTCCACGATCTACATCGCGGGCTCGCTCATCGTGGACTGGACGGAGCGGGTGGAGAGCCGGGTGGCACGGCGGAAGAAAGCGGTGGCGAAAGCCTGAACCCCGCGTAAAATCATATGATTACTCAGAGGGTAGGGCTGCGTGACCGAGCTAGCGACGCTGATCGAGGAGATCCCGAAGTACCAGCCGGGCGCGGACCTGGACCTGCTCCAGCGCGCCTACCGGTTCTCTGAGGTCTCCCACCAGGGTCAGCAGCGCGCCTCCGGCGAGCCGTACCTCTCCCACCCCCTCGAGGTCGCCCACCTCCTCGTCGGCTTCAAGATGGACGTCACCACGGTGACGGCCGGCCTCCTGCACGACGTCCTCGAGGACACTCCGGCCACCAAGGAGGACCTCCAGCGCGAGTTCGGCAAGGAGATCGCCGACCTGGTGGACGGCGTCACCAAGCTCGGCAAGCTGGCCTTCTCCTCGCGCGAGGAACGGCAGGCCGAGAACTTCCGCAAGATGCTGGTGGCGATGGCGCGCGACCTGCGCGTGCTGATGATCAAGCTGGCCGACCGGCTGCACAACATGCGCACGCTGGACTACCTGCCGCCGGAGAAATCGCGCAAGATCGCCCAGGAGACGCTCGACATCTACGCCCCGCTGGCCCATCGCCTCGGCATGGCCAAGGTCAAGGCGGAGCTCGAGGACCTGGCCCTCCGCGCCCTCCAGCCCGAGGATTACGTCGACCTGCAGCGCCGCGTCGCCAAGCGGCGGCTGGAGCGCGAGGCGGACATCAATCAAGCCATCGCGATCCTCGGGCAGAAGCTTTCAGAAGTCGGTATCGAGTCGCAGATCCGCGGCCGGCCCAAGCACTTTTTCTCCATCTGGAAAAAAATGCATGACCAAGGCCGAGAGTTCGATGAAATCTACGATTTGACGGCCGTGCGGGTCATTACGGGCTCGGTGCGCGACTGCTACGGGGCCCTTGGTGTCGTGCACTCGCTCTGGAAGCCCGTGCCCGGCCGCTTCAAGGATTTTATCGCGATGCCCAAGGTCAACATGTACCAGTCGCTCCACACGACGGTGATCGGACCCAAGGGCGAGCCGGTGGAGATCCAGATCCGCACCTGGGACATGCACCGGATCGCCGAGGAGGGCATCGCCGCCCACTGGCTCTACAAGGAGAAGAAGGCGGGCAAGGACAAGGTCGACGACTCCCTGCTGTGGCTGCGCCAGCTGCTCGAGAACCAGCAGGACACCAACGACCCGGCCGAGTTCCTCGACAGCGTCCGCGTCGACCTCTTCCCCGACGAGGTCTATGTCTTCACGCCCAAGGGCGACGTCAAGGCGCTGCCGGACGGCTCCACGCCGATCGACTTCGCCTATGCCGTCCACACCAAGGTCGGCGAGCACTGCGTGGGGGCCAAGGTCAACGGCAAGCTGGTGCCGCTGCGCTCCACGCTGCGCCAGGGCGACATCGTGGAGATCGTCACGTCGCCCAGCCAGCACCCCAGCCGCGACTGGCTCAAGATCGTCAAGTCCTCCCGCGCCCGCTCCAAGATCAACCAGTGGCTCAAGGTGGAGGAGCGCGCCCGCTCCATCGAGCTGGGGCGCGAGATGTTCGAGCGGGAGGCCAAGAAGTACCGCCTCAACCCGGCCGCCCTCCTGGGCGGCGACGACATGCTGCGGGCGGCCGCCGACCTCGGCTACCCCTCCGCCGACGACGTGCTGGCCGCCATCGGTTACGGCAAGGCCTCCGTGCACCAACTGCTCAACAAGCTGGCGCCCGGCGCCACGCTGGACACCGTCGACCGGGCCAAGGCCGCCGCCGGCACCCGGCCCAAGGCCGACCAGGGCGTGCGCATCCGCGGCGTCGAGGACCTCCTGGTCCGCTTCGCCAAGTGTTGCAACCCGCTGCCGGGCGACGCGATCGTGGGGTTCATCACGCGGGGCCGCGGCCTGACCGTGCACGCCCGCGACTGCCTCACCGTGGCCAAGAGCGTGCTCGACCGCGAGCGCATCATCAACGTGGAGTGGGACGTGGAGGAGCCGGCCAAGCGGCCGGTGAGAATTGCGGTCTATATCGGTAACGATCGGCCGGGATTGCTCTCGGAGATCACCGGCGCGATTTCTTCCCGCAACGGCAACATCACCAAGGCCGAGGTGACGGTCACCGACGACCGGCGGGGGATCAACCACTTCGTGGTGGAGGTGTCGGATCTTCGCCAGCTGCAGGACATCATGACGGCCATCCGGGAGGTGGCCGACGTCATCAACGTCGAGCGCGTCCGCGGCCTGTAACACACGGGCCGACGATAAGGGCCCATCTACTTCGTTGGCTCGTCGTTCCCTCCCCGCGGCGTAGGCGGCCTACGCCTCAGTCGGGAACTCCTCGCCGCCTCGTATCTGGACCCTTCTCGTCGCCCCTGTCCGCGAGGTGACGGGCCGTTCTCGAGCGCGATCCTCGCTTCGCTCGATCGCGCGGCGTTATCATGGCCGGAGTCATGACCAGGCGGCAGTTCGAGGGGCTGGTGGAGAAATCTTTGCGGACGTTGCCGAAGGTGTTCAAAGAGAAGCTGGCGAATATTGCGGTGGTGGTGGAGGACTGGGCGGACGACGAGACGCTGGAGGAGATGGGGATCGAGCCGCCTGACACCTTGTACGGGCTCTATCGCGGGGTGGACGTCACCCATCGGGATTCCTCGTACGGCAACGTGCTGCCGGACGTCGTCACGATCTACCAGGGCCCGATCGAGGAGGATGCCGAGGACGAGGCGGAGATGCGGGAGATCGTGCGGGAGACGGTGATGCACGAGCTCGGCCACTACTTCGGCCTCGACGACGACACCATGCACCGCATCGAGGACGGCGACTCCCAGTGAATCTCGTGCAACGTGGTGACGGGTGCCGGGCGCGGGGGCCGCGGGCGCGCCTGCATGGCTCGCCTGTCGCCGTAACTCGCTCCGGGCCTCGACGAGCGCGGCCCCCCATCCCCCAGAGGGGGCTGGGGCCAGGCGAGTCGAATCGTTGGCGGCGCGCTCGCCGAGGCCCTGCGCTCGAACGGCGACGACGGCTCGCCATGATGGCGCGCCCGCGGCCCCCGCGCCCGGCCCCCGTCACCACGTTGCACGAGATTCACTAGCGATGACGCAGCCCCTGCGGGGTCAGAAGGCTTTGGTCACCGGGGCCAGCTCGGGGATCGGGGCGGGGATCGCCGTGGCGCTCGCCGGCGCCGGGGCCGCCGTCGTCGTCAACTACGCCGGCAACCCGGCCGGGGCGGAGCGCGTCGTGGCCGAGATCCGGGCCGGCGGCGGCGAGGCCCGCCCGGTCCGCGCCGACGTCTCCCGGGAAGCCGAGGTCGAGGCGATGTTCGGCGAGATGCTGGCGGCCTGGGAGCGGATCGACATCCTCGTCAACAACGCCGGCCTCCAGCGCGACGCCCCGCTGACCGAGCTGACCCTGGAGCAGTGGAATACCGTGCTCGGCGTGAACCTCACCGGCACCTTCCTCTGCACGCGGGCGGCGGCGCGGGCGATGATGCGCCAGCCTTCCGCGCCGCACCTGTCGCGGGCGGCCGGCAAGATCATCTGCATCTCGTCCGTCCACGAGATCATCCCGTGGGCCGGCCACGTGAACTACGCCGCGTCCAAGGGCGGCCTGAAGCTCTTCATGCAGTCGGTCGCCCAGGAGCTGGCACCCCATCGCATCCGGGTGAACTCGATCGCGCCCGGCGCCATCCAGACGCCCATCAACCGCGCGGCCTGGGAGACGCCCCAGGCGCTCCAGGCGCTGCTCGCGCTGGTCCCGTACGGCCGCATCGGCGCGCCGGAGGACATCGGCCAGGCTGCCGTCTGGCTCGCCTCCGACGCCGCCGACTACGTGCATGGCCAGTCGCTCGTCGTCGACGGCGGCATGACCCTCTACCCGGAGTTCGCCCGCGGCGGCTGAGCGGGGGACGCGCCGCGCACCGGCGGAGAATGAGCCAATGCTCGACTGGGGCCGGGAAATCTGCGGCGATCTGGAGGCGGCCGAGCGCCGCGAGTGGCTGTGTACCAACGGGCTGGGAGGCTTCGCCTCCGGCACCGTCGCCGGCACGCTGACCCGCCGCTACCACGGCCTGCTCGTCGCCGCCCTCGCGCCCCCGCTCGGCCGCACCCTGGTCGTCGCCAAGCTCGAGGAGGACGTCGCGTACGACGGCGGGGCCTGGGCCCTCGGGGCGGACCGCTGGATCGACGGCACGGTGGCGCCGCAGGGCTTCCTCCATCTCGAGCGCTTCCGGCTCGACGGCACCACGCCGGTGTGGACCTTCGCCTGCGCCGACGCCCTTCTCGACAAGCGCGTGTGGATGGAGCCGGGAGCCAACACGACCTACGTCCGCTACGAGGTCCGCCGCGCCGCCGCCCCGCTCGCGCTCGCGCTGCGCGCGCTCGTCAACTATCGCGACTATCACGCGACGACGCGCGGCGAAGGGTGGACGATGGAGGTGATGCCGGTCGACAGCGGGCTCCGGGTGCGCGCCTTCGACGGCGCGTCGCCCGTGCTGCTCCTGGCCCCGGGCGCGGAGGTCCGGCCGGAGCACGAGTGGTACCGCCGCTTCACGCTGCCGCGCGAGCGCGAGCGCGGCCTCGACGCCGAGGACGATCACCTCCACGCCGCCACCGTCCGCGCCACGCTGCGGGCGGGGGAGAGTCTCACGCTCACGCTGTCCACGGAGCCGGCGCCCTCCGCCGACGGTGCGCGCGCCTGGAAGCGCCGCCAGGCTCACGAGGCCGATCTGCTCGCGCGGTGGACGCAGGGCTGGCCCGGCGCGAGCACGGCGCCGGCCTGGGTGGGGCGTCTGGTGCTGGCCGCCGACCAGTTCGTGGCCCGCCGCCCGCTGGCCGACGAGCCCGAGGGCATGACGGTCATCGCCGGCTACCACTGGTTCGGCGACTGGGGCCGCGACACGATGATCGCGCTGCCCGGGCTCGCCCTCGCCACCGGCCGCCCGGAGCTGGCTGTCCGCGTGCTCCGTACCTTCGCCCGGTTCGTGGACCGGGGCATGCTGCCCAACCGCTTCCCCGACGGCGGCGAGCGGCCCGAGTACAACACCGTGGACGCCACGCTCTGGTGGGTCGAGGCGATCCGGGCCACGCACGCGGCGACCGGCGACGACGCGCTGCTGGAGGACCTGTTCCCCGTGCTCGAGAACGTCGTCGACTGGCATCGGCGCGGCACGCGCTACGGCATCGCCGAGGACCCGATCGACGGACTGCTGCGCGCGGGCGAGCCCGGCGTGCAGCTCACGTGGATGGACGCCAGGGTGGGCGACTGGGTCGTGACCCCGCGGATCGGCAAGCCGGTGGAGATCAACGCGCTCTGGTACAACGCGCTCCGCGCGCTGGCGGGCTTCGCGCGCCGCCTGCGCCGCCCGGCCGCGGCCTGGGACGACGCCGCCGCGCGCACGCGGGGAGGCTTCGCCCGCTTCTGGTACGAGCGGGGCGGGTACTGCTACGACGTGATCGAAGGCCCCGACGGGGACGATCCGGCCCTGCGGCCGAACCAGATCCTCGCGGTGTCGCTGCCCGAGAGCGCGCTGTCGCCCACGCAGCGGCGGAGCGTCGTCGACGTCTGCGCGCGACACCTGCTGACCTCCTACGGGCTGCGCAGCCTCGCCCCCGGTGACCGGACCTACCACGGTCGCTGCGCCGGCGACCAGTACGCGCGGGACGGGGCCTACCACCAGGGCACCGTGTGGGGATGGCTGCTCGGCCCCTTCGCCCTGGCCCATGCCCGCGCCCATGGCGATCCCGCCGCCGCCCGGGGGTTCCTCGAGCCGATGGCGCATCATCTGGACGACTTCGGCGTGGGCTCCATCGCCGAGGTGTTCGACGGCGACGCACCGTTCACGCCCCGCGGCTGCATCGCGCAAGCCTGGAGCGTGGCCGAGACGCTGCGCGCCTGGCAGGCGCTCGCCGGCGCGCCGCAGGCGCGCGCGCGGGCCTCACGTCCCCGGCGCTCGCGCCACTAGAACCCTCCAAGTGCGGCCTCGACGAACGCGCCGGATGCCTACCGGAGCGTCTCCAGGCCTCGCGACACACCCCGCCGATACCTGTCAGGCCTGACTCGCGAAGTCTTCTAGTCGTGCCGCGCAAATTTACGCTTGACAGGGGCTTTCATTACTTCGTAGTGTTTCAGCAGATGCTGAAACAGGCGGAGCAAGAGAAAGATGCTCAAGTCCGCGGAGATTCGACGACAGGCGGCCCAGCGCCTGAGGGAGCTGTTTCCCCGGGCCAAGGGCTGGGAGGAGACCGTGGACGCCCGGGTCGGCAACCAAACCGCGGATTTACTCGTGAAATTCCGGCTTGGCGAGCACGAGCAGACCATGGTGGTTGACGTCGCGTCGCTCGGACAGCCACGCCAGATTCGCGCGGCCGTGACCAAGCTCTCTGACGTCCGGCGCATCCTGCCCGGCGCGTATCCGGTGGCCACCTCGGTCTACATCGGCCCGCAGAGCGCCCGGATCCTCAGGGACAACAACCTCGGCTACGTCGATCTGTCGGGCAACTGCTACCTCGCCTTCGAGCACGTGCTGATCGAGAAGGAGGGCAAGCGCAACGTGCGGCCCTCCACGCGGCCCCTGCGCTCGCTGTTCGCGCCGCGGGCCACGCGGGTCGTGCGCGTGCTGCTGGCGGAGCCGAGCCGGCCCTGGCGGCTCGAGGAGCTGGCCAAGGCCGCGGCGG
Organism: Candidatus Methylomirabilota bacterium; assembly: GCA_035762565.1. Lineage (GTDB taxonomy): Bacteria > Methylomirabilota > Methylomirabilia > Rokubacteriales > CSP1-6 > AR5. Next base: position 9,014 of record DASTOJ010000078.1, on the reverse strand, counting down.
TGAGCCTCGGACACTCGCACAACGTCGTCAAGCGCCTGGAGGATCTACGCTGGGTGGAGCGCGACGAGGCCCAGCGCATCCACCTCGGCAAGCCGGCCGACCTGCTCCAGGCGTGGTGCGAGTCGTACTCGTACCGGTCCAACGAGATCGCGTCCTACTTCGTCTCCGAGCGGGTGACGCGGCGCTTGATGGCGGATCTGGCCCGGGCGGCGGCGGCCGAGGGCCGGCGCTACGCCTTCACGCTGAGCGCGGGGCTCTCGCTGGTCGCGGGCCACACGCGCCTGGGCGTCATCCACTGCTACCTCGAAGGCGACCCGGCGCCGATCGCCGCCGCCCTCGGCTTGCACCCGGCCGGAGAAGCCGACGGCGCCCTGCACCTGCTGTCGCCGTACGACCCCGGAGTCTTCCACGGCCTCGTCGACAAGGCCGGGCTCAAGGTGGTGAGCCTGCCGCAGCTCTACGCGGACCTCGCCCGCTCCGAGCGGCGCGGCGCCGAGCAGGCCGAGCACCTGCGCCGCGAGGCGATGGGCTACTGATTCCAGGGCGATCTCCCGACGAAGGGAGGTGAACGACTCCATGGCGAAGAAGAAGGCGGCCAAGAAGAAGAAGAAGTAAGGACCCTGTGAGGCGGTCATCCCGGCAGCACGGAGGAGGTGAGACCTCGAATGGCGAAGAAGAAGAAGGCGGCCAAGAAGAAGAAGAAGTAGGGACGTCGCGGTACGGGGCGGGGGGTGGCGGCCTCCCGCCCGTGACCATTCGGGAGGGGGCACTGCCCCCTCCCGTTTGTGCTTTCGTGCTTAAATGACCTTCGTGACCTTGCCCGCCTTGAGACAGCGGGTGCAGACCCGGACGCGGGCGGGCTTTCCGCGGACCAGCGCCCGCATCGAGACGAGGTTCGGCAGCCAGCGCCGTCGGGTCAGCTTGTGCGCGTGACTGATCGTGTTGCCGACCGAGGGACCTTTCCCGCAGACATCACAGCGCTGCGCCATCGCGACTCCTTGGATTCGGTTTCCGGACGCCCGAGACCGGACGCTTGTATAGCACAATGACCTCGGTGAGGCAAACCGGCCCCCCGGCCGGGCTGGCCACGCGGCTGCAGTACGTCAAAGGCGTCGGTCCCCAGCGTGCGAAGCTTCTCGAGAAGAAGGGGCTGGCGACCGTCGAGGACGCCCTCTTCTTCGTCCCGATCCGCCACGAGGACCGCACCCGGCTCACCCCGCTGCGCTCCATCCAGGTCGGCCAGGTCGTCACCTGCGCGGGCACGATCGCCGGCATCAGCCCGCCGCCGCCCGGCCGCGCCCGGGCGCCGCTGGTGCTCCTCCTGCGCGACGCCGGCGGCTACGGCACCGCGACGCTGTTCGGGCGCGGCTGGCTCACGCGCGTGCTGCAGCGCGGCCAGAGGGTGATCCTCCACGGCCGGGGGGCGCGCTTCAAGGACAAGATCACGCTGCAAGTGCAGGACTGGGAGCTCGTGGAGTCGGCCGACGACGAGCCGATCCACGCCGGCGCGCTCGTGCCCGTCTACTCGTCCACCGAGGGCCTGCCGCAGCGCGCGCTCCGCGCGCTGATGTGGAGGCTGGTCGAGGCCCACGCGGGCGACGTCGTCGAGACGCTGCCCGAGGGGCTGCGCCGGCGTCGCAATCTCCTGCCGCTCGCCGAGGCGCTCGGCGGCGCGCACTTCCCCCCGAGCGAGGCCCGGCGGCAGGCGGCCCACCACCGCCTGGCCTTCGAGGACTTCCTGCTGCTGCAGCTCGGCCTGGCCATCCTGCGAGCCCGGACGACGCGGCAGCGCGGCATCGCGATGAGCCCGCCCGGCGCGCTCGTGCGCCGGCTGCGCGCAGGGCTGCCGTGGCCCCTCACCACCGCCCAGGACCGGGTGTGGAGCGAGATCCGCGCCGACATGGCGGCGCCCTATCCCATGCACCGGTTGCTGCAGGGCGACGTGGGCTCCGGCAAGACGGTCGTGGCGGCGCTGGCCGTGCTCACCGCGGTCGAGGCCGGCTATCAGGCGGCGGTGATGGCCCCGACCGAGATCCTGGCCGAGCAGCACGTCGTGACCTTCCAGCGCCTGCTCGAACCGCTCGGGGTGCCGGTCACGCTGCTCACCTCCGCGCTCACGGGCCGCGCCCGCACGACCCGCCGCGCCGCCCTCGCCGCCGGCGAGATCGGCTGCGTCGTCGGTACCCACGCGCTGGTGCAAGAGCAGGTGGAGTTCCGCCGGCTCGGGCTGGTGGTCGTGGACGAGCAGCACCGCTTCGGCGTGGCCCAGCGCGCACGGCTGAAGGCCAAGGGCGAGCGCCCCGACGTCCTGGTGATGACAGCCACGCCCATCCCGCGCACGCTCGCCCTCACGCTGTACGGCGACCTCGACGTGAGCGTGCTCGACGAGCTGCCCCCGGGCCGCACGCCGGTGACCACCCGGGCGCGCACGGAGAGCAGCCGGCCGCAGATCTACGCCTTCCTGCGCGAGCAGGTCGCGGCCGGCCGCCAGGTCTACGTCGTCTATCCGCTCATCGACGAGTCGGAGGTGACGGACCTCAAGGCGGCGGCCGACATGGCCCGCCGGCTGCAGACCGAGGTGTTCGGGGACCGGGTCGTCGGCCTGCTGCACGGACGGCTGGCGTTCGAGGCCAAGGCCGAGATCATGCGGCGGTTCAAGGCCGGCGAGATCCACGTGCTCGTCTCCACCACCGTCATCGAGGTCGGCATCGACGTCGCCAACGCGTCGGTGATGCTGATCGAGCACGCCGAGCGCTTCGGCCTCTCGCAGCTCCACCAGCTGCGCGGGCGGGTGGGCCGCGGGCCCGGGAAGTCGTACTGCATCCTGCTCACGAGCGGCCGGCTCGGGGAGGACGCCGAGCGCCGGGTGCAGGCGATGGTGGAGACGAGCGACGGGTTCCGCCTCGCCGAGGTCGATCTCCAGCTGCGGGGGCCGGGCGAGTTCTTCGGCACCCGGCAGTCGGGGCTGCCCCAGTTCCGCGTGGCCGACCTGCTCCGCGACGCCGCGCTGCTCGAGGAGGCGCGGCGCGAGGGTCAGGCCATCGTGGCGGCCGATCCGGAGCTGCGCGCGCCCGAGCATGGCGGGCTCCGCCAGGCGCTGCTGGCGCACTGGCGCGGCAAGCTCGCGCTGGCGTCGGTGGGCTGAGATGAGGATCATCGCGGGGGCCTTGAAAGGCCGGCGGCTGGTGACACCGCGGGGAGCGGTCACCCGACCCACGGCGGACCAGGTGCGGATCGCGCTGATGGACACGCTGGCGCCGCGCCTGGGCGGCGCCCGGGTGCTCGACCTCTTCGCGGGAGCCGGCGGCGTGGGGCTCGAGGCGCTCTCCCGGGGGGCGGCCCACGTGACGCTCGTCGAGCGGGACGCGCGGGCGGTGGCGGCCCTGCGTGACAACGTCGCCACGCTCGGCGTCGGCGCGCTGGCCCGCGTGCGGCGGGGCGACGTGCTGCGCGAGATCCCGGCGCTCTACCGGGCGGGGGAGCGGTTCGACGTGGTGTTCCTCGATCCGCCGTACGACGCCGGGCTGGTGGAGGAGACCCTGGCGGCCCTCGGCGGCGGCGGTCTGCTCCTGGCGGAGGCCTGGGTGATCGCGCAGCACTTCACCAAGCGAGCGCCGCCGCAGACCGTGGGAGCGCTGGCGGCGTTCCGGACCCGGCGCTTCGGCGAGACGACCCTGAGTTTTTATCGACATGGGGGCCGGACCCCGTTGCCTTGACTTGGGCGCGGAGCGGCGACTACGATGCGGCGTTCGCATTCCGCTGACGGGAGCGAGGCCGTGGCCAAGCGCGCCGTGTATACGGGGATGTTCGATCCGCTGCACAACGGCCACCTGGACGTCATCCAGCGCAGCCTGCAGATCTTCGACGAGGTGATCGTGGCGGTCGGCGCCAACCCCTCCAAGACCGCGCTGTTCAGCGTCGAGCAGCGGCTGGAGATGATCGACGAGGCCACCGCCAACCTCGGGCTGGGCGCGAGCTTCCGCATCCTGGCGTTCGAGGGACTCGTCATCGACCTGGTCGCCCGCGAGCGCGCCGACTGCATCGTGCGCGGCATCCGGGCGGTGTCGGACTTCGAGTACGAGTTCGCCATGGCCCTCATGAACCGCAAGCTGCGCCCCACCGTGGAGACGGTCTTCCTGATGCCGCACGAGAAGTACACCTACATCTCGTCCCGGCTCATCAAGGAGGTGGCCAGCTTCGGCACGTCGGTGGCGGGCATGGTGCCGCCGATCGTCGAGAAGCGCCTGGCCGAGAAGTTCCCACCTCGCTGACGGAGGAGTCCGCCGTGCTCGCCGATCGCTTGAAGACCCTTGCCCCGTCCTCGACCCTGGCCGTGCAGGCCAAGGCCCGCGAGCTGCGCGCCCGCGGCGTCGACGTGATCTCCTTCGGCGCCGGCGAGCCCGATTTCGACACGCCCGAGCGCATCAAGGCCGCCGCCGTCGAGGCGATGCGGCGCGGGCAGACGAAGTACACCGAGGTGGGCGGCATCCCCGAGCTGCGGTCGGCCGTCTGCGCCAAGCTCAAGCGCGACAACGGCCCCGCCTACGAGCCGGCCGACGTGCTCGTCTCCGTCGGGGCCAAGCACACGCTGTTCAACGTGGTGGTGGCGCTGCTCAACCCGGGCGACGAGGTGCTGGTCCCGAGCCCGTTCTGGGTCTCGTATCCCGAGCAGGCGCGGCTGCTGGGCGCGGTCCCGGTGGGGGTGCCGACGGCGGAGGCGGCCGGGTTCGACCTGGACCCGGCGCGGCTGGCGACGGCAGTCACGCCGCGCACCAGGCTGGTGGTGCTCAACAGCCCCAACAACCCGACCGGCGCCGTCTTCTCGCCGGCGGCGCTGGAGGCGGTCGCGCGGCTGGCCGTCGAGCACGACCTCTGGCTCGTCTCCGACGAGTGCTACGAGGCGCTCACCTTCGAGGGCCGCCACGTCTCGATCGCCTCGCTCGGGCCCGCTGTCAAGGCGCGCACGATCGTCGTGAACACGTGCTCCAAGGCCTACGCCATGACCGGCTGGCGCATCGGCTACGCGGCGGGGCCCCGCGCGCTGATCCGGGCGATGACCGACGTCCAGAGCCAGGTCACGTCCAACCCGTCCTCGATCGCCCAGTGGGCGGCCGTCGAGGCGCTGACGGGGCCCCAGGACGAGGTGGCAAAGATGGCGGGCGAGTTCGACCGGCGCCGGCGGCTCATCGTCGCCGGTCTGAACGCGCTGCCCGGCGTCCGCTGCGTCATGCCCAAGGGCGCCTTCTACGCGTTCGCGAACGTCTCCGGGCTCTTCGGGCGGACGTGGCGGCGGCCCGAGGGGGCGCTCACGCTCGCGAGCTCGCTCGACGTCACCGCCTTCCTGCTGGAGGCGGCCCGGGTGGCCGTCGTGCCGGGAAAGGACTTCGGCTCCGACGCCCACGTGCGCCTGTCGTACGCGACCAGCGACGTGCTGATCAGCGACGGCCTGGCGCGCATGGGCGCCGCCCTCGCCACCCTCGCGTGAGCGGAGCCTGGGCGGCCGCACTCGACGCGGCGGCGGCCGCGCGGGTCACGCTCGTGATCGGCGCCGGCGACACCGGCAAGAGCACGCTCGTCACGCGGCTGGCGGGCGCGCTTGCCGTGCGCGGCTGCAGCGTGGCCGTCGTCGACGCCGACCTCGGGCAGTCCGACGTGGGTCCGCCGACCACGGTGGGCCTCGGCCGGGTGCGCGCCCCGATCGCGCGCCTCGCCGACGCGGAGCTGCTGGGCCTCGAGTTCCTGGGCGTCACCTCGCCGGCCACCTGCCTGCGGCAGACCGCCGACGCCACGGCCCGCCAGGTGCGGCGCGCGCTGGAGGCGGGCGACGACCACGTGCTCGTCGACACCTCGGGGCTGGTGGAGGGCCGCTTCGGCCTGGCGCTGAAGCGCCTCAAGCTCGAGCGGGTGGCCCCGGACGTGCTGCTCGTCCTGCAGCGGGCCGACGAGTGCGAGCCGATCGTGCGCGCTCTCGCCGGGGTCTCGCGTCCCGTCGTGGTGCGCTTGGCGGCGGCGCCGGCGGCGCGGCGCTCGGCCGCCGTCCGGCGGCGCGCACGCCAGCGGTCGCTCGAGACGTACCTGGCGGGCGCCGTCCCGGTGACGCTCGATCTGTCGCGGGTGGCGGCCCGGCCGGCGCCGGGCGGGCGCGGGCTGGCGGCGATCGAGGCGGAGGGAGCGCTGGTCGGACTCGAGGCGCTCGACGGACGCACGCTGGGCCTCGGCTGGATCAGCGCGGTCGACGTCGGCCGGGCGCGTCTGACGATCGAGACGCGCGTGGACGGCGCACGGATCGCCGCCGTCGCGATCGGACGCGAGCGGTACCGGGCGGCCTGACTGGCGGCGGCCGCGCCGCGCGCGAGGCTTCGCGCGCGACGGGTCCGCCGCGTGCCGCGCCGAAGCTTACTTCGTGCCGGTGCCGCTCGGGGTCGAGGTCGAGCCGGAGGTGCTGTCGCTCGACGGCGAGCTGCTGCCAGAGCCGCTCGGCGGCATCGTGGTCGTCGGCGGCGGGGTGGACGGCGTGGTCGTGGTGGGCGGCGACGCCGACGGCGCGCGGTCGCCCGGCCGGTCACCCACGCGGTCCGTGCGGGACTCACTGCAGGCGGTCAGCAGCCCGGCGCCGAGCGCGAGGGCGCACAGGCCAGTGAGTACTGTTTTCATTTGGGAGCCTCCTCCTTGTGGGGTTGCGCGACACCGCGAAAGGCTGCAACGCGCGTGCCGGCCTCCCGCCTTGACAGCGTGCGGGACAACCTTTACCAATGCGGGTGGTTCCGCGACGGACGGCAGGAAAAGGAGATGCAGGTATGAAGCTCGAGGGAGCCTACGACGTGCCCGCGCCCCGCCAGAAGGTCTGGGAGGCGTTTCTCGATCCCAAGCAGCTCAAGAAGGCGATCCCCGGCTGCGAGAAGCTCGAGGCGATCGGCCCCGACGAGTACAAGGCCACCATGAAAGTCGGTGTCGGGGGTGTGAAGGGAACGTTCGAGGGCAAGGTCCGCATCACCGAGAAGAAGCCGCCGGAGTCCTACAGGATGGCGGTCGAAGGCTCGGGTGGGCCGGGGTTCATCCGCGGAGAGGCCGTGATCACCCTGACCGAGGCCGAGGGGGGCACGCGCGTGTCCTACACGGCCGACCTGCAGATCGGCGGCCTCATCGCCTCGGTAGGTCAGCGGATGCTGGGCGGGGTGTCGAAGATGATGGCGGACAAGTTCTTCAACAAGATGGCCGAGCTGCTCGAAGCCTGACCAGCGCCGTGGCGTCCCGGTACCTCGAACCTGGCCGGGAGCGCGCCTCGCGCACGGCGATGACGCGCCTGCAATCGCGCCGGCTGCGCGAGCAAGTGGCCCACGCCGGCCGCTCGAGCCCGTTCTATCGCCGCAAGCTGCGGGCGGCGCGGGTGGACCCGGCGAAGATCCGCACGCTGGACGACCTGCGCCGCCTGCCGTTCACGACGAAGGACGAGCTGAAGGACAACCAGGCGAACCATCCGCCGTGGGGCGACCTCCTGGCGGTGCCGCTGGCCGACGTCGTGCGCGTGCACCTGACGTCGGCCACGACGGGGCGTCCGCTCGCGTTCCTCGACACGGCCCAGGACTGGCACGGGTTCTATCATTCGTACGCGCGCTCGCTCCACGCGTATGGCGTGCGGAAGTCCGACATGGTGATGGCCGCGTTCTCGTACGGCCCGTGGATCGGCTACTGGAGCGGCTTCTACGCCGCGCAGGACCTCGGCTGCCTCGTGTATCCGGTGGGCGGGCTCTCCACCGAGCAGCGGCTGGACGCGCTGCTCGCCTATCCGATCACCGTGCTGGGCTGCACGCCGTCCTACGCGCTGTTCCTGGCCGAGGCAGCGGCCCGCAAGGGCATCGATCTCGCCAAGGACACGAAGCTGCGGATCACCTGGCACACCGGCGAGCCCGGCGCCTCCATCCCGGCCACCAAGGCGCGGATCGAGGCCGCCTTCGGCGTGCGCGCCTACGACCTGCCCGGGCTGACCGAGATCGCCGCCTGGGGCTTCGAGTGCGACGCCCGGGCCGGCCTGACGCACGTGCACGAGGACTACGTCTATCCCGAGGTGCTGGACGAGCAGGACTGCCCGGTGAAGCCGGGCCAGCGCGGCGAGCTGGTCTTCACCAGTCTCTACCGCAAGGCGATGCCGCTCCTGCGCTACCGCACGCGCGACGTGGTCCAGCTGGCCGACCGGCGGTGCCCATGCGGGCGCACGCTGGTCGCCTTCGAGGGCGGGGTGCTGGCGCGCCTGGACGACATGAAGAAGGTACGCGGCATCATCGTGTACCCGCGCCGCATCGAGGAGCTGGTCCGGCCCCACCGCGACGTGGACGAGTTCCAGATCGTCTTCCGCCGCGTGGAGGGCCTCGACGACATCCTCGTGCGGCTGGACCCCTCGCCCGGGCTCGCGGTCGACGAGCGCGCGCGGATGCGCGAGGCGCTGGCTAGGGACCTGCAGCTGGGCCTCGGCATCCGCGTCAGTGTCGAGGTCGGGGAGCCCGGCTCACTTCCCCGCTGGGACCACAAGGCGCGTCGGGTGAGGGACGAGCGCACCGAGGTGCCCTTCTAGGAAGTGGGTCGAGAGGCGTGCAAGCTCCTGATCGGAGATTGCCTTCACGCCCCTGGCGTGCAAGAGTAGCCGGCCATGAGACTCAGGACGCTCGGCCTCGTCGCGGTTTTCGTCTCGAGTCTCGCCGCGCCGCTCACCGTCGACGCGCAGCCGGCAGAACGGATCTGGCGGATCGGTTTTCTGTCGCTCGGGGGAGCCCAAGCAGTACAAGCCTGGGTCGCTGCCTTTCGGGACGGCCTTCGCGAGCTTGGGTACGTGCAGGGTGAGAACGTCATCATCGAGGAACGATATGCGGCGGGGCAAGTCGAGCGGCTTCCCGCGCTCGGCGCGGAGCTCGTCCGTCTCAAGGTCGATATTCTCGTTGCGGCTCCGACCGGCAGCGCTCTGGCGGCCAAGAAGGTCACGAGCACGGTCCCCATCGTGTTCGTGGGCGAACCTGATCCCA
>DASTOJ010000077.1:0-11265 GCA_035762565.1 Candidatus Methylomirabilota bacterium | reverse complement strand
CAATTGGCGCGGACTGGGAACGCTGGTCTTGGTGACCCACGGCTTCACCATTCAGCCGCTGATCGGCTTCATTCCTGCGCAAGCCGAAGTGGTGGTCCTCAGGCCGACGCGAGGAGTTGACTCCAGTGCCGAGGTCGTCGGTAGGATTCCGGCCCCCCAATAGCGGCCGACCACCGCGCGTGAGCGCAGGGCAGCCCATGAAGACAGCTGGTCTTCCGCGCTTGCGCTGAACGCACCCGTCAGGCAGGCCGATTTCAGTCCTTGTGTGCGCCGAGAGTCCCGCTCAGTCCTCGAGGCGACCAACAAGAATTCGAGCCGCAGCGCGACGTTACGCGGAACTACGCAGAAAGACTGAGGGCCGTGGGGCTTGCGCGGAATGGGGCGCGCGCGATGCAGGCTATGACCACCCAGCGCGCCTGCCGATCATGCATGGCGCACCGTGCGCAGCGAGACTCCATGGATGGCCTCGGAGAGGGTGTCGAGGTCGACCGGTTTGACCAGGTGCACGTCGAAGCCCGCCTCTCGTGAGAGCCGCTGATCGTCCAGTTGCCCGTAACCGGAGATCGCGACCAGGATCATCCGGCGGCCCGCGTCGGTGGCGCGCAATTGACGCGCCAGCTCCCAGCCGTCGAGGCCCGGCAGGCCGATGTCGATGACGGCGACCTCGGGCTCGAGACCGAGGGCCTCGGCGAGCCCCGTGATGCCGTCCTCTGCCTCGTGCACCTCGTGGCCGTCCAGCTCGAGCCTGAGGCGAAGCATCCGTCGTACATCGGCGCTGTCCTCGACGAGCAGGACGCGGCGAGCGTCCCTGGCAGCGGTTCGTGTCGGCCCCGTGGCGACCGCCTCCACGGGAACGGCGAGGCGCGGTAACCGGACCGTGAAGGCACTGCCTCGGCCCGGCCCGCCGCTGACCGCGCCGACAGATCCGCCGTGCATCTCGACGAGCCGCTTCACCAGCGTCAGGCCGATCCCCAAGCCCCCTTTGGCCCGATCCCGCGTTGGCTCCCCCTGGACGAACAGATCGAAGATCCGAGGCAAGAGCGCCGGGCTGATGCCGATTCCGGTGTCGGCGACTCGGATCACCGCATCGTCGCCCTCGCACTGGACGGTCATCATGACGCTGCCGCCGGCCGGGGTGTACTTCACTGCGTTGGTGAGCAGGTTGTCGATGACCTGGGCCACCCGGGTCTCGTCGGCGTTCACCCACACGGGCTCGGTCTCGAGCCCTGCCTTGTGCAGCGCGAACGTTCCGGTCGACTCGAGCACGGCCCAGCCGCGCCGAGCGAGCTCACTCAGGTCGATTGTCTTGGGCGACAGGATGATCTTGCCCGTCGTCACCCGGCCGACATCGAGGAGGTCGTCCATGAGCTCGCGCAGGTGCGCGACCTGTCGCGTGATGACCTCGCGGGCGCGCACCGAGCGTTCGTCCGTCCCGCCAAGCCGGTTCAGGACCGCGATGCCGGAGCCGATGGCGGCCAGCGGGTTCCGCAGCTCATGTCCCAGCATCGCCAGAAACTCATCCTTCGCTCGGCTGCTTGCCTCCGCCTCCTGGCGCGCCGTGCGTTCCTGCTGAAAGCGCTGGGCGTTCCGGATCCCGACCGCAGCATGGTTGGCCAGGGCCTGGAGGAGGGCTAGCTCGGGCTCCGCCAGGGTTCGCGTCTTCGTCTCGTTCAGCGCGAGCGTTCCGATGACGACGTCGTCGACGATGAGCGGCGCCGCGATGACGAGCTGGTGTCCGAGCCGCTCGTGCTGGTCCCTGACCGGGGACGGCAGGTCGATGCGCGGATCCGTAAGGACCGAGTTGGTCATCACCAGGCTGCGCTGCGTCACGGCCAGCCCGACGACGCCGGACCCCACCGGCATCCGGTGGCCTGGAGTCACCACGGGATTCTCGCCGGCGATCGCGACGGCCACCATGGCGCCGTCGGGCTCGAGAAGGCGGACGACGGCGCTACTCGGATCGAAGAGCCGCTTGACCGCATCGGCCACGCGCTGCGCGGCCGCGGTCGGACTCGCGGTTCGCGTCAGCGCTCGCGAAAGCCGCCGCAGCTCGTCAGCTTCCCGGCTGTGTCGCTCGGCTTCAGTTCGGGCGATCTGCTCCAGCTTCCGCTCGCGCTCCAGCTCGCGCAGAGTCTGTCCGAGCCGCGGCGTGGCGTGTGAGACGAAGACCGCCAGTCCTGCGAACAGGATCAGCCCGACGGCGTCCGCGGCGTCGGTCCCATGAAGGGGCGAACGGATCAACGCATATGCGTGAAAGACGATGCTGATGGCCGTCGCAAGCAGGGCCGAGAGCCGCCCGCAATACCAGGCCACGGCAAGGACGGCAGCCAGAAGAGGCGCGCTCGGCAAGCGGTCGACGAACACGCCAGCCCCTTGGAGCATCAGGATCACGGTGACCGGGACGATCACCGCCAGCGCATAGGACCACGGAGGCTGCCGGAGAACGTCACGCGTCAACCGCGGAATCATAATGCCGCGCGCACCTTCTCCCATTTACACCGTATGGGGGGGTCCGCGAAAGGACGAAATTCTACGCGGCCTACCAATAATTGACGGCGGCGGCCGGGTGTGCGACACTTCAGGACGGATCTGGTTCAGCTATACGGTAGCTCCGGTTCGCAGAACACCGAGAGACACGCCGCGCGAGACCCAGCTCGCGCGGCGTTTTTGTTTGTCCCCCTCCGGGGGGGCAACCCCGCTGCGGCGGGAACATCAGGGGGCATGCCCCACAGGAAGGGATCGAGATCATGGCGCAGGGACGAGTGAAGTGGTTCAACGACGCGAAGGGGTTCGGGTTCATCACCCAGGAGAGCGGCGAGGACGTGTTCGTGCATTTCAGCGCGATCGCCGCGCAGGGCTTCAAGAGCCTGGCGGAGGGTGATCAGGTCGAGTTCGAGGTCACCCGGGGCCCCAAGGGCCTCCAGGCCACGAACGTCCGCAAGAGCTGAACCGCCCGCGACCGGCGGCAGGGAAGCTGCCGCCGGTCTTCCTACCCTCCTAGCACTTCGCCGGGGCCTGACGCAGACGCGCCTCGATGCGGTCGCCCGGCTTCATCTCCTGCGCGGTCTCCTTGCTCGCCTGGAACTCGTGCGTCATGCCGCGGTCGTCGCGGATCGTCACCTTGTTGGTGGCGTGATCGACACGAAGGACCTGGCCCTCGACCTTGTCCGGCACGCGGCTCTTGTCGCACTCGGCTGGGCGGGGCTGCTGGCCGAACGCCAGGCCGGCCGACAGGAGCGCGACCGCCACGAGGCCACTCGAAACGGTCAACCATCGATTCATCGGTCCACTCCTACCTGTTCTTCGTGATGTCGTAGATCGCCCCGGCCGCGGCGCCGACGCCCGTGCCGATCAGCGCGCCCTTGCCGGCGCCGTACCCGGTCCCGGCCCCGACGGCCGCGCCCGCGCCCGCGCCCACCGCCGCGCCCCCGACCGTCCCGCACCCCGTCGCCACCAGCGCCAGCATCGAAGCCCCTACCACACCACTCAGTAGACGAGACGTCATGGCAAGCCCTCCTTCACCACGTGTGACGCGCCAGCCACCCAACCCATTCCCAGCGCGTCGCGACACCAGTCACACATCATCGACCCCGGTGATTGCAAGGCTGACGCCATCGACTTCGCGAGGCGGACGAGAGAGCTAGGCGCCGAGGTAGGCGCGGCGGACGTGGTCGTCGGCCAGCAGATCCCTGGCGGCGCCGGCCAGCGCGATGCGGCCGGTCTCCAGGACGTAGCCGCGGTCGGCCATCTGCAACGCGAGGTAGGCGTTCTGCTCCACCATGAGCACCGTGGTGCCCTGCCGCCGGATGTCGGCGATGATGCCGAACGTCGCCTCGACGACCGTGGGCGCCAGGCCGAGCGAGGGCTCGTCGAGGAGGATCAGCCGCGGCCGCGCCATCAGCGCGCGGCCGATGGCCAGCATCTGCTGCTCGCCGCCCGACAGCGTGCCGGCGGCCTGGCGGCGGCGCTCGCCCAGCACCGGGAAGTGTGCGCAGACGCGCTCGAGGTCGGCGGCGACGGCCTCGCGGTCGCGGCGCACGTAGGCGCCCATGCGGAGGTTCTCCTCCACGGTGAGGTAGGGGAAGACACGCCGCCCCTCGGGACAGTGCGCGATGCCGGCCGCGAGGATCGTCGCCGGCTCGCGCCCGCCGATCGACTGCCCGTCGAAGACGATGCGCCCGCCGGCCGGGCGCAGCAGGCCGGAGATCGCGCGCAGCGTGGTGGACTTGCCGGCCCCGTTGGCGCCGAGCAGGCAGACCAGCTCGCCCGCCCGCACCTCGAGGTCGATGCCGCGGAGCGCCTCGATGGGGCCGTACGACGCCCGGAGCCCCTCCAGCCTAAGCACGCGCCGATCCCAGGTAGGCGCGGATCACGTCGGGATGAGCCTGGATCGCCGCCGGCGGGCCCTCGGCGATGACCCGCCCGTGGTTCAGGACGATGACCGTCTCGGAGATCCCCATGACCAGGCGCATGTCGTGCTCGACCAAGAAGACGGTGACGCCCTGCTCGCGCACGCGCCGGACCAGCGCGATCAGCCCGTCCTTCTCGCCACCGGTCATGCCGGCCGCCGGCTCGTCGAGCAGCAGCAGGCGCGGCCGCGCGGCGAGCGCCACCGCCACCTCCACCAGCCGCTGCTCGCCGTAGGGCAGCGCGCCGGCGAGCTCGCCCCGCCGGTGCTCGAGACCGACGAAGGCGATGAGCCCCTGCGCGTCGCCGGCCAGGCGCGCCTCCTCCTCGGCGACGGCACGGCGGCCGGCGAGGATCCCGAGCAGGCCGCTGCGGCCGCGCAGGTGCAGGCCGATGAGCACGTTGTCGCGCACGCTCAGCGCGGGGAACACGCTGGTCTTCTGGAACGTCCGCACCACGCCGCGCTCCGCGATGTCGCACGGCCGCAGGCCCGTGAGCGGCCGGCCGTCGAGGGTCACGCGCCCGCGCCGGGCCCGCAGGTACCCGGTGATCGCGTTGAACGCCGTCGTCTTGCCGGCGCCGTTGGGCCCGATCAGGCTCGTGATCGTCCCCGGCCGCACCTCGAACGAGACGCCTGCCAGCGCCGTCACGCCCCCGAACTCCACGGCGAGGTCCTGGACGGCTAGCGTCGCCATCCGGTCAGCGTGGGGACGATCCCGCGCGGCAGGAAGAAGACGAGCAGCACCAGCAGCACGCCGTAGGCCAGCATCTGCCACTGCCAGGCCATCGCCTCGCGCAACGCCTCCGGCAGCACGGTGAAGAGGACGGCGCCGACCACCGGTCCCGCCAGCGTGCCCTTGCCGCCGGCGACGACCATGATGACCATCGTCACCGTGTACGAGAAGAGGAAGACCTCGGGGCTGACGAAGCGTGTGTAGTGCGCGTAGAGGCTGCCGGCCACGCCGGCCAGGGCGGCGCTGACGACCGCGGCCGTCACCAGCGTGCGGGTGGGGTCCACGCCCACCGACTCGGCCAGCGCCTCGTTCTCCCGCAGGGCCAGGAACGCCCGGCCGACGCGCGAGCGCACGAGCCGGCGGCAGACGAGATAGGCGCCGGCGGCGGCGAGCAGCACCAGGTAGTAGTACGCAGGCTTCGTGCGGAGGCTCAGCCCCGGCAGCTCGGGGGCGGGCACGCCGGGCAGCCCGAGCGGCCCGTTGGTCAGCTCCATCCAGTTGACGCTCACCAGCGAGATCACGCCGGCGAAGCTGATGGTCACGAGCACGAAGTAGGCGCCGCGCAGCTTCAGCGCCAGCCGGCCGATCGCCCAGCCGGCGAGGCCGGCCAGCGCCGCGGCGGCCGGCAGCCCGAGCCAGAACGACCACTCGAGCTTGAGCGCCAGCAGCGACGACGTGTAGGCCCCGATGCCGAAGAAGGCGGCGTGCCCCAGCGAGAGCTGGCCGGTGTAACCCAGCAGCAGGTTGAGGCTCAGCGCCAGGATCGTGAAGATCCCCGCCATGATCACGACGTGCAGGTGGTAGGGGCTGGCCAGCCAGAGCGGCAGCGTGAGCAGGGCCAGGGCCCCGAGGCCGGCGAGCGCGCGGTTCACCCGATGCGTTCGCTGCGCGCGAAGAGGCCCGAGGGGCGGAAGAGCAGGACGAGGATGATGATGACGAAGCCGACGGCGTCGCGGTAGCCCGACGACACGTAGCCGGCGCCCAGCTCCTCGGCGATGCCGAGCAGCAGGCCGCCGAGCGTGGCGCCGGGCAGGTTGCCGAGCCCGCCGAGGATCACCACCGAGAACGCCTTGAGCGAGGCCAGGTCGCCCATCGAGGGATACGCGAGGAAGATCGGGCCCAGCAGCGCGCCCGCCGCCGCCGCCAGCGCCGAGCCGAAGGCGAACGTGGCGGTGTGGATGCGCCCGATCTTCACGCCCATCAGCGCGGCCGTCTCCCGGTCCTGGAAGGTCGCGCGCATGGCGCAGCCCAGGGGCGTGCGCTGGATCAGCAGCCAGGCGGCGGCGATCAGCGCCAGCGCGGTGACGACGACGAACAGGCGCAGCGGCGCGATCCCCACCGGGCCCAGCACGATCGGCTCGGTGGGGAAGGGGTGGGGGATCGACTTGGCCACGCCGCCCCACACCAGCAGCTCGGCGTTCTGCAGCGCGATCCAGAGGCCGATCATCACGAGCATCGTCGTATCGATCGACTCGCCGCGCAGCGGCCGGAGCAGCACGCGCTCGCACAGCGCCCCGGCGGCGGCGCCCACCACGATGGCGGCCGCCACCGCGGCGAAGAAGTTCAGGCCGCCCACCGCCAGCGCGGCGAACGTCGCGTACGCCCCCAGCGTGTACAGCTCCCCGTGGGCGAAGTTGACGAGGTTCATGAGGCCGAAGATCAAGGTGAGGCCGATGCCGAGCAGCGCGTACGTGCCGCCCAGCACCAGCCCGTTCACCAGGTGCTGCAGTAACGCGTCCAGGGCTACTTCTTGGCGGCGAAGTCCGGCAGCGCGACCTTGCCGTCCTTGATCTGGACGACGAAGATCGACGGCTTGCTCTGGCCGCTCTCCTTGCCGGCCGGGCCGTCCTTGTCGAACTTGATGGGACCGTTGACGCCGGTGAACGACACCTTCCACAGCGCCTCGCGGATGGCCTTGGGCTCGTCCTTGCCGGCGAGCTTCACCGCCTCGGCGATGGTGGCGATGCCGTCGTGGCCGCGGAAGCCCTCGGTCAGCCCCTCGAAGGGATGGCCGCGCTTGCTCCACTCGTCCACGAACGCCTTGGCCAGCTTGCCGTCCGGCATGGCCTCGGGGAACCAGGGCATGAAGAACACGATGTGGTAGGTGCCCTCGGCGGCGGCGCCGGCCTGCTTGATGAGCTGGGTCGGCGACGAGGAGCCGCCGGTGGTGATGATCTTGCGCGCCAGCCGCTGCTCCTGCGACTGCTTGAGCACCAGCGTGATCTGCTCGACGGCGGTGGTGAGGAACAGCGTGTCGCCGCCGCCGCCCTTGATCTTGGTGATCTGCGCGTTCATGTCGGTGGCGGCCTGGTCCATGAACTCGGGCGCGCCCACCGCCGCGCCCTTCTTCTTGAGCATGTCCCCGAAGGCGGTCACCGCGCCGCGGCCCCAGTCGGTGTTGACGGCCAGGAAATCGGCGCGCTTGACGCCCAGCCGGTCGACGTACTTCTCGAGGCCGAGCGCTTCCATCTCGCTGGGCGGGCTGATGCGGAAGACCCAGGGGTTGCCGCGCTTGGTGACGGAGGCGGCGCTGGACGTCTCCACGACCATGGGCACGCCGTACTCCTCGAGCTTCGGCATGGCGGCCAGCGTCATCGACGAGCCCCAGGCCCCCATGATGGCCGGCACCTTGTCGCGGACGATGAGCTTCTCCGCGGCGCTGGCGGCTTCCTTGGGGTCGGACTTGTTGTCCTCGATCACCAGGTCCACCTTGCGGCCGTTGACGCCGCCCCGGGCGTTGATCCAGTCACGCGCGATCTCGGCGCCCATGCGCACGTAGTTGCCGGAGGCCGCCACCGGGCCCGACAGCGGCTGGATGACGCCGATCTTGATCGGCGCCTGGGCGAGGCCCGCCGGGGCGACGAGCGCACCGGCGACGAGGGTGACGAGGAGCAGTGACCACCAGCGCTTCAGCATGACCGGGACCTCCTGGGGGGCGAATGTGGCGGACATCATAGCAGGCAAGCGAATTGCACGCTCGGGGTGAGGAGGCAAGCCATGGCGCGCCACAAGGTCAAGGCTTACAAAGAGCAGTCGTTCGATCACCTTCACGGCCTGCAGGGAATCTCGGACGACCAGATCGCCGAGCACCTGAAGCTCTACGCCGGCTACGTCAAGCAGGTGAACGCGCTCAACGAGCAGCTGGCCGAGCTGCTGGGCAAGGGCAAGGCCTCGGGCAAGGACCCGGAGTTCGCCGAGCTGACCCGGCGGATGGGCTTCGAGTACAACGGAATGATCCTGCACGAATACTACTTCTCCAACCTGCGTCCCGCCGGGGAGCCGACGCCGCCGGCCGGCTCCGGCTTGGCGCAGGCGCTCGACGAGGCCTTCGGCACGCTGGATCTCTGGAGGACGGACTTCCAGGCGATGGGTGACATGCGCGGCATCGGCTGGGTCATCCTCTTCCAGGACCCCGCCACCGACCGCCTCACCAATCACTGGGTCACCCTGCACCAGGACGGCGTGCCGGCCGGGTTCAAGCCGCTGCTCGTCATGGACGTGTGGGAGCACGCGTTCATGCGCGACTACAAGGCCACCGACAAGGCGAAGTACGTCGAGGCGTTCTTCCGCAACATCGACTGGCGGGTAGTGGAGCAGCGGCTGCGCGAGGAGTCGGCGGTGCGGCCGGCAGCAGCCGCCTAGTGGCCGCGCGCCGCGCGCTCACCCTGGCGCTGCTGCTGACCCTGTCCGGCGGCTGCTCGCTGGCCGGCCGGACCTTCGGCGCCTACGTGGACGACGCGCTCGTGAAGGTCGCGGTCAAGCGGCGGCTGGCCGGCGAGGGCGTGAGCCGGCGGGAGGGCGTCAGCGTGGACACCTTCGGCGGCACCGTCTACCTGACCGGCATCGTGGAGACGGAGATGCAGAAGTCCGACGCCGAGATCGCGGCCTGGCGGGTGAGCGGCGTCGAGCAGGTCGTCAACGACCTCGTCGTCCGCGGGGAGGGCGGCGCGGCGTCGGCGTTGCCCGCCGCCGTGGCGCTGCACCCGCTGCGCGAGCGGCTGCCGGGTGTGACCCGGGTGGAGACGGGCCGGCCGGGCGGGCCCGACCTGGCTTACGAGGCGCAGGGCCGCGTGATCGCGACCGTCTACACGCTCTCGGCGCGCGATCTGATCGACCGCGGCATCCAGACGCTCCGCGGCGAGGGCGGGCCGGTCGACCACGTCGACATCTTTCCCCTGCTCGGACGCCCCGCCCCGCACTACGCGGTGGTGCTCTGGCACGTCAGCGAGCGGGAGGTGGCGGCCCTGCGCTGAATCGGGGGCAGGGGCCCGGCCGGGCTATACTTCGAGACGATGCGCGCGACGCTCGCGGCCGCCGTGCTGACCCTCGGCGCGCTCACGGGGACGGTCGCGGCCCGCGAGCCGCACCGCCCGGCCGACGTCGCGCGCGCCCGCGTGGAGCAGCACCTGTCCCACGTCCACCGCCTGGCTGAGCACTTCGAGAGCGTGCTGGACCGGGAGTGCCCGCGCTTCGACTCCACGCGCGAGTGGCGAGCCTATCTGGAGTCCGAGATCGACCGCGTGGTGCTGCTCCTGGCCCACCTCGAGGAGGCCTGGATCGAGGCCAAGCACACCGGCGACGACGGCGTGCGGCGCGCCGCCAAGGCCCCCCGCAAGCGGGCCGACCGGGCGCGCGCCCTGATCGAGAAGCTCTCGGGCTGCGCCGAGGGCAACAGCGCCTCGTTCTCGCCGATGTCGGTCTGGCGCCGCATCGAGCGCGAGGTCCCCCAGCGCCAGACCGAGATCGCCCTGCCACCCGAGTAGACGCCGGCCGCCGCCTGCGGTAAGGTCCCCGCCATGGCCAAGAACCCGTTCTCTCTCGAGGGCAAGACGGCGATCGTCACGGGGGGCGGCACCGGCATCGGCAAGTCGATCGCGATCGAGTTCGCGCGGGCCGGCGCCGACGTCGCCATCTGCAGCCGCAAGCTGGAGCACCTTGAGCCCGTCGGCAAGGCCATCCGCGACCTCGGCCGCAGGACGTTCGCCATGGCGCTCGACGTCCGCCAGGAGGAGCAGGTCAAGGCGATGGTCGAGCGCGCGGTGGCCGACTGGGGCCGGCTCGACGTCATGGTCAACAACGCCGGGGCCTCGTTCCGGGCCAAGCCGGAGGACATCTCGGTGAACGGCTGGAACACGGTGATCCAGATCAACCTCAACGGCGTGTTCCTCGGCTGCAAGTGGGCGGGCAAGCAGATGATGCAGCAGCCGGCCGGCGGCGTCATCATCAACATCTCGTCGATCGCCGGCGTCTACGGCTCGACGATGATGTCGCACTACGGCGCCGCCAAGGCCGCCGTCATCACCCTCACCCGCGAGCTGGGCACCGCCTGGGGCCGCAAGGGCATCCGCGTCAACTGCATCGCGCCCGGCCCCGTCGAGACCGAGGGCTACCTGGACGTCCTCAAGCAGGCCGGCCCCGACGGCCAGAAGACCTACGACGCCATCGCGGCCCGCGTCGGCATGGGCCGCTGGGGCAAGGTGGAGGAGATCGCCTGGCCCTGCGTGTTCCTGGCCTCCGACGCCTCGTCGTGGATGACCGGGGAGACCATCGTGATCGACGGCGGCCCGTCGCCGCGGGAGATGGAGGGCTGATGCGGGCCGCGCTGGACGCTCCCCGGAGCGTCCTGTAGAATTAGCCCTCGCGTTTGCACGCGGTGACCGTAGCTCAATTGGTTAGAGCACTGGCCTGTGGAGCCGGGGGTTGTGGGTTCGATTCCCATCGGTCACCCCAATCGAGCCGGGGGTTGGTGACGGGCGCCCGTAGCTCAGGTGGATAGAGCGTTGGCCTCCGAAGCCAAAGGCCAGAGGTTCGAATCCTCTCGGGCGCACCACTTGGTGGAGCAGATGTCGGGCCGTTAGCTCAGTTGGTAGAGCAGCTGACTCTTAATCAGCGGGTCCAAGGTTCGAGTCCTTGACGGCCCACCAATCGAATCGGGCACTTCCCGGGAACCGGGGGTGCCCGATTTCGCTTTCTGGTTCCAGATTGGTTCCAGATCTGGAACCAGCCGCACGGCATCTGGCCTGATCGCGCCCGCGATCCGGTCGAGCACGTCGACCCACCGCCGTCCCTGGCTGGGGATCCACCGCGCGTAGTACCGCAGCGTCGTCGACGGGTTCGAGTGGCC
>DASTOJ010000076.1:0-58573 GCA_035762565.1 Candidatus Methylomirabilota bacterium | reverse complement strand
TGAACCGTTCCATCAGCGCGACGCTGCCGCCCACCAGGAGCATCGGCAGGAACGCGTGCAGCTGGGCGCCCGCGTGGAAGAGCGGCAGCACGATCAGGTGGCGGTCGGTGGGCGCCGCGCGCATGGCCTTGGCCATCACCTCGCCGCCGTAGAGGTAGTTGGCGTGGGTGAGAAGCACGCCCTTGGGCTTCGAGGTCGTGCCGGAGGTGTACTGCATCGAGACCTCGTCGGACGGCGTCACCACCCGGTCGGGCGGCGAGTCGGGCCAGGCGGCCAGCAACGCGTCGAGCGGCCGGCAGTCCACGACGTCGAGCAGCGCCGGGCAGCGCTCGTGCACCGTCCGGCAGGCCTCGCCGGCACCGGGCTCGGTGACCGCCAGCCGCGCCTCCGAGTGGGCGAGGACGTACGCCATCTCCTCCGGCGTGGACGCCGGATTGGTGGGCACCATCACCGTGCCCGTCTTCGCCGCCGCCAGCCAGAACACGAGGAACTCGGGACAGTTGCCCAGGTGCAGGTTGAAGCGGTCGCCGGGCTCGAGCCCCCGCCCGAGCAGGAAGTGGGCGGCGCGGTTCACCTCCCGATCGAAGGCGCACCACGTCCACGGGCCCTCGATCCGCCCGCCGGCGCCCTCGAACGAGAGGAACGGCACGTCGGGGAAGCGGCGCGCCCTGTCGGCGAGCGCCGTCCCCAGCGTGCGCGCGGCGACGACGTTCAGCGCTTCTTCCAGTAGTGGTCGGCGGCGAACTCGTAGGCCGGGAACATCGCCCGCCGTCCCTGGACGACGGTGGCCGCGTACTGGCGCTGCGACTCCACGACCTTCTTGAAGAACGGGTCCTTGCCCGCCTCCGTCTCCCGGATCTTGTCCCAGGTCTCCAGCTGCTTGCGGAGCACGTCGTCCGGGGTGCGCGACACGTTGACCTTGTGCTCGCGCAGCGCGTGCAGGCCCTTGCTGTTGGCGTTCACGTACTGCAGCCACCAGCGCAGGTAGACCTCGGTGGCGGTCACGCGGATCAGCTCCTGCAGCTCGGGGCCCAGCTTGTCCCACACCTTCCGGCCGATGATCAGGTCGCCGGCCTCGGTCATCTCGTGCATGCTCGGCATGTAGTAGTGCTTCCACACCTGGTGGAAGCCGAGCTTCATGTCCTCGGCCGGGCAGCACCACTCGGCCGCGTCGATGACGCCCCGCTCGGCCGCGGGCACGATCTCACCGCCGGAGATGCTCACCACCGAGGCGCCGGCCTCCTTGAGGAGCTGGGCGTTCATGCCCACCGCGCGGAACTTGCGGCCCTTCAGGTCGGCCCAGCCCTTGAAGGGCTGCTTGAACCAGCCCAGCATCTGCGGCGTGAACGGCACGATGGGAAAGCCCACGACGTCGCGCTGGATGACCTTCTCGTACCACTCCTGGAACAGCTCCTGCCCGCCGCCCTCGTAGAACCAGCCCAGGTGGTCGAACAGGTCCATGCCGAACGGCCCGCCGGGGCCGCCGGTGAAGAGCACCGCCGCCATGTGCTTGCCGATCAGGTAGCCCGACCAGGTGTGGGCGCCGTCGAGCACCCCGCGGTGCGTGGCGTCCACGACGTCGAAGGCGGGCACGATGGCGCCGGCCGGGAGCGTCTCGATCTCCAGGCGGCCACCCGAGGTCTTCTTGATCCGCTCGGCGAACATCTTGAAGTTGTCCATGAACATGCTGGCCGACGGCCACGAGGCCTGCATCTTGAGCTTGATGGGCGCCTGGGCCGTGGCGGGCACCGGGTGCCGCAGCTCGGCCAGGACCATGCCGGCGATCAGGGCGGCGAGGAGCATTGCGACGTGGACGACGAGTCGGTTTCGCATCGTGTCCTCCCTCGGGCGCCGCTGCTCAGAGCGGCAGCCGGATCAGCGTCCTCCCAGGTCGATGAGCACGTTGCCGTACGGATCGACGCGCGCCGTCTGGAACGGGTGCACGACGATCGTCGTGTCCGGTACCTGGACGATCGCCGGCCCCGGGACGACGTTGCCGGCCACGAGGCGCTCGCCCCAGAGCACGGGCGTCTGCTCGAAATCTCCCAGCTCGGCCCAGTAGACCCGTCGCGTGCCCGCCTGCGCCTCGCGCGACGGCGCGCGCTCGCCCTCGGCCGCCGCGACGATGCGCGGCTTGGCGCTCACCGCCGACGCGCGCACGCGATAGGTCACCACCTCCACGCGCGCCTCCTGGAACCCGGCGCCCTGCCCGTACACGGTCTCGTACCGGCGGTGGAAGTCCGCGACGAGCTGGGCCAGCGCGGCGGCGTCCAGCGCGCCGGCCGGCACCGGCACCTCGACCTCGTTGATCTGCCCCTTGTAGCGGACGTCGGCCGAGCGCGCCAGCCGCCCCTGCGCGGGGTCGAGCCCGTCCGCCCGCAGCTGCGCCCTGCCCTGCTCCTCCAGCTCGGCGAAGCGCTGCATCACGCGCGCGGGGTCGAACGGGCTCGGCTGGATGTCGACGGCCTCGTAGATATGGAGGAGGTCGGCCGACGCCGCGCCGAGCGCCGACCACAGCGAGCACAATCCGCCGAGCGGCACCACCACGCTCTGGGCGCCCAGCTCGCGCGCGTAGACGCCCGCGTGCACCGGGCCGGCGCCGCCGTAGGCGAACACCACGCAGTCGCGCGGGTCGTAGCCCTTCTGGACGGTCGCCTTCCGGATCAGGTCCGCCATCTGGTGCTCGACCACGCGCGCGGCGCCGGCGGCCGTCTCCACCAGGCCGAGGCCCAGCCGCGTGGCGATGGGCGCGAAGCTCTCCCGCGCGCGCTCGACGTCCAGCCGCAGCCGGCCGCCGAGGAACGTGCCGGGATCGAGATAGCCGAGCACCAGGTCCGCGTCGGTGATCGTCGGCTGCGCGCCGCCCCGCCCGTAGCACGCCGGGCCGGGCTGGGCGCCCGCGGAGATCGGGCCCACGCGCATCGTGCCGCTCACCTCGTCGACCCAGACGACCGAGCCGCCGCCGCTGCCGATCGAGCGGATGTCGATGCGCGGCACGAAGTACTCGTACTGGTGGACCACGCTCTGGTAGCTGGCCACGGGCTCGCCGTCCCAGACGAGGCCGACGTCGAACGACGTCCCGCCCATGTCGGTGGCGATCACGTGCTTGTGGCCGATGATGGCGCCCAGGTACTGCGAGGCCAGGACGCCCGCCACCGGCCCCGAGTCCAGCGTGAGGAACGCGCGCCGGGCCGACTCGGCCGCCGGGATCACCCCGCCGCCGCACTGCATGACCTGCAGCGGATAGCGCAGCCCCGCCGCCTGCGCGCGCGACTCCAGCCGTCCGAGGTAGCGCGACATCACCGGCCCCAGGTAGGCGTTCAGCACCGTCGCCACCGTGCGCTCGTACTCCCCCCAGCGCGGGATCAGGTCGGCCGAGCAGCACACGAACACGCCCGGCGCCCGCCGCTCGACCATCGCCTTCACGCGGCGCTCGTGCTCGCCGTGCTTGAACGACCACAGGAAGCAGATGGCGATCGCCTCCACGCCCTTGCCCACGAGCTTGGCGATCGCCGCCTCCGCCTCCTCCTCGTTCAGCTCCACCACCACCTGGCCCTTGCAGTCCACCCGCTCGCTGACCTCCGCGATGAAGGGCTTGGGCACGATGGGGTCGGGCTTGCCGCTCTCCGGGAAGTGCAGCACCTGCACGTTGTTGAGGCCGGGCACGCCGCGGGCGCCGCGCATGATGTGGATGACGTCGCGGTGGCCCCGGGTGGTGATCAGCCCGACCTTCGCGCCCCGGCGCTGCAGCATGGCGTTGGTGCCGACCGTGGTGCCCAGGGCCAGCCGCGCGGTGTCGCCCAGCAGCGCCTCGGTGGTGATTCCCAGCCGTTCGCCGGCCAGGCGGAGCGACTCCATGACGCCCTCGGAAAAGTCGTCGGGCGTGGACGAGGCCTTGGCGGTGACGATGCGCCCGCCGGCGTCCATGACCACGCAGTCCGTGAAGGTGCCGCCGGTGTCGATCCCGATGATGTAGGGCATGGCGGAGGGCAATGTATCACCGACGCGGCGGGCTGGCTCCTGGCTCGAAACCGGCCGTCCCGCCGCTCCTTTTCACCCGCCCGACCCGCTGAATGACGCGCCGCAACAAGCAACCACTCCATGGAGGATGGCCTTGCGCGAGCACTTCTCTGCACGAGTTCCGGCCCAGCATTCGCTAAGATCGGCGTGGGACGACGCGCAGGGTCGGATGCAGCGAACGACCGGTCATCAGAGGGAGCTGACGCGTGTTTCGACTCCAGAAAACGCCCGCGACCAGTGAGGCGAGCACCCAGCCGGGCGGCGAGCCGGGACACGGACGCCGGTTCGGCGACCTTCTGGTCGCGGATGGGCTGATCAGGCCCGAGCAGCTGGCCGAGGCGCTGCGGATCCAGGGCACCCTCTCCAACTATCTCCCGCTCGGCCAGATCTTGCTGAACCAGGGGTGGCTGACGCGCCAGCAGCTCACCGCGGTGCTCAAGCGCCACCACAAGAGCGCCCGCCTGGGTGAGCTGCTGGTGCGCGCGGGGAGCATCACGACGAAGCAGCTGGAGACTGCGCTCGCGCACCAGGCGCAGGCGCGGCAGCCGCTCGGGCACGCGCTCATGAGGCTCGGCTACGTCACCGAGGAGACGATGCGCGAGGCGCTGTGCTCGCAGATGCACGTCAACTTCTTCGACCTCGACCGCGTGGCGATCGACCCGGCGCTGGCGCGTCTCGTCAACGAGAAGTACGCCACCCGGCGGGGGGTGGTGCCGCTCTTCCGGGCCCCGCAGGCACTCGTCGTCGCCATCGACGATCCAACCGACGTGGCGCTGGTCGAGGAGCTGCAAGAGCTGCTCAGGGTGCGCATCGAGATCGTGACGTCGACGACGGCCAAGATCCAGCGCGCCATCGCGCGCCTCTACGCGACGGGATCCCGCTCGAGCACGGACTTCTGCGCGCAGCAGAACATCATGATCGGCGCCGTCCGCGACCAGCAGGTCGCCCAGCTCGCCGCGAAGACCCTGGGGGCGCGGATCCTGCCGCCCGGCTGGCAATCCCGCTGACCCTTCGAGGCTGATCGGGCGCACCCTCGGCACGGTCACCGCCGCCTCGGACCGGCCGGCGGCTGGTATAGTGCTCGCGACCGACCAGGACTCCTGACGCGAGGGACCCATGCGCACGACCATCACCGGCACCGGCGGCATGCTGCTCATCCAGACGCTGAAGGACGCGGGCGTCGAGTACCTCTTCACCAACCCGGGCTCGGCGGAGACGGGCATCTTCGCGGCCCTGGCCGAGGACGGCGACCAGAAGCTGGTGGTGGGCAAGCACGAGGGGCTGGTGGCGGCGATGGCCGACGGCTATCACCGGCTCAGCGGCAAGGTCGGCGTGGTCATCGCCCACGTGATGGGCGGCTCCTATCAGCTCGCCGGCCAGCTCTTCAACGCCCAGGTGGCCGGGTCGTCCCTGCTGGTGATCGCCGGGGACTGGGCCTCCGAGCTGCAGGACTATCGCGGGCTGGCGCCCTTCCCCGGCCTGAGCCAGGCGGAGTCGATGCGCCCGATCACCAAGGAGGCGCGCGCCGCCTACGAGGTGCACGTCAACCCGGCGGCCATCACGGTCGCCGCCACGCGCGCGCTCCGCGAGGCCGTCACGCCACCCACGGGTCCGGTCTACCTGTCCATCAGCGCGCAGCTGCTCAACCAGGAGGGGCTGGAGGCGCAGATCGGCGGCGCCGCCCAGTACCGGATCGAGCGGCCGGGCCCGGCGCGCACGCAGACGGTCGAGACCCTCGCCCGCCGGCTGGGCGAGGCGCAGTGCCCGGTGCTGATGTTCGGCGACGACGTCTGGCGCGAGGGCGCCCAGGCCGAGGCGGTGCGGCTGGCCGAGGTGCTGGAGGCGCCCGTGTTCGCCAGCCGGCAGATCTTCGCCAACTTCCCCAGCCGGCACCCGCTCTTCTGCGGCACCTACCCGGTGCCGAAGGACTTCGAGAAGGTCACCGGCCTGAAGCCGGACCTGATCTTCCTCGTCGGCTGCCAGGGCGTGCACGGCGGCGTCGCCGAGCCGTACGTGATGCAGATCGGGCCGAATCCCCTGCTCATGGGCCGCCACTACCCGCTCGACATCGCCGCCCAGTGCGAGCTGCGCGAGACGCTCGCCAGCCTCGGCGAGGCGCTCGCGCGCCTGCCCGGCGGCGAGCGTGTCGCCGGCTGGGCCCGCCAGCGCGCGAGGGTGCGGGCGTTCGCCAGGCTCCTGATCGAGCGCGAGGAGAACCTCGTCCGCGAGCACGAGAACGAGACGGTCGTGCATCCGAGCGTGCTCGAGGCCCACCTGGCCGGGATGCTGCCGAAGCACGCCGTCATGGTGCAGGAGAGCTCGACGGCGCGGACGACGCTGCTGCCGTTCGGCCACGGCGGCATGGCGTGGACGCGCAGCGGCGGCGGCTCGCTGGGCTTCGGCGTGGGCGCCGCCATCGGCGCCAAGATCGCCGTCGGCCGCGACCGCCCGGTCGTGCTGAGCCTCGGCGACGGCGCGCTCGGCTACAGCGCCGCGGGGTTCTGGACGATGGCGCGTTACAACACCGCCATCCTGACCGTCGTGTCGAACAACGAGAGCTACCAGATCGTGCGCCACAACTGGGCCAAGGACATGCCGGACGCCAAGATGATCCGCGACGGCAAGTACCCCGGGCTGTGGCTGAGCGATCCGGCGGTCGACTACGTCGCGCTCGCCCGCGCCCAGGGCGTGGACGGCGAGCGCGTCGAGACCGTGAAGGAGCTGGAGCCCGCGCTCCGCCGCGGCCTCGACGTCACCACCCGCGGCAACCGCCCGTACCTGGTCGACGTCGCCGTCGCCCGCGAGGGCATCGGCGCCGACTCGACCTGGTTCCAGGACTGGCGGCTCTGACCGGCGGCGCCTACTTCTCCGCGGTCCGGATGGCGACGGGGCCGCCGCTCATCTTCACGCGCTGGCCGGTGTCGCGGAGGCTCGCGCCGTCCCACTGGAACACCCAGTAGAGGCCGCGCCCTGCGACCAGCGGCCGATGGGCGCCTGGCCCACGCGCGCGAGCGTCTGGCCCGTCACGCGGACCATGACGAGCTTGCCGGCGGGGTTGAAGAACGGCGATTCCTTGGCGCGGCTGCTGCCGTTGTGCACGACGACGGCCACCACCGAGCTGTCCGGCGAGATCTTGACGCCGAGAAAAGCACGGCGGCGGCCCCAGCGCAAGCCCCGGCGCGGCGGGACCCTCATCGAGTACACTGCGGCGCGATGCCCTCCGAGGTCTCCGCCGCCGCCCTGGCGACGCTGCTGCAGACGCGGGCCACGCTGGCCCTGATCGACGTGCGCGAGCACGGCGAGTACAACCTCGCCCACATCCCCGGCGCCAGCTCGGTCCCGCGCCGCCAGCTCGAGGCGCGCCTGGGGCGGCTCGTGCCGTTCCGCGGGGTCGACGTCGTCGTGTGCGACGACACCGGCCGCCGGGCGGCGCTGGCCGCCCGCACGCTGGAGCGCATGGGCTACGCGCGGGTGGGCGTGCTGGAGGGCGGGATCAACCGCTGGGCCAGCCAGAGCCAGCCCACCGAGTGGGGCATGAACGTGCCCAGCAAGGACTTCGGCGAGAAGGTGGAGGTGCAGCACCACGTGCCCACCATCGACGCCGACGAGCTGGCGCGCCGCCAGCGGGCAGGCGAGGAGCTGCTCATCCTCGACACGCGGACGCCCGAGGAGTACCGGCGCTTCTGCATCCCCGGCGGCCGCAGCACCCCCGGCGGCGAGCTGGCGCTGCGCATCCACGACCTCGTGCGCGAGCGTCCGCACGCGACGGTGGTGGTCAACTGTGCCGGCCGCACGCGCAGCATCATCGGCGCCCGCGTGCTCCAGCGCATGCGGCTGCCCAACGTCGTGAGCCTGCGCAACGGCACGTCGGGCTGGCTGCTGGCGGGGCTCGAGCTGGAGCGCGGCGCCGACCGCGTCGCGCTGCCGGCGCCCTCGGCGGAAGGCCGGGCGGCGGCCGAGGCGTACGCCGCCCGCGTCGCCGCCGAGGACGGCGTGCGGATGCTGCCGGTCGACGACCTGCCCGCGCTGCTGGCGCGGGCCGAGCGCGAGACGGTCTACCTGATCGACGTCCGCACGCGCGAGGAGTACCTGGCCGGCCACGTCCCCGGCTTCTGGTGGATGCCCGGCGGCCAGGCCGTGCAGCGCGCCGACGACACGGTGGCGGTGCGCGACGGGACCGTCGTGTTCTGCTGCGACGGCACCGCGCGGGCGTCGATCACGGCCTCGTGGTACCGCCAGATGGGCTTCCCCAACGTCTTCGCCGTCGCGGGCGGCACGACCGCCTGGGCGGCCGCGGGCCGGCCGCTGGCCGCCGGCGCGCGCGAGCCGCTCGAGCCGCTGGTGGCCGAGGCGCTCGCCCGGGTGCGCCAGGTCTCCCCCGCCGAGCTGGCGGCGCGGCCGGCGGCCGCGCGGCCGCCGGTGACGCTCTACGTCGACCCCAGCGACCGCTTCGCCGCGGGGCACGTCCCCGGCGCGCGCTGGCTCCCCCGCGGCTGGCTGGAGCTGCGCATCGCCGAGCTCGCGCCGGACCCCGCCGCCCCGATCGTGGTCACCGACGAGGACGGCTACGACGCGCTGCTGAGCGCGGCCACGCTGCTGGAGCTGGGCTACCGCGACGCGGCCGCGCTCGCCGGCGGCACGGAGGCGTGGCGGAAGGAAGGGCGGCCGCTGGAGCAGGGCCTGACGGGCGTGCTGCGCCCGCCCGACGACGTCGTGCCCGCCGGCCCCGAGCGCAGCTTCGCCGACATGATCAACTACCTGCGCTGGGAGGAGAAGCTGGGGCACAAGTACGCGCCCCCGGGCGGGCCGTGACGACCGCGCGCCAGATTCTGTAGGGCGTCGCCGGCGCACCGACCTCCTCCACCCCGAGCGGCGCCAGCGCGTCGGCGAGGGCGCTGGCGATCACGGCGGGCGCCGGCGTCGTGCCGCCCTCGCCGCCCGCCTTCACCCCGAGCGCGTTCGTCGGCGAGGGCACCTCGTTCAGGCGCGTCGCGAACGACGGGACGTCGGCCGCGCGCGGCAGCGCGTAGTCCAGCAGCGAGCCGGTGAGCGTCTGGCCGCTCGGGCCGTCCACGACGCAGGCCTCCCACAAGGCCTGTCCGACGCCCTGCACGATGCCACCGTGGGTCTGGCCCTCGACGATGAGCGGGTTGACGGCGCGCCCCACGTCGTCGACCGCGGCGTAGCGCACGAGGCGAACCGCGCCGGTCTCGGGATCCACCTCCACCTCACACACGTGGCAGCCGTTGGGAAAGACCGGCTCGTGCATCTCGTTGTCCCGCGCGACCTCGAGGCCGCCCGGCAGCTCGAACAGGCCGATGCCGCGGTCCGTGCCGGCCACGGTGAAGCGGCCGCCCGCGTACCGCACGTCGGCCTCGGCCGCCTCCAGCGCCCGGGCCGCGCGGCGCCTGCCCTCGGCGACGAGGTCGTCGGCGGCGAGCGCGATGACCGCCCCCGCCATCCGCATCGAGCGCCCCGAGTGCGTGCCGCCGCCGAAACGGACGAGGTCCGTGTCGCCGAGCACGATCCGGATCGCCTCGACGTCGAGCCCGAGCCGCCCGGCCGCGACCTGGGCGAAGCTCGTCTCGTGGCCCTGCCCCGCCGGCTGGGTACCGATCACGACCTCCACGATTCCGGCCGGCCGCACCGTCATCCGCGCCTGCTCCCGCGGCGCGCCGACGGACGACTCGACGTAGTTGGCCAGGCCACGGCCGCGGAGGACGCCGCGGGCGGCGGCCGCGGCCCGGCGCGCCGCGAAGCCGTCCCAGTCCGCCAGCCGCATCGCCAGCGCCATGCTCTCGGCGTACCGGCCGCTGTCGTAGACCATGCCGAACGGGTTCGTGTACGGCAGCCTGCCCTCGTCGATGAGATTGCGGCGGCGCAGCTCGACGCGGTCGATGCCCGTCCGCGCGGCGGCCAGGTCGATCAGCCGCTCGATCGCGAAGGTGACCTCGGGGCGCCCGGACGAGCGATAAGCCTGGGTCGGCACGGTGTTGGTGAACACCGCGCGCGCCCGCACCCGGGCCACGGGGATGTCGTAGTTGCCGGTGACCAGCGCCGAGCCCTTGCCGAGCGGCGAGAACGAGACGGCGCGGGCGCCGACGTTGGAGACGTTGTCGGCGGTGAGGGCGAGAAACCGGCCCTCGGCGTCGAGCGCCAGCGCGACACGGGTGACGAGGTCGCGGCCCTGGTAGTCGCTCACCAGCGTCTCGGCGCGGGTGGCCGTGTACTTGACCGGGCGGCCGAGCCGACGCGCGGCCCACAGCACGAGGCCGTACTCGACGTACACCCGGTTCTTGGTTCCGAAGTTGCCCCCGACGTCGAGCGAGACCACGCGCAGCCGGTCGGGCGGCAGGCCCAGGACCTCGGCAAGCTCGCGGCGCTGGCGGAACGCGCCCCCGCTGCCCGCGTACAGCACGTAACGCCCGCTCGCCGCGTCGAAGGCGCCCAGCGCGGCGCGCGGCTCGAGCGGCGCGCCGGTCACGCGCCCCACGTGGAACTCGTGGGCGACGACGTGGGCGGCGGCGGCGAACGCCGCGTCGACGGCGGCTTGCTCGCTCCCGAACGCGCAATCGACGCAGGCGTTGGTCGGAACGTCCTCCCACACGGCGGGCGCGGCGCCACCGGCCGCTCCCGCCGTGTCGACCACGAACGGCAGCGGCACCCAGCCCACGCTCACCTTCTCTGCAGCGTCCTCGGCGGCCCCGGCCGTCTCGGCGACCACCATGGCGACCGCCTCCCCCACGTGGCGCGCCCGGTCGGCCGGCAGCAGGACGTGGGGACCGACGAAGATGGCGCCGCCGTCCGGCGCCCGGAGCTTCAGGTCGTAACGGTTGGACGGCACGGGGTTGTGCGGGATGGCGCCCAGACCCTCGACGGCGAGATCGGCGCCCGTGAAGACGCCGAGCACCCCGGCCGTGGCTCGCGCGGCCTCGGCGTCGATCGCGACGATACGGGCGTGCGGGTGGGGCGAGCGCACCATCACCGCGTGCGCCTGGCCGGGCAGCGAGAAGTCGTCGCTGAACCGCCCCTGCCCGCGCAGGAGGCGCGCGTCCTCCTTGCGCCGCAGGGGCTGGCCGACAGGCCCTTCGACGGCTGTCACGCCCGAAATGTATCAGTCGAGCCGGGTCCGCCGGGCACGTGGAGTGCCGCCAGTCTGTCGAGGAACGCCTCCGGCGTGCGCAGGGGCCGTCCCGCCTCCGTCAAGAACGCGCCCGTGACTTCGGCCGTCGCCACCAGCCGCCCGCTCGCCGGCTCGCGGATCTCCTGGAGCCACAGAGTCCGGGCGCCCCTGATCTCGCGGACGCAGGTCACGATCTCGAGCGTCTCACCCGGGGCGGCCGGGGAGTGATACTTCACGCACAGCTCCACGGCCACCACCAGGACGCCCTGCCGCCGCATGTCCGCCAGGGGCAGCCCCACCGCCTCGAGCGCCTCGATCCGAGCAGTCTCGAGATAGTGGACGTAGCTGGCGTGGTTGACGTGGCCGTAGCCGTCGGCCTCGTAGTGGCGGACCTTCAGCCGGCAGTGCATCGGCTGTCCCACGGCCTTCCCTCCTGATGGCTCTCCATGAGGGTCAGTTCGTGACCAACGGTCATGAAGAGGCCAAAAAAATTACCCCCGGCTCTTCGCCCGAAGCCCGTGCTTCATCCCCTGGATGAACAGCTCCATGTTCGTTCGCAGCAGCTCCTCGTAGCGGAGGTCGAAGCTCTTCGTGTGATGCGGATGCTCGTCGTACATGAGGATGATCCCGTTGCTCGAGCCCCAGGCGATCGCCGCGGCTTTCGTGGCATCCACGGTCGCCGCGAAAGTCCCCTCGTCGATGCCCTGCTGGATCAGCGCCGCCAGCGGCGGCAGGCCCGGACACTCGGACGGGTTCGCGCACGTCCGGGCCCGGACGTCGGAGTGCGAGCAGAAGAAGATGAGCTTGAAGTACTGGGGTTCTTCCCGGTACAGCCGACAGTACGCGTCGCAGAGCCGGCGAAGATTCTCGTCGGCGCGAAGCGTGGGATCCACCGCCTCGGTGAAGCGCTTCGCCACGAGCGCCAGGCCTTCGTCCAGCAACGCCGCGAACATCTCCTCCTTGGCCTTGAAGTGCAGATAGATGGTTCCCTTCGCGACCTCGGCCCGGCGAGCGACCTCGTCGACCGTGGCGGCCAGCAGGCCTTGCTCGGCGAAGACCTCCTTCGCCGCCTTGAGGATGGCCTCGCGGCGGGCCGTCTTCTCCCGCCCTTTCCTGTCCCTCGTGCCCATGGACTCCTGGCGGTCATCAAATGACCATCGGTCACGAGCCCTGTCAAGTGGGAATGTCGTGAGATCCCCGGGCGTGCCGGCTTGAACGATCGGCTTCCACGGTGCACGATGAGGGCGGCAGTCCGAGCAACGAACAGGAGGCGGTCCATGACGTCGACCATTCGAGCTCTCGCCATCGTTGCACTCGCCGCTGCGTCGCTCGTCGGTTGCGCCGCCGCGCCGGCGACCAAGGAGGCCCAGAGCGAGATCCTGCGCGACGGGACCACCGCGCTACGCGACTGGGGCAAGATGGACCCCGGCGTGGAGACGCTCGCCACCAAGAGCTACGGCTACGCCATGTTCCCGGAGGTCACCAAGGGCGGTCTGGTCTTCGGCGGCGCGCATGGCCGTGGCGTCGTCTACGAGCGAGGCCAGCACGTCGGCTACGCCGACCTCACCGAGGGCTCGTTCGGGCTCCAGGTGGGCGGCCAGACCTACAGCGAGCTGATCGTGTTCGAGCACAAGGACGCCCTCGACCGCTTCAAGCAGAACCGGCTCGACTTCTCGGCCAACGCCTCGGCCGTCATCGCCAAGACCGGCGTCGCCACCAACGCCCGGTTCGTCGACGGCGTCGCGGTCGTCATCAGGCCGATCACCGGCGCGATGGCCGAGGCCGCGGTCGGGGGCCAGCAGCTGAAGTATTTCTCGAAGTGACGAGCGGGTAGGCGCGGGCCCGGTCAGCGCTCGGTCCAGGGCAGGACGAGCGGCTTGATCTCGCGGAACGCCCGCATGCTCTGGATCGCCTCGTTGATCCGGTCGAGCGGGAAGCGCGTCGTCAGCATCGCCTCGTAGTCGTAGCGGGCGGAGGTGCGGCGCACGAACTCCAGGGCCTTCCAGAACTGGCCGATGTCGGCCGACTGCACGCCGAGCACCGTCGCCTGCTTGCGCACGAACAGCGCGGCCTGCACGGGCGTGAGCGGTCCGCCGAGCTGGCCCACGACCGCGTAGCGGCCGCCCGGGCGCAGGAAGTCCAGGCCCTCGGCGAACGCGTACGGCGCGCCGGACAGCTCGAGCACCACGTCGGCCCCGCGCCCGTCGGTCAGCTCCCGCACGCGGGTCAGCCTCGCCTCGGCCGCCGGCAGCTCCTCCACGGAGACGACGGCGGACGCGCCCCAGCGCCGCGCGAGGGTCAGCCGGCGCTCGGGGGCGCCGATCACGATCAGCTCGTTCACGCCGGCGTGGTTCGCCACCGCGGTCGCGAACAGCCCCAGCGGGCCGGCGCCCTGGATGACGACGCGCTGGTGGGACTCGATGCGGCCGAGGCGGTCGAAGGCGTGAATGACGGTGCGCAGCGCGCAGCTCGCCGCCGAGGCCACGCCGTCGGGCACGCCGTCCGGGATGCGCACGCGGCCCGAGGGCGGGAACACGTAGCAGTACTGCGCGAAGCCCCCGACCAGGTAAGGAAAGCGCTCGCAGTTGGTGCGCATGTACTGCTTCTTGCGCCGGCACAGGGTCGGCGTGTGCTGGACCCGGCACTCGTGGCACTGGCCGCAGTACACGTGCGTCCACAGCAGGCGGTCGCCCTCCTTCAGCGGCTGGCCGACGGAGTCCTCGCGCGGCCCCGGGCCGAAGGCCACGACCGTGCCCATCATCTCGTGGCCCAGCACGATCGGCAGCTGCGCCGGCGCCAGCGCCTGGGTCATGCCGTCCCACTGGTGGACGTCCGAGCCGCAGATCGAGGCGACGTCCACGCGCACCAGCAGCGCGCCGGGCTCCAGCTCGTCCTCGCGCGGCACCGGAAGCTCACGGATCTCGATCGGCTTGCCGTACTCGGCCACCACGGCGGCGCGCGCGGTCTTGGGCAGGGTCATGGGGCCTCCTCTTCCGGATCGATCGCGATGTAGCATACGCCGGTGGCTCCGCCTCGGCATGTCGTGGTCTGTGGCGCCGGCGTCGTGGGCGCCTCGGTGGCGTACTTCCTGGCCCGCCGCGACATCGCCGTGACGGTCGTCGAGCGCTCGGGCGTGGCGTGCGCCGCCTCGGGCAAGTCGGGCGGGTTCCTGGCCCTCGACTGGTGCGACGGCTCGCCGCTCGAACCCCTCGCCCGCGCAAGCTTCGCCCTCCACGCCGAGCTGGCCACGGCGCTCGGCGGCAACCACGGCTATCGCCGCGTGGACACCTTCATGCTGGCCGCGCGCGAGCGGGGCGCCGTCGCGGGGCGCCATCGCGTCCCCGCCCCCGGCTGGCTCGACGGCGCCGGCGTCGTCACCGCCGCGCTCGGCTCGACCGAGACGACCGCCCAGGTCCATCCCGCGCGCTTCACCGCCGCGCTGCTCGACGCCGCTCGCGTGCGCATCCGCATCGGCGTGGTCGAGGAAGTGATCGCGCGCGACGGCGCCGCCCGCGGCGTGAAGGTGGCCGGCGAGGTGCTCGAAGCCGACGCCGTGGTCCTCGCGATGGGCCCATGGACGAGCCGGGTCGCCGGGCTCCGGCTGCCGCGGGTGCGCGGCCTCAAGGGCTACAGCGTGACGCTGGCCGGGGCGGACGTCCCCGCCCACGCGCTGTTCGTGGACTACCGCATGGCCGACGGCCGCGCCCTGGAGCCGGAGATCTTTCCGCGACCGGACGGCGACGTCTACGTCTGCGGGATGGCTGACCCCCAGCCGCTGCCCGACGCGCCGGAGGGCGTGGAGGTCGACGACGCCGCGTGCGACGTCCTGGCCGGCGCGGCCGCGCGCGTGTCCACCGCGCTGGCCGCCGCCCGCATCACGCGCCGGCAGGCCTGCTACCGGCCCGTCACCGACGACAACCTGCCGCTGATCGGCCGCGTGCCCGGCGCCGCCGGCGTCTACGTGGCGACGGGCCATGGGCCGTGGGGCATGCTCAACGCGCCCGCCACGGGCCTCGCCCTCGCCGAGCTGATCACCGACGGCGCCGCGAAGACGGTGGACCTCCGCCCGTTCGACCCGGCGCGCCTGCGTCCCTGACCGCTACTTCTTTCGCGGATCGTCCGCCGGGTTCACGTACGTGACCGTCCACGGGCCCACGCCGTGCAACTGGACGATCGTCTCGTCCTTGGTCCACCCGAAGTGCCGGGTGCCCGGCTGCATGATGGCCACGCCGCCCGGTCCCAGCGCCTTGGTCGCTTTCGCGTCGAGCTTGTCACCCATCCCCAGGTTGAACGTGCCGCTGAGCACGGTGACGTGCTCGATGGCGGTATGGGAGTGGGCGGGGATCTGATAGTTCGCGGGGAGCTTGAGCCGCACCGTGAAGGGTTTCGCCTCGGTCATCGGTCCTTCGATCACGGCGATCTTCGCCCCCGGTGGCAAGGACGGCACGTCGGCCCACTTCAGATCGGTCGGCGCGACCATTACGTGATCCCCGTGGGCCTGGGCCGACACGGCGGCCGGGTTCAGGGTGCCGAGCGCGAGGACGAGCGCGGTCAGGATGGCGAGCTGTCTCATGGGCTCCTCCTTCAGGGTTTGCGAGCGCACACGTTGATCCCTTCGGTCTCGAACTTGTCCGCTTTGCGCTGGCCGCTGGCGCCGGTGAACGGACGGCCACGCCACGTCACCTCCACGCCCACGAACCCCGCCCGGCGGATCTTGTCGAGGTACTCTCCTTCCAGGAGAGCGCCCCCGATTCAGGCTGTCCAGATGGCGATGTCCTCCCGTCCGGCGGGCGGGATGTCCTTGTGGACCACGATGTCGGCGATCTGCAGGCGGCCGCCGGGCTTGAGCACCCTGAACGCCTCGGCGAAGACGGCGTCCTTGTCGGGCGACAGGTTGATGACTCCGTTGGAGACGACGAGATCGGCCACCGCGTCCGCGACGGGCAATGCCTCGGCAAAGCCCTGTCGGTACTCGACCTGGCGCAAGCCTGTGAGCGCGACGTTGTCCCGGCCGCGCTCGAGCATGCCCTCCGTCATGTCGACGGCGATCACCTGACCGGCCGGCCCCACGGCGCGGGCTGCCAGGAAGCTGTCGAGGCCGCTCCCCGCCCCGATGTCCACGACGACGGCGCCGGGGCCGGGCCGCCCCATCGAGAGCGGGTGGCCGACCCCGGCGAAGGCGGCCGTGATGCAGTCCGGCAGGTCGGCCAACTCCTCCCGCGCGTAGCCGAGCATGCGGGTCGCGTACTCGGGGCCGGTGTGGAAGTGGTAGCCCTTCTTCGGATCGCGCGCGACGTCGGTGTAGACCTTCTGGATTTCTTCCCTGAGGAGCCGTGTGTCCAGGGTCATCAGTCTCTCCTCCCGCCGACGAGGTTCTTCACCTCGAGGGTGGCGCCCACGTCGCCCCCACCCTCCCCCAGATCGAGCACGGCGGCGGCCTCGGGGAGCGCGGCGGTGACGGTCTCGCCCCCGCATTGCGTCCCGCGGAGGGCTGGCCTCCGCGCCGTGACGACCAGGGAGATGACCAGCTCGTCGTGGCGCCCGGGCGGCAGCGTCCGGCGCATGAACTCGATGAACTCCGGGGTGAACAGCGGGTAGCGCGTGAGATTCTCGAGCCCGAACGGCCGCCGGTCATGGACCTCGATCGCCTCGAAGCCGACGTTGAAGAACTTCTTGAGCAGCACTGGCTCCGCCAGTGTGCCGGCCAGTCAGCCGGCCAGCGCGGCGGGACTCTTCAGCACCTCCTCGGGCAGGCGCTCGGTCAGGACCAGGTCGGCGATCGCGATCCGCCCGCCCGGCTTGAGCACCCGGGTCATCTCCGCAATCGCACGGCTCGCACGCGTCGAGAGGTTGGTCACGCCGTTCGAGACGATCACGTCGACGCAGGCATCCGAGAGTGGAATCTGTTCCATCAGCCCTTCCAGGATCTCGACCTGGGTGGCGCCGGCCAGGCTCGCGTGCGTTCGCGCCCGATCAACCATCGCGGGCGTCATGTCGAGGCCGACGACCTTGCCGGTCGGGCCGACGGCGCGCGCGGCCAGCAGCGTGTCGATGCCGGCCCCGCATCCGAGATCGAGCACGACCTCGCCGCTCCGGAGCCCGGCGAACCGCACGGGGTGACCCACGCCGAGGGCCAGCTCGACGGCGCCGGGAGGAAGACCGGCCAGCTCCTCGGCGCAGTAGAGAGACTCGGCGACCGCGCGGCTCGCCGAGCGGGCCTCGCCATAGGTCTTCAGGATGATCGAGCGGACCTGCTCGTCGGTGAAATACCCTGGCATCACGCGCCTCCGCCGGCGCGGTCGAGCGCACGCCGGACCCGCGCCACCAGGTCTTCCGGCGCCGGCTGGTCAGGCAGCCGGCGCTTGACGAACTCGTCGATCTGCTTGCTGAAGGCCAGCTTGTCACAGCAGGCCAGACACTGTTCCAGATGCGCCTCCAGATCCTGCAGCGCTTCGCCCTGCAGCGCCCGATCCAGATAGCCGAAGAACTGCACGACGGCCTGCGCGCACGTCAGTGGCGTCATCGCCCCCAGCCCCTCACGATCCCGCGGCGGCGGGCGCATTCCCACAGCTCGCGCTCGAGGATCTTCCGTCCCCGGTGCAGCCGCGACATGATGGTTCCGATCGGGCACTCGAGCATCGTGGCCAGCTCCTTGTAGCTCAGGTCCTCGACATACAGGAGGACGAGGGGCACCCGGTAGGCCTCGGGCAGCGCGAGCAGCGCCTGCCGGACCTCCTCGTCGTCGAACTGCGCGAGAAAGTCCTGGTGGAGGTTCTCCGAGTAGGGAAACGGGTCCTCGTCCCAGACGAGGTCATAGAGGGAGAAGCGGTCGACCTCCTCGAGGTCGCCCACCGCCAGCTCGCGCGGTTCCGCACGGTGGTGGTCGAAGACCAGGCGCGTCAGGATCTGGCAGAGCCAGGCGCGGATCGAGCCGGGCTGCCGCAAGGTCGCAAATGCCAGGAAGGCCTTCACGCACGTGTCCTGCACGAGGTCCTCGGCGTCCTGGGCCGAGCCCGTCAAGCGGATCGCGAGCCGGTAGAGATGCCCAAGGTGTGGCAGGGCCTGCTCTTCGAAGCGCCGTCGGGCGTCGGGGTCCGGCGGCATCCCGTCCGCGACCGTCGGAGACGTCGTCACGCGGTCGACCTCCCTCAGGGGGGTCTCTGGCCCAGGCGCCATGGGTCGTTCACCCTACTTTCTCCCTACTAGAGAGACGGGCTGGGCATGCCCGGAAATTCCCGGTCGGCTGCCCTGGCACTACCGTGGCCAGCAGTGTAGATGGTGGCAGGACGAACGGCGGGCAGATTGACAGCGCGCGGGCCGGGATGTTAGGTGGACGGCGATGACGCCCCCGCTCCCGCTCGAGGGTTTGCGCGTCCTGGAGCTCGGCCACATCGTCGCCGGGCCCTCGGCGGGCCTCCTGCTGGCCGACCTCGGCGCCGACGTCGTCAAGGTGGAGCGGCCGGGCGAGGGTGACCAGTCGCGCGGGATGCCGGCCGGCAACGCGGCAAACTTCCACTTCCTCAACCGCAACAAGCGCAGCATCACGCTCGACCTCAAGGGCTCGGCCGAGGGCCGCGAGCTGTTCCTGCGCCTCGCGAAGGCCTGCGACGTGGTCATCGACAACTTCGGCCACGGCGCGGTGGAAGGGCTGGGGCTGGGCTACGACGTCCTGGCGCGCGCCAATCCCGGCATCATCTATCTCGCGGTCAAAGGCTTCCTGCCGGGGCCATACGAGGCGCGACCGTTCCTGGACGAGCTGGCGCAGATGTCGGCCGGGCTGGCGTTCATGACGGGGCCGCGCGGCCAGCCGATGCGGGCCGGGGCCTCGATCGTGGACGTCGGCGCCGCCGCCTACGGCGTGACGGCCGTGCTCGCCGCGCTCCACCAGCGCGCGCGCACCGGCGTGGGCCAGAAGATCACCGCGGGGCTCTACGAGACCACGGTCTTCTGGGTCGGCCAGTGGCTGGCGAGTTACGCCGCCACCGGCGAGCCCTCGGTGCCGATGCCCGAGATGCGCCAGGGCACGCGCATGGGCTGGGGCATCTACCAGCTCTTCACGGCCGCCGACGGCGAGCAGGTCTTCATCGGCATCACGTCCAACGCCCACTGGGAGCGCTTCTGCAAGGAGTTCGGCCTCGGCGACCTGCTCGCGGAGGAGCGGTTGAACGACAACGCCAAGCGGGTGGCCGCCCGGGGATGGCTGCCCGGCCGCATCGCCGAGGAGATGCGCCGTTACCCGAGCGCGGAGCTGGCCGAGCGGCTGGAGCACGCGCGGGTGCCCTTCGCGCCGCTGCGCCGGCCCGATCAGCTCGTGGACGACCCGCACCTCAACGCGGCCAGTCAGTTCGTCGATACCCCGCTGCCCGGCCGCGGCACCGCCAAGCTGCCCAAGATGCCGGTGCGCAGCACGGCGTACGAGTTCGGCCTGCGGCGGCCGGCCCCGCAGCTGGGCGAGCACACGCGCGAGGTGCTCCAGGAGTTCGGCCTCACGAAGGACGAGATCGACGCGCTGGCGTCGCGGAGGGTGATCGCATGAGCGATATTCCGAAGTCCGTCAAGCTCAAGGAAGTGGGGCCGCGCGAGGGCTTCCAGTTCGAGAAGGGCGCGATCAGCCTGCCGGACAAGATCTCGCTGGTGGACGCGCTGTCCGACACGGGCGTGAAGAGCATCGAGTTCACCTCGTTCGTGAGCCCCAAGTGGGTGCCGCAGATGGCCGACGCCGAGCAGATGGTGGCCGGTATCAAGCGCGTCCCCGGCGTGGCCTACGAGGCCATCTGGCTCAACGAGGCCGGTCTGGAGCGCGCCGCCAAGCATCGCGACGCGCTGGCGCTGCGCCCGATGTTCAGCGTGGCGGGCAGCGACACCTTCATGCGCCAGAACACCAACCGCTCCGTGGACGAGCGGCTGGAGGAGCTGCCGGGCTGGGCCGAGCGCTACCGGAAGCTCGGCATGGACTGGCTCGACGTGGGCGTGATGGCGGCGTTCGGCTGCAACTACGAAGGCGACGTCGAGCCGCGCCACGTGGTGGCCGTCTTGCAGAAGGCCGAGCAGAGAGCCAACGCATGCGGCTCCCGCCTGGGCGGCATCGGCCTGGCCGACACGATGGGCTGGGCCAATCCCCTCCAGATCAAGCGGCTGGTCGGCACCGTGCGCGAGCGCTGGCCGGACACGCCGATCAAGCTCCACCTGCACGACACCCGGGCACTGGCCGTCGCCAACGTCGTCGCTGCGCTCGAGATGGGCGTGGACTGCTTCGACAGCGCGGTGGCGGGCATGGGCGGCTGTCCCTTCGCGGCCCACAAGGGCGCCGCCGGCAACGTGACGACCGAGGACGTTGCGTTTCTCTGCCAGGAGATGGGCATCGACACGGGCATCGATCTCGACGCGATGATCGCCGCCGGCCAGCTGGCCGAGCGTGTCGTGGGCCACCCGCTGCCCGGCAAGCTGAAATCCGGCGGCAACCTCGCGGCCTACCGGGCCC
This sequence comes from Candidatus Methylomirabilota bacterium, assembly GCA_035762565.1. Classification (GTDB taxonomy): domain Bacteria; phylum Methylomirabilota; class Methylomirabilia; order Rokubacteriales; family CSP1-6; genus AR5. The sequence goes on along the minus strand of DASTOJ010000076.1, from coordinate 37,949 downwards.
GCGCCCGTACCGCGCCTCTGGCGCGCCACTGACTGGCGAGGCGGAGACGCCGCCGGCGCCCCCTCGGATTCGCGGTGAGTGATGACTGACCGACCGGTAGTGGGAGCGCCATCCATGCCCGGGCGACCTGGCGGCACCCTCACGGTGCTGCATACCGACGTCGAGGACAGCACGCCCCTGACGGTACAGCTCGGGGACCGATACCCGGAGATACTCGCCGTGCACCGCGCCCTGTTGCGGGCCGCGTTTTCCGCGCACGAAGGCCTCGAGGTCGATACCCAGGGGGACTCGTTCTTCGTGGTGTTCGGCCACGCCACGCAGGCGATTGCCGCGGCCGTGGCGATCCAGCGCGCCCTCGCGGTCGAGGCCTGGCCGGAGGGCGGCGCCGTGCGGGTGCGCATCGGAGTCCACACGGGAGAACCGATCCGGACGGCGGACGGGTACACGGGGCTGGACGTCGTGCGCGGCGCGCGCATCAAGGAGGCGGGCCACGGCGGGCAGGTGCTGCTGTCCAAGTCGACAGCCGCCCTGATCGAAGACGCCTTGACCGGCGGCCTGAGCCTCCGGGATCTTGGCTCGCATCGCCTCAAGGGCCTCCCCCGCCCCGAACGCATCTTCCAACTCATCATCCCGGACCTGCCCGCCGACTTCCCACCTCTCCAGTCGCTGGATACGCGCGGCCGCGCGCGTCCCGGTCTCGCGGCGGGGCGGGCGCTGACGACGGTGCTGTTCGTCGACATCCCCGGCGCGACTGCCCGCCTGGTCGCGCTGGGCGACCGCCGCTGGCGCGAGGTGCAAGCGCAGTACACCGCGCTCGTCCGCCAGGAGCTCGCCCGCTACGGCGGAGAGGAGGTCAATGCCGTCGCGGACGAGATCTTCGCCGTCTTCGACGGCGCGGTTGCGGCCATCCGCTGCGGGTGCGCGATCCGCGATGCCGTGCGGGGCCTCGGCATCGCGGTGAGGGTCGGGATACACGCCGGTGAGGTCGAGTATGACGACGGGACCATCAGCGGCATCGCGGTGAACACGGGCTCCCGTATCATAGGGGCAGCCCAGCCCGGCGAGGTCCTCGTGTCCAACACCGTCAAGGATCTGATGGCGGGCTCCGGCTTCACCTTCACGGACCGGGGGACGCACACCTTCAAAGGACTTCCGGGGAAGTGGCGGCTCTTTGCTCCCGACGTTGGGCGTTCGTGCGAGCCTTCCTGACGAAGCTCGGGTGCACGTGTCCTGTGAGAGCTCCTATGGCGTCGCGGCCATCGCCCCGCCGTCGGCCACGAGGTGGGCGCCGGAGACGAACGCCGCGTCGTCGGAGGCCAGGAAGAGCGCGCACCGCGCGATGTCCTCCGGCTCGCCGACGCGGCCCAGCGGGATGCCGCGGCCCTCCCTGGCGGCGCGCTCGGCGCCCTCGACGATGTCCGCCGTCAGCCGGGTGCGGATCGTCCCCGGGCAGATGGCGTTGACGCGGATGCCGTCGCGTCCGTAGGAGGCGGCCATCGCGCGGGTCAGTGCGAGCACCGCGCCCTTCGACGCCGCGTAGGCGTGACTGGGGCGCGCGACCGAGCCGTGAAAGGCCGACACCGAGGCGACGTTCACTATGGCGCCGCCGCCCGCGATCCGCAGCTGCGCCACCGCCGCCCGGGACACCAGGTACATCGCGCGCACGTTGACGTCCTGGGCGAGGTCCCAGTGCTCGAGGCTGATGGTCTCCACGGTCCCGCCGACGACCATCGTCCCCACTCCGGCGTTGTTGAGCACCACGTCGAGCCGGCCGAACGCCCGCACCGCGCCTGCCACCACCGCCGCGCAGTCGTCGGGGCGGGCGAGGTCGGCTGCCAGCGCCGCAGCCTCGCCGCCGGCCGCCCGGACGTCCGCGACCGTGCGCCCGAGCTCGGCCTCGCGCAGGTCCGCCAGCGCGACCCGGGCGCCGGCCCGCGCGAAGAGCAGGGCGCTCGCCCGCCCGATGCCCGTCGCCGCGCCCGTGACGATGACCACTTTGCCCCTCAACGCGCCGCGTTCCGCGATCCCCATGACGTGCTCTCCCGCGCCGTCTATACTGGCGCCGACCGATAGGGTACGGCATCTCCCGAGGAGGGACGCGTTGAACGCCGAATCGCCGCGGGGCGATGGGCTCTTTCCGCCGGAGGCGTTCGCGCGAGAGGACGAGTCCCCGGACGGTCGGTTCTACGGCGCCCCGCGCAAGGTCGTCCACATCGACGACGGAGCGATCGCCGCGCTCGGCCGTCTCTACGCCGACGTGCTGCCCGGCGACGGGCGCCTGCTCGACCTGATGAGCAGCTGGCGCAGTCACCTGCCAGCCGGTCTGCCCACGCGCGAGGTGGTGGGGCTGGGGCTGAACGCCGAGGAGATGGCCGACAACCCCCGGCTCACGAGCTCGTTCGCCCACGACGTCAACCGCGACCCGCGGCTGCCCTTCGAGGACGAGGTGTTCGACGGCGCGCTGTGCGCCGTCTCGATCCAGTACGTGATCCACCCGGTGCGGCTCTTTCGCGAGGTCCGCCGCGTGCTGCGGCCGGGCGCGCCGTTCGTGGTGTCGTTCTCCAACCGCTGCTTTCCCACCAAGGCCGTGGCGGTCTGGCTCTCCACCACCGACCCGCAGCACCTCATGCTCGTCCGCTCCTACTTCGAGGCCGCCGGCGGCTGGAGGGACGTCAAGGCCGAGGACCGCTCGCCCGACGGTGACCGGGATCCACTGTACGCGGTGTGGGCGCGAGCGTCGTGAGCAGGCTCCCGCCGGCCCCCGCCCAGCGTGTCCGCTACCCCTGGCCGGCGGAGCGCTCGGAGCGCGGTGGCCCCGGCCGCTGAGGAGCCGAGTCGCCCGCTGCGCCTGGCGCCGGCCGAGCGGGGCCGCGCTCGCGCCGATTTTCTGCGGGTGCCCTGGGCCCTGTACGCGGACGACCCGGCGTGGGTGCCCCCGCTCCTGCTGGAGCGCCGGCTGCAGCTCTCGCGCCGGCGGCCCTATTTCGCGCACGCCCGGGCGGCGTTCTGGGTGGCCTATCGCGGCACGCGGGCGGTCGGCCGCATCAGCGCGCAAGTCGATCGGCTCCACCTCGAGCGCCACCAGGACGGCGCCGGCTTCTTCGGACTCCTGGAGGCGGAGGACGATGCCGAGGTATTCGCGGCGCTCTTGAGCCGCGCCGAGGCATGGGTGAGGGACCAGGGGCTCTCGCGCGTGCGCGGGCCCTTCGACCTGTCGATCAACGAGGAGTGCGGGCTGCTGGTCGACGGCTTCGGCACGCCGCCCATGATCATGATGCGCCACGGCCGGCCCTACTACGCGGCGCGCCTCGAGGCGTGCCACTACCGTCCGGTCAAGGACCTGCTGGCGTACCGGCTCACGGCCGAGGCTCAGATGGCGCCGGTCATGCGCGCCGCGGTCGCCAGACTCGAGGACGTGCGCGTCCGGCCGCTCCGCCGGTCTCGGCTGCGCGAGGATCTCGGCATCCTGCGCGACATCTTCGAGGACGCCTGGGCGGACAACTGGGGCTTCGTGCCGTTCACGGCGGCGGAGTTCGAGGAGCTCGGCTGGGTGCTCCGGTTCGTGGTCGACGACGACTTCGTGCAAATCGCGGAGGTGGCCGGCGCGCCGGCCGCCATGCTCGTGCTTCTGCCGAACGTCAACGAGCTCATCCGCGACCTGGACGGCCGCCTGCTGCCGCTCGGGTGGGCGCGCCTGCTCGCCCGCCTCATGCGGCGGCGGCCCCGGACCGGCCGGGTGGCGTTGATGGGCGTGCGCAAGCGCTACCAGCGCACGCCGCTGGGGCTGGGCCTCGCGTGCCTCGTCATCGACACCGTACGCCGCGCGGGGCTCGCGGTCGGCCTCGAGGAGGTCGAGCTGTCCTGGATCCTCGAGGACAACCTCGGCGTCCGGCGCATCCTCGAGGCGCTCGGCGGCGACCCGTACAAGCGGTACCGGATCTACGACAAGGCGCTCGTGTGAGCTTCACGGCGGTGGTCCTGGCGGGCGACCGCACGCCGGACGATCCGGTGGCGCGGGCCGCCGGCGTGCCCTGCAAGGCGCTGGCCCTGGTGGGCGGCCGTCCGATGGTGCAGCGTGTCCTCGACGCGCTCGGGACGGCGCGCGAGGTCGGCGCGCGGATCCTCTGCGGGCCGCGCCGCGAGGCGCTCGAGCAGGATGCGGGGCTCCGCGCCCTCGTCGAGACCGGAGCGATCGAGTGGCGGCCGGCCGCGGCCACGCCCAGCCTGAGCACGGCGGCCGTCCTCGATCGCGTGCCCGCCGCCGCTCCGGTCCTGCTCACGACCGCCGATCACGCACTCCTCACGCCGGCCGTCGTCGACTATTTCTGCGCGGCGGCCCGCGCCTCGGGCGCCGACGTCGTCGTGGGGCTGGCCCGCGCCGAGCAGGTGACCGCGGCCTTCCCGGGAACGCGACGCACGATCCTCCGGCTGAAGGGCGGCGGTTACTGCGGCTGCAACCTCTTTGCGTTCCTCACGCCGACCGGACGCGGGGCCGCCCGCCACTGGCGCCGCGTGGAGCAGGAGCGCAAGCGCCCGCTCCGGCTCGTCGCCGGCGCGCTCGGGTGGTCCGCCATCCTCGACTACGCGGTGGGGCGCTTGACGCTCGAGGCGGCCCTGGACCGGGTGTCACGCCGGCTCGGGTTTCGTGCCGGCGCGGTGATCTTGCCCTTCCCCGAGGCCGCGGTGGACGTCGACAGCGTGGCGGACCTTCAGCTGGTGCGCGCGATCGTCGAGCCGAGCGGCTGATTCGCCGGGCGTTCCACGACCCCCAGGGCCCGCGCGATGTCGGCCGGCGAGTCGATCTCGGCCCACCGGAGCCCCTGGATGCTCTCGGTCCACACGTGGCCGTGGTCAGCCATCTCGTCGATCACGGACAGGTACCAGGAGTGCAGCGCGTCGGGCCGGCGCAGGGCGCGCTCGATCGCCTCCCGGAAGAGCGCGGACCCATCGCCACGGAACAGCATCAGGCCGATCGACTCGGCGCCCACGATCGCAGGGGCCAGCCGCTTGCCGACTCTCCGGACCCGCCCGTCGGCGTCGAGGCTGACCTTCATGTCGTCCGCGTCGTACGCCTCCTTGTGGTCGATCGCGAGGCGGACCGGCCGGGGCGGCGCGGCCAGCAGCCGTTCCAGCACCGCTGGCTCGAAGAGCGTGTCGCCGTTGAGGAGCACGATGTCGCCGGTCATGTCCCCCCTGGCCATCCAGCAGCTGACGAGGTTGTCGGAGACCCGGAAGAAGGGGTTGTAGATGAGCTGCGTGCGAGGCGCCCCCGTGCGCGCGGCCAGCAGTCCCTCGACGTGCTCGCTGCCGAAGCCCGTGACGACGGTCGCGTGCGGGATGCCGCAGCGGGCGAGCGCGTCGAGCTGCCATTCGAGGAGCGTGCGCTGGTGAACGCGCAGCAGGCACTTGGGCATCGTCGCGGTCAGCGGCAGCAGGCGCCGGCCTTGGCCGGCGCTCAGGATCAGGGCCCCGATCACCCGCCTACGGTATCATGAGGAGGCTCATGCGGCCTCGACCGATCGAGCGCTGGTGGCCACGGCTCGGGGGCGGGCTCCTCGGGCGCTACGTGGTCCGTGAGATCGCCACGCCGGCCATCTTCGTCTCGACCGTCCTCGTCGTCGTCTTCGTCGGCTACCTGCTGGCCCGCTTCCTCGCCGACGTGGTCGACGGCCTGCTGCCGTCCCGGACGATCGCCTTCCTGGTCCTGCTGCGGACGGCGATCGCGCTCGAGGTGCTGGTGCCCATCACCCTCTTCCTCTGCGTGGTCATGGCCCTGGGCCGGCTCCACACCGACTCCGAGATCATCGCAATGTCGGCGCTGGGGGTGAGCCCTGCCCGCCTCGTTCGTGCCGTGGCCGGGCTGGCGGTGGTGCTGGCCATGGGCGTGGCGGCCCTGTCGCTCGCCGTGCGGCCGTGGGCCTACGACCGGAGCTACCGCCTGCGGGCCGAGGCCGGCGCCGAGGTCGACCTGGATCGGTTCAAGGCCGGCCGGTTCTACGCCAAGCAACGAGGCGAGTACGTCGTCTTCGCCGAAGGCGGCGACGCGGCCACCGGTCGGCTCTCGGGTGTGTTCGTGCACAGCGAGGAGCGGGGTATCCGGCAGGTGGTGTTCGCGCAGAGTGCCTACCAGCGCGTCGATCCGGTGAGCGGGGAGCGCACGCTCGTCGTGCTGCGCGGACGTCAGTACCGCATCGCCATCGGCGAGGGGCGCGATCGCATCGTCGGCTTCGAGCAGATGGAAATGCCCCTGCGCACCGAGGACGTCGTGCCGGAATACCGCCGCAAGGCCGCCTCCACCGCGACGCTGGCGCGCTCGCGCGACCCGATGGACGTGGCCGAGCTGCAGTGGCGCCTCACGACCCCGCTGGCCACGGTGTTGCTCGCGCTCCTGGGGATCCCGCTCAGCCGCGCCGTGCCACGGCAGGGGCGGTATGCCCGCATCGCCACCGCGGTTCTCGCCTACGCCGCCTACTACAACCTCAAGGCGGTGGCCAAGACGTGGGTGGAGCGCGGGACCGTCGGCCCGGTGCCGGGGCTCTGGTGGGTCGATGGGCTGCTCGCCGCCGTCGTGCTGCTCCTGCTGTGGCAGCCGTGGCCGTCGGGCCGGTGGCGCCGATGAAGCGTCTGCGCACGCTCGACCGCTACGTCGCCCTCACCCTGGCGCGCACCTACCTGCTCGCCCTGGTCGCGCTGCTCGCGGTCTTCACCATCTTCGCCTTCGTCGAGGAGCTCGAGGATCTGGGCAAGGGACGCTACCGGCTCGCGGACGCCGCCCTCTTCACCCTGCTCACGACGCCCCGGCGCGTCATCGATCTGGCGCCGGTCACTGCGCTCCTGGCCAACCTCACCGCGCTCGGCGCGCTCGCCAGCGGACGCGAGCTGGTGGCGATGCAGGCGGCGGGCGTGTCGCCCCTGCGGATCGGGTGGTCGGCGCTCCGGCCTGGCCTGCTGTTCGTCGCCATCGCCGTGGCGCTCGGGCAGTTCGTCGCGCCGCCGCTCGATCGGGTCGCCCACGTCAAGCGCGCCCAGGCGCTGTCGGCCACGGTAGCCATCCAGTCCGAGCACGGCTTCTGGTCGTGGGCCGGCCATCGCTTCCTCCGGGTGCGCGACATCCGCGCCGGCGGGGTGCTGGGCGGCGTCGAGATCTACGAGTTCGACGGCGACGGGCGGCTCCGCCGCTTCATGCACGCCCACCGGGCCGACGTCCAGGCGGGCGCCGCCTGGCGGCTCACCGACGTGGTGCAGAAAGACTTCGAGGCCGGCGGCGTCGTGTGGCGCCGGCTGCCGGTCCTGACCTGGGAGTCGTTCCTGAACACCGAGCAGGTGGCCCTGCTGGCGTTGCCACCATCGATCCTGTCGTTCTCGGATCTCTACCAGTACGTGCGCTATCTCCGGGCGAGCGGTCAGGACTCGGCCACCTACGAGCTGGCCCTGTGGCAGAAGGCGAGCATGCCGCTGGCCGTCGGCGCCATGACGCTGCTGTCGGTCCCCTTCGTGCTCGGCGTGATGCGGATGGCCACCACCGGCCAGCGCATGATGATCGGCTCCCTGCTCGGAGTGGGATTCCACCTCGCGAGCCAGATCACCGCCCGGCTGGGTCTTCTGCTGAACCTGAGCCCGGCCGTCACTGCGTTCGCGCCGGCCCTCGTGGTGCTGGCGGTGACGGTGTGGTGGTTTCGGCGGATCGGCTGAGCGTGAGCACGGCGTGGGTGGCGCCGTCGACCACGAAGCGGCCGGTGGCAGGCTGGTAGACGCGGGTGGAGAGCCAGACCTGGCGGCGCTCGCCGTCCCGCTCGAGGCGGTAGAGATGGTAGCGTGCCAGCCGTTCGGGCCCCGGACCGGTCGCCGAGGCCGACGACACTCCGACCACCGCCGCGCGGCCCGTCGCGGTCTCGAGGCTGCCCATCGAGGCCCGGTGGGTGTGCCCGTGCAGCACCAGCTCCACGCCCTCGGCCTCGAGCACCGCCCGCAGGCGCGCCCCATCGACGAGACGCTTGCGCCAGCCGGTGGCGCCGGCCAGGGGCGGATGGTGCATCAGCACGACGCGCACGAGCCCCCGGCGGCGCGCGTCGGCCAGGACCCGCCCCAGGGCGTCGAGCTGGCGCGCCCCGACCTCGCCCACCGCGAGCAACGGCGCCGACGGCCTGGCCGTGGAGAGCCCGACGAAGACGACGGGGCCGCGCACGCGGACGCTGGGGAAGGCCGACGCCCCACCGACCTCGCCGCCGGCGCCGGGATCGGAATCGAAGAACGGCGCCCAGCGGCCGAGCGCCCGCTCCCACCCGCGGCGCGCGTAGGCGTCGTGGTTGCCGGGGACCACGCTGAGCGACGGCGCCGGCCCGAGCGCGTCGAGCCACCGCCGCGCCTGCTCGAACTCGTGGGGCAGCCCCAGGTGCGTGAGGTCGCCGGTCACGACCACGTGGTCGGCCCGCGCGGCCCGAAGGTCCTGGACCAGGGCGGCGAGGACCTCGGGCCGGTGGCGTCGCCGACGCGCCAGCCGCCACGACAGGTAGCTCAGGGCCCGCTTGCCGAGGAGGTCACGGGCCCGCACCGGCGTCGGACACGACAGATGTGGATCCGACAACTGCGCGAACGTGAGCATCCGAGCCCATAATAGCCCTGCCGTGAGCCCGTCCAACAGCGCCACCGCCCCGCCCGCCGTGATCCACGCGCGGATCCTCGCCGACGCCGCCGTGCGTCTCTGGGGCCTGACCCCGCGTGAGCGCCTCACCCGGCTCCTGCATCGTGCCGGCGTCGCGCAGGTCGGGGACACGGCCGAGCCTGCGCCCGCCGGCGGCTCGGTGATCCTCATGCGCGGGGACTACGTCTACGACGATCGCGTCGTCATCGCCCTCGTCCGCACGCCGAACGTCCTGCTCCGGGTGACGGGCGACGACGGCCCGAGCATCGTCGCCGCGCACGTGCCGGCCGCCCTGGCCCCGCGCGCCCGCGACGTGGTGAGCGGCTCGGCCTCCCCCGACCTGCCCGGCGTCGCCGTCAAGGAGCCGGAGTCGCTGGCCTCGGCCTCGCAGGTGCAGCTCCGCAAGCTCGAGCGGCCGTTCGTGCGGCGGGCGCGACCCGAGCTGAGGTGCGAGCTGGAGGATCGGCTGTTCACGGGCGCGTACAAGGGCGTGACCGACCTCGTCACCAAGTGGCTCTGGCCGGTGCCGGCCCGCTGGGCGACCGGGCTTTGCGTGCGCTGGGGGCTCAGGCCGAACCACGTCACCCTCTTCGGCCTGGCGCTGGTCATCCTGGCCGGGGTCGCGTTCGCTTGCGGCGAGCGCGGCTGGGGGCTGGCGGCGGCGTGGCTGATGACCTTCCTCGACACCGTGGACGGCAAGCTCGCGCGGGTGACGGTGACCTCGAGCCGCTTCGGCCACTGGCTCGACCACGGCGTGGACCTCATACATCCCCCCCTCTGGTACATCGCCTGGGGCAGCGGGCTCGAGACGTTCGAGCCAGCGGTGCCCGGGCTGCTGCTGGCCTGGGTGCTCTGGGTCACCGTGGCCGGCTACGTGGTCGGGCGGCTGGTCGAGGGCGCGTTCCAGCTCCTCGCGCCGTTCTCCATCTTCCTGTGGCGCCGGATCGACTCGTACTCGCGCCTGATCACCGCCCGCCGCAACCCCAACTTGATCTGGCTCACCGCCGGCGCGCTGCTCGGCCGGCCCGACCTCGGCCTGGTCGCCGTGGCCGCGTGGACCGCGCTCTCGAGCGTGGTGCTGCTCGTCCGCCTCGCCATGGCCGCTCGCGAGCGCTACGCCGCGGGGCCCCTGCGCTCCTGGCTCGTCGACGCGACCCAGGACCCGCCCGCGCGGTCACTGGCGACCCGCATCTTCGCGACCTCGGCCGACCGATGAGCGCGCGGCCCGCGCGCTCGACCTTCTCTCCTGTCGTCCCGGTCATGCAGGGGCGACCGCTACGGGTCGGGTTGCTCAACAATCCGCGAAGCGGCGGCAACCGCCGCCGGTTCGGCCCGGTCCGCCGGGTGCTCGACGCGCACGCGGAGGTGCGGCGCCACGACGTCGAGACGCCCGCGGACGTCGCCGCCGCGCTGGCGGACCTCGCCCGTCACGGGACCGACCTCGTCACGATCAACGGTGGCGACGGAACGGTGCAGGCGGTGCTGACCGCCATCTTCGGCGAGCGGATCTTCGAGTCCCCCCCGCTCCTCGCCGTGCTTACCGCCGGCACGACCAGCATGATCGCGGGCGACGTCGGGGTCCGCGGCGGGCACGCCGAGGGCCTGCGGCGGCTGCTCGACTGGGCCCGCTCGCCCGATTCCCGCGCCCGCCTGCCGGAGCGCTCGGTGTTGCGCCTCGAACCCTGCCCCGGGGCACGACCGTTGTTCGGCATGTTCTTCGGCACCGCCGGCATCGAGCAGGGCATCCGCTTCTGCCGTGCCCGCGTCCACACCAAGGGCGTGCGGGGCGAGCTGGCCGCCGGGCTGGCGCTGGGCGCCCTCCTGCTCGGGCTGGCGCGGGGCCGGACCGACCTGGTGACAGCCGTCCCCATCACGGCGGCGGTGGACGGCGAGCGCCCGCACCGTCGCGATCACTTGGTGCTCATGCTCACGACGCTCGAGCGACTCGTGCTGGGGCTCCGCCCGTTCTGGGGACGGGGCCCGGGCCCCCTGCGCTACACCGCGGTGCTCGGCCGGCCGCGCCGCCTGCTCGCGGCGCTGCCGCGGGCCCTGCGCGGTCGCCCCGGAGGTCAGGCCACCGTCGACAACGGCTACGTGAGCCGCAACGTGCACGACGCGCAGCTCTGGCTGGACGGCGCGGGATACACGCTGGACGGCGAGATGTTCACGGGGGAGCCGGGACGTGGACCGCTCGTGCTTCGCGAGGGAGGGCGCGCCACCTTTGTACGTTGCTGATCCCGGCGCTGGACCCGGCGTCTTCGTGGTGCCGGCGGGAGCGCAGGCGCTGGCGCACGCGCTTCTGGCGCGTCATGGCGCCGCCGTGCAGGCGATTCTGCTGTACGGCTCGTGTTACCGCCGGGGCGACGACCGCGACGGACTCGTGGACCTCTACCTGCTCGTCGACGGCTACCGATCGGTGCACGGCGCCGGCCTGGCCGCGCTCGCCAACCGCGTTCTGCCCCCGAGCGTGTATCTCCTCGAGGCGCCGCTCGGCGATCGCGTGCTCCGTGCCAAGTACGCGGTCCTCTCGCTCGACGCCCTGGAGCGGGGCACCCGCCGGCGGGCGTTCCACCCGTACTTCTGGGGACGCTTCGCCCAGCCGGCGGCGCTGCTCTACGCGCGCAGCGACGCGGTCGTCGCGCGCGTGCGCGCGGCGCTCGTCGAGGCGGTCACCACGTTCGTCGAGCGCGTCGTGCCGATGCTGCCGGGTGAGTTCGACGCGAGCATGCTGTGGCAGCGCGGTCTCGTGCTGAGCTACCGGGCCGAGCTGCGCAGCGAGGGTCCCGAGAGCGTGCGCGCCCTCTACGCCGCCGCGCCCGCGCACTATGCCAGCCTCACGCGGGCGGCGCTGGCGCGGACGCCCTTCGTCACCACGACCGTCGGCGCGGCGGAGGCCCTGCGCTACCGCGTCCAGCTCCCGGCCGGGGCTCGCCTGCGCAGCCGTCTGGGCTGGGCGGGCCGTCGCGGCGTGGGCAAGGCGCTGTCCGTCTTGCGGCTGATGAAGGGCCTCTTCACCTTCCAGGGCGGCGTCGACTACGTCCTGTGGAAGATCCAGCGGCACTCGGGCGTCGCGGTGGAGGTGCCCTCCCACGCGCGGCGCCACCCGCTGCTGGCGGCGTGGGCGGTCGCCTGGCGCCTCTATCGCCGCCGCGCGTTCAGGTAGGACGCTCGTGTCCGTACCCTGCGATAGCTTGACGCTGTTCGGGCCGCGGCGCAGAATCGCCGCGTGATCGTGGAACGGCGCGGCAGCGGGCTTCTGCGGAGACTTTTCGCGCCCGGGCTCGATCGCCGGCGCGCGGAACGGGTCTACCGCGAGTTCGACGACCAACGGGGATTTCGCGCCTATCACGAGGCGTGCCAGGCGGCCTTCGCTCGTGACGCGAAGGCTGCGTCCGCGCCGATCAACGAGACGGGCTTCGAATATTTGGAGGTCATGAGCCAGGCCGCCGCCGAGGACCTGCTCGGGAAGGCCACCGCGACCGTGCCGCTGACATACGTGAAGAAGGACACGAGAAACCTCGAGGGATTCCGGCTCGAGGAGCCGCACCTGGTCGAGGAGATCCTGTCGGCCGCCCTTCCGGAGGTGGTCGATGACCGGGCCGTGCGCTTCTTCGGAAGCGAGTATCTGGTTCACTGGTTCACCGTGACGCGAACGGCGCCGGCCCCCGAGCAGCAGTCGGTCTCCTTCCGTTGGCACTGCGACAAGGGGCCCCGGGATCACCTGAAGCTCCTCGTGTACCTGAACGCCACCGACGAGCACGGCGGGACCACGTCCCTGATCGACCTCACGGAGACGGCCCAGGTGGCCCGGACCGGCTACCTGTTCGGTCCGGCGGGCCGGCGCACGGGCGACCTCGCATACCTCTCCAGGCTCGCGGGAAGCGAGCTCCGGGAATGTCGCCGCGCGCTGCGCGCGGGTGAGGGCCTGCTCTTCCAGCCGGCCAGCGTCCTCCATCGGGGGATCAGCCCGCAGCGAGGGCCGCGGGTCGTCCTCACGCTCTGCCTCCTGCCCAGCCCGATTCCCTGGAAAGAGGCGTTTCAGCGCGGCGCCATGTCGGACCTGGCCCAGGACGACAAGTGGCCCCGCCACGCGAGGGAGCTTCTCCGGGATGTGGGCCTGCTGGAGTGACCCCGCCGCGCTCCGGGGCCGGCTCTCTCAGCGCGTGTTCCGCGTCGAGCCGGCCGCCTGAGCCTCGAGCGCCTGCCAGCGCGCGGCAAAGGCCTCGACGACGTCCCGATTGGTGCAGATCGCGCCGATCTCGTGGTTCAACCGGAACGAGCGCTCGGTCCAGTTGAAGCTTCCGAAGACCACGCGGCGCTGGCCGGCCTGGTCGATGAGGATGAATTTGTCGTGCATCGGCAGGCCGGCGGGATGCACGAGGCGGCGGATCGTGATTCCGGCGTCCTTCAGGCGCGCTTCCATCGACGGCGGGACCCGGCGGCGCGTCTCCTCGGCCAGGATCGTCACCAGCGCGCCGCGGCCAGCCAGTTCGAGAAGTGTCCGGGCCGCCGTCGGGCCCTTGATGTGCGACGCCGCGATGCGGACCACCGCGCCCGGGCCGACATGCCGCAGCTGCGCCAGGAGAGGGTGCGGTCGCACGCTGGGCAGGAAGAAAATCTCCGTATCGTCGCCCCGGAACCGGCCGTTGGCGGCCGGCGAGAAGCGCTCGAGGAGGCCGTGTCGGGACCGGTGCAGGCGCCGCGCGTGCGCGACGAGATCGTTCACGACCGTGCGATGGCGAAGCTCGACCAGCACGTTGTAGCCACGATCCTGGTCGCGGATTTCGGCGACGACCTCCGGCTCCAGCTCGGGCTGGTCGCCGGAAGGGTTGAACGAGCCGATGAAGGCCGCCGGCTGCGGGTGGGAGAAGCAATACAGCTTCTCGTGCAGGTGGGGCCGCAGGAAGAGCCGCGTGTGCCGTACGAGACGCAGCCCCTCTCCCAGGCCGTCGGCGCCCGACAGGATGCGCACGACGGCGCGGTTGGCGTGGGCCGTGCGCGGCTGCTCCTCCAGGGCGAGCGCCACCCGCACGCCACGCCGGCGCGCGTCCAGCAGCGCATGGGCCAGACGCCGATCGCGGAAGTAGTACGTGGCCCAGTCGATCTCGCCGCCGGCGGGGACGGCCGCCACACGCTCCGCCAGGATGTCGCGTAGCAGCGCCGGTCTCAGGTCGGGGCCTCCGAAGTGGACGGCATACGCGCCCGGGGCATCCATGACGCGGGCGCGCTCGTGAGGGAGCGTCTCAGCCCGCGCCCGCGATCCGGAACACGTACGGCGCGAGCCTCGTGACCCGGACGCCCTCGAACCGGCCGAGCACGCGACGGAACCGTTCGATCCGGCTCTCGAGGTCAGACACGGTCAGTTCGGGAAAGCGGTGGGCGTGGAACGCGGCGCTGCTCCGATGATGCCGGCGCCGCATACTGATCAGCTTGCCCGTCGTGCGGACGTTTCCGCCGATCCAGGCGGGGACGTACTTCCCGAGCGTCGGGCGCGGAGGCCGTTGCCCGGCGTATCCCCGCGCTTCCAAGACGTCGACGATTCGATCGGCCGCGAGGGGCCCCTCCAGCGCCGTCAGGTGGCGGTCGAAGATTCGCGCGCGCTCGCCGCCGTCGAGCGGACCGAGCCGCCCCGCCAGGATCGAGCCGACGATCCGGGTCACCTCGTCGGGACGGAACGCCCGGTGACTCAACGCGTTCGGCAGCGGAAAATCGAAGCGATCCGACTGGACCGGCTGATAGGTGACCGCCGGCGTGTCGAGCACGGCGCCTTCCACTGCCGTCGTGCATCCGTTGTGGATCAGCACCCGACAGGCGATCAGCCAGGGAATCGCATTGCCCTCCTTGACGACGCGGACGTTTGGCCGCCCCCGGGCGACCCGCTCCCACGGCTCGTCGCGCTCCGCGGGATGCGGCCGGACCACGATGGCGTGATCGGAGAACCGCTCGCTCAGGACCGGCACCAGCGCCCGGAACGCGTCGAAGATCGCCTGCTGGTGGGCCGCCATGCCGATCGCGAACTCGTCACTCATCCGGCGGGCGTTCGCGCTGATCCTCGGCGCTCCGCCGGCCGGGCCGGGCTGGAGGAGGTTCAGGCTCGGCACGAAGGCGTTCACGAAGCGGAAGCTCGTATTCACGAGGATGAAGTCGGCGAAGCGCCGGCGGATCGCGTCCACCTCGGGCTGGAAGTAGCCGCGGACGTCCTTGCGCAACAGATCGATCCGCGGGTTGCCGGTGACGTGGATCGGGAGGCGGGTCGACGCCGGAAATCCTCGGAACACCTCCGCGTCGTCCTGGCCCCAGGCGAACAGCACCGAGACGGCGCGGAGGGTTTCCGGGGAGAGCCGATCCCCGTAGTAGACGGAGGTCGGCCCTCGGACGAGGCTCTCTTCGTCCCACGCCACGATCTCGTGGCCGAGGCCCCGGACGATTCCGAACATCCGCTCGCTCAGCGACCGCATGCTCTTGGCCAGGTACACGCCGCGGGGAAGAAAGGGCATCATGTAGTGAACGAAGGCACGGGAGCCGAGAACGACCGGAAACCCACGCTCGGCCGCGACGCAGGAGAGAAGGAGCTTCCCGTCGAGCTCCCGGACCTGGCTCTCGACCGGAATGCTCAGCGTGGACGCCGCCCCGCTCACCGTCCCTCTCCGCCTTGCGCCGCCAGGCGCCCTGACCGGCGCGTCCGTTCCCGGACGAGGTGCTCGGCGACGAGCCAGTCGAGGGGCTCGTCGACCTCGACGCCCGTCTCGTCGGGCATGTGGTGGATCGCGATCTTCCCTCCGAGGCGGGCCCGGCACGTCCTGAGCGTCGCCGCGCGCGTGAAGTAGAACGCGCCGTTCTCCATGAGGAGGCCGCGGAACTGCTGACGGCGCGGCCGGTTCGCGGGGTCGTAGTTGACCGGCGAGGCGTCCCGCGTCCAGAAGAATCGCTTCGATTCGACCGCCGTCAGGAGCGAGTCCGCGCCCTCGTCCGCGAACCGCTGCTTCGCCCGCCGGAAGTCTTCCGCCCGGGTCAACGGCGAGGTCGCCTGGATCAGACAGAGCACGTCGAAGGCGACACGCTCCTGGAAATCGAGCATCACGGACTCCGTGCTCGCGGTGTCGGTCGCGGTCTCCGCCGGTCGCCCGATCACCCGGACGCTCGAGGAGAACTCGCGCTCGACGGCGCTCCCGATCTCCGACGAATCCGTCGAGACGTAGATCTCGTCGAAGCACCCCGACTCGACCGCCGCCTCCAGGCTCCACGCGAACAGCGGCCGCCCGGCGAGGCGCCTCAGGTTCTTCGACGGAATCGCCCTCGAGCTCCCGCGAAGGGGCATCAGCCCGACCCACCTCATCGGATGAAATGCACTCCGGGAAGCCGCTTCAGCTTCCCGCGCTGGGCCTCCTCGACCTCCATGATCGCGCGATCCTTGGCTGTCAATGCCCGGCTGACCGCCCGGACGTCGCGCACGAGCCGGCGGAGGCCGTCCGGCTCCAGCGACGCCGCGTGATCGGTACCCTTCCAGGTGCGATCGAGCGTGAAGTGGCGCTCGAGCCAGCTGGCCCCCAGGGTGACCGCGGCGACGTCGACGGCGATACCCAGATGGTGCCCCGAGAAGCCGATCGCTTTCACGCGGTCCCCGTACTCGTTCTTCAGCCGGGCGATCTCGAGGAGGCAGACCTGCTCGAACGGCACCGGATACCCGGAGGTGCACGCATAGAGAACGACCCGGTCTGCGGCTCCCTGGCGCTCGATGAAGCGCACGATCGCTTCTTCTTCCTCGGGCGTCGTCATCCCGAGGGAAATATGGATCTCGCCCGCGAACCCGGTCGCCAAATATTCCAGGATCCGGAAGTCGAGGTTGCAGGCGGATGGGACCTTGACGTGATGGGGCGAAAGCGCGACGGCTTGCCGCGCCGAGGTCGGATCCCACACCGACGTCGAGTAGCCGACGTCGTGGCGCGTGCACCACTCGAGGAGTTCGCGGTGCTGGTCGATGGTGAACTCCAGGTACTCGCGGTGCTCGCCGTACGTCCGTCCGTAGCTGTGGAGCGGCGCCGGGTGCGGCGCGTCGTACTCGTCGGGCGTCAGGAGCTCCTTGACGCAGCGCTTCTGGAATTTGACGTAGTCGACGCGGCAGAACGTCGCCGCCGTCTGGACCAGCTCCTTGGCGATCTCGAGGTCGCCCTGGTGGTTGCATCCGATCTCGGCGACGATCGCGGGGCAGTTCATGCGGCTCCTCTCGGATTCGGACTCGACGGTCGCGGAACGAGATTCTACTCTGGGCCGTCTGAAGTTGTCCACGCGCACACGCACGCATACCGAGGTCGTGACGGTCTTGCGCTGCCGCTCACGCCGGCGCCTTGCCCTGGACGGCCAGGATCAGGTCGCAGACCTCGCGTACCGCCCCCTGCCCGCCGCCCCGGCGCGTCACCCAGTGAGCGACACGGCGGACCGGCGGCAGGGCATCGGCCACCGCCACCGAGAAACCCACCCAGCGCATCGTCTCGAGGTCAGTGAGATCGTCGCCCACGTAGCACGTGGCCTCGCGGGTCAGGCCGTGCTTCTCGGCCAGGCCCTGCACCACGGGGAGCTTGTCCAGGATGCCCTGGTGGACATCCTCGATGCGGAGCTTGGCCGCCCGGCGGGCGACGATCGCCGTCCGCTCACGGGTGACGATGGCCACGCGGATGCCGGCGGTCTGGGCGAGGACGATACCGTGGCCGTCGTGGGTGTTGAATTTCTTCCACTCGTCACCGCTCTCCGCGTAGTACATCCCCGCGTCGGTGAGGACGCCGTCCACGTCGAGGACCAGCAACCGGATGCCGCGGGCGCGCCGGCGGATCGCGGCCGTCACTGCACGCGGCCAGCCGGAATGTCGCGCGCGGCCGGGCGGCAGCGGCACCGCGAGGATTCCATCGACGGCGTGACCGTGTCCGGCGTCAGTGGTGCCGGCTCGTCGAGGCCGGCACCAGCGCGGCGAAGGCGTCGGCGATGCGCTCGATCTGCTCGGGCGTGTGGGCGGCGCCGACGCTGCACCGAAGCAGGCAGCCCCCGTTCGGCGCGGCCGGCGGCACGATCAGGTTGACGTAGACGCCCTGCTCGAGGAGCGCCCGCCAGAACGCCAGACCCTCGCCCGGGCCCGCCATCATGACCGCGACGATGGGACTCGGCTGCGGGCCGAGCGTGAAGCCCAGCTCGCGCAGCCGCCCGTAGAGCCGGTGGGCGTTGTCCCAGAGCCGCCCGCGCAGCTCGGGACGGGCCTGCAGCACGGCCAGGGCCGTGCGGGCCGACGCGACGACGGACGGCGAGGGCGAGGCGGTGAACAGGTACGGACGGCTGGCATACCGCAGGCTCTCGAGCTCGGGATGGTCGCTGGCGCCGAAGCCGCCGATCGTGCCGAGGCTCTTGCTGAAGGTGCCGAGGACGAAGTCGACCGCGTCCTCCACTCCGGCCTCCTCGGCCAGGCCGCGGCCGTGGGCGCCGAGCACGCCGAACGAGTGGGCCTCGTCCACGAGCAGATAGGCGCCGTGGCGGCGCTTGAGGCCGGCGATCGCCGCCAGCGGCGCCCGGTCGCCCAGCATGCTGTAGATGCCCTCGACGACGATCAGCGCCCGGCTGCTACGCTCGCCCAGCCGGCGGAGCCGGGTGTCGAGGTCCTCCACGTCGTTGTGGCGGAAGCGGAGGACCTCGGCCGTTCCCAGCCGGCAGCCGTCGTAGATGCTGGCGTGGCAGTCGGCGTCGATGAGCATGACGTCGTCGCGCCCGGTCAGCGCCGACAGCATCCCGAGGTTGGCGAGATACCCCGTGGAGAAGACGACGGCGCCGCGCCGGCCGAAGAACTCGGCCAGCTCGCGCTCGAGCGCGGCGTGCGCGGCGAAGGTACCGTTGGCCATCCGGGAGCCGGTCGTGCCGGTGCCCTCGTCGCGGAGCGCGGCGCACGCCGCCGCGATGCAGTCGGGATCGAAGGTCAGGCCGAGGTAGTTGTTGGTGCCGGCCAGGATCGTGCGGCGCCCGTCCAGGATGCCCTCGGTGGCCGAGATCATTTTCTCGACCACCGTGCCGAACGGCGAGACGCCCTCGTCGTCGAGGAGGGCCCGGCGGGCGGCGGCGATGGCGCGGAGGTTGTCGAGCACGGCTCTCAGCGCCGTTCGAGGAGCCGCTGCAGCTGCTGGGCGAGGTCGCCGACCGTGCGCACCTCCGCCAGCACGTTCAAGGGGATCGACATGTCGAACCGACCTTCGGCGGCCAGCAGGACTTCCATTGCCTGCATCGAGTCCAGACCCACGTGGGTCAGGAGATCGGTCCCCTCCTCCAGCCTCCGTCCCTTCGCGTACGGCTCGAGCAGCTCACGGGTCTGCGCGAGGATATCGTGGTACGTCAGCATCGGCCAGCATCCCCGAGGGTGCGCCGGAGCCCCTCGTCCAGCCGGACCCGGGGACGCCAGCCCGTGGCGCCGGCGAGCGCGGTATTGTCGCAGGTCCATCCGGGATGGAGCATCTCTCGCACCTTGCCCGGCGTCAGCATCGGCGCCCGGCCCCGGATGCGCGCGCCGAGCACGTTCAGGCGGGACAGGCCGCCGATCACCGGCGCCGGCACCGGGACACGCACGACCGCCCGGCCGCGGTAACGCTCCGCCGCGGCGACGACGTCGTCCATCGCGTAGCCGGACGGATGGCCGTCGTCCAGCTCGAACACGTGACCGGTGCCCTCCAGCAGGACGAGCCGGGCCACCGCCTCGGCGAGGTCGTCGACGTAGATGAGCGAGAAGCGGCCGTGACGCGCTCCGACCATCGGGGCGATGCCGCGCGCCATCCAGCGCAGCAGCGGCAGCAGCTCCCGGTCGCCGGGGCCGTAGACGATCGGTGGACGCAGCACGGTCCACGCGGGAGCGGCGAGAAGCGCCTGCTCGCCGCCGCGCTTGCTGGCGGCGTAGGGGGACAGCTCGGGGTGGCGAGCGGCCAGCGACGAGAGATGGACGAAGGTCGGGGCCGGGCGCTGGACCAGCGTCGCGCGCACGAGCCGGGCCACCCCGTCCACGTTGACCGGGTCGAAGTCGCGGGCCGAGCTGCCTCGCACGGCGCCCGCGCAGTGCACGACGGCCCGGGCGCCGTGCACCAGCCGCCCGAGACTCTGCGCATCGTCGAGCGCCCCCACGACCCGCTCGACACCGGCCGGCAGCGCCGCAGCGTCGGAGGTGGGTCGCACGAGGGCGCGCACCCTGAGGCCCGCCGTCTCCAGCCGTCGGACGACGGTCCGCCCGATGAAACCCGTGGCTCCGGTCAGGGCAACCGTGGCGACCATGCTTCGGCCGGCGCCGCGACCTCCAGGCGCTTGAGGAAGCCGGCCCGGGCGCGAGCCCGGGACAGCTTGCCCGACGACGTGCGCGGCAAGGTGTGCGGAGGCACCAGCTCGATGACGCACCGGATCCCGAGCTCCGCGAGGATCGCCGTCTGGAGGCGCTCCACGAGCGCCGTCCGCCGGGCCGGGTCGGAGATCCGGCACTGGACGACCATGGCCGCCATCTCCTCGCCGCCCGGTCCCGGCACCGCGAACGCGGCAGCGGCGCGGCCGCTCACCCCCGCCTGGTGGATGGCGATGCTCTCGAGGTCCTGCGGCCAGATGTTGCGCCCGTTGATGATGAGCAAGTCCTTGCGACGACCGGTGATGATGAGGCTGCCGTCGACGTGGTAGCCGAGGTCACCGGTGTCGAGCCATCCGTCCGCCGACAGGACCTCCTCGGTCGCCGCCGAGTCGTCGAAGTAGCCTGGACTGACGCTCGGGCCTCGCACGAACACCGTGCCGCAGCGCCGGGCCGGCAGCACCCGTCCTTCCTCGTCGCGGACCTGCACCTCGAAGCCCGCCAGCGCGCGCCCGCAGTTGACGAAGCGACCGACCTCCGCGTCGCCCGGCGTGTCGTCCACCGGCAGCGCGATGCGCGACTCGGTCAGCCGCCGGCGGTCGATCCGATCGACCCGAAGGCCGGTGTCGAGCGGCGAGAAGCTCACCGCCAGCGAACACTCGGCCATGCCGTAGCAGGCCATGAAGGCGCGACGGTCGAAGCCGGCCGGCGCGAACTGGTCGGCGAACCGCTCGAGGGCGTCCGGTCGGATCATCTCGGCGCCGACCCCGGCCACCCGCCACGAGCGCAGGTCGAGCCGGTCGACGTCCTCCCGCCGAGCCCGCTCGGCGCACAGCTCGTACCCGAAGGTCGGGCTGAAGGCGATGGTGGCGCGGCTGGCCGAGATCAGCGCCAGCCACTGGACGGGTCGCTTGGCGAACTCCGTCGGACTCATGTAGTCGGCGGACACCTGCGAGGCCATCGGCGCCAGTACGAATCCCACGAAGCCCATGTCGTGGTAGTAGGGCAGCCACGAGACTGCCCGGTCGCCGGCGCGGATCGCGAGGCCGTCCCGCAGGATCCCCGTCAGGTTGTTCATCAGCGCCGCCTGGGTGACCACCACGCCGCGCACGAACCGGGTCGTCCCGGACGTGTACTGCAGGAACGCGGTGTCGCCAGGCCCCAGGGCGCGCAGCGCGGTCCCACTCGCGGCGAGCTCGTCGAAGGCCGCCGGCTCGCCGAGGAAGCGCAGTGGCAGGCCCTCGGCCGCCTCCCGCAGGGAGGCCAGGAACGCGGGCGGCGCCATCGCGAGGTCGGCGCCGCAGCTGGCGAGCAGATGCGCGAGCTGGCTGACGTACGCCTGCCGGCCGCCGAGATGGAGCGAGGCCGACAGCGGCACCGGCACCAGGCCGGCGTACTGGCAGGCGAAGAAGAACCGGACGAAGTCCGGATTCGTGTCCGCGACGAGCGCGACGCGCGCGCCCCGCTCGAGCCCGAAGCCGGCCAGCCGGCGCGCGAGCTCCAGCGCCCGCTGGCGGAGCCGGGCGTAGGTCAGCGTCGCAATGAGCTCACCACGGCCACTGTAGAAGTTGACTCCGGTGTCGCCTCCGGCCGCGTAGTCGAGGGCCTCGGCGAGCGAGGCGAAGCCCCCGATCTGCTGGGGGAGGGAATTCGCCGTGGGCGTGGCGCTCGTGTCCATCCTCTCCTTCTATCCTTTGTCGAGGTTCGAGTATGCCAGCGCACCGTCCGTCCAGCCGGGCGCGGGAGCGACGGGCGTCACGCCGCCCTCGTCGACCCGGTACACCCGGTCGGCGGCGGCCGCCAGGGCGGGTCGGTGGGAGACGGCCAGGACGGTCAGCCCCTCCCCGCACAGCGCGCGGAGGGTGTCACAGATCTGAGCCTCGCTGGGCCCATCCAGGGCGCTGGTCGCCTCGTCGAGGACGAGGAGCCGCGGGCGGTGCGCCAGGGCCCGCGCGATCGCCAGGCGCTGCCGCTGGCCGCCTGAGAGCCGAGCGCCCCGCTCGCCCGCCAGCGTGAGCAGGCCGTCCGGGGACGCGGCGACGAACTCCCAGGCGCCGGCCGCCCGCAGCGCCCGCTCGGCGTCCGTGGCCGTGAGCGCGGGGTCCCCGAGCGTGACGTTGGCGAGAATCGTGTCGTTCAGCAGGAGGGTGTCCTGGGGGACGTAGCCGATCAGTCGGCGCCAGCCCCGGCGGTCGATCGCGCCCAGCGCCACCCCATCGATGTGGATCTCGCCGGCGTCCGGCCGCAGGAGGGCGGTCAGCAGATCGACGAGCGTGGTCTTGCCGGCGCCCGAGGGTCCCATGAGGGTCGTGAACGAACCGGCCGGAATCGTCAGCGAGACGTTCTGCAGCACCGGGGCGCCGTCGTAGGCGAAGCTGACCCGCTCGACGCTGATCGCGTGCTCCAGGCGGGGCGCGGTGCTGCCGAGCGGAGGTTCGCTCGCACGCTCGGCCTGCCGGATCATGTCGCGCAACGCCCAGTACGCGCTCTCGAAGGCGACCATCTGCTGGTACAGCCGCTGCATCCTGCCGAGCTGCACGAGCAGCCGTCCCAGCACGAACACCAGCACCGTGAGGCTCGGCAGCGGCAGGGTCAGCCGGGTCAGCGCAACGTAGAGGCCGACGGCGATGAGGGCCGTGATCGCCGGCTCCTGGAACGCCTTGAGCGCTTCCCTGCTGAGCACGTCGCGCTGGAGCGCGCGGTTGAGCTTGACCGTCTCGGCTCCGAGGAGCGCCCCCGCGCTCGCCTCGCGGGCCATCGCCTTCAAGGCCTTCACCGATTGCAAGGTGTCCGTCAGGTGGGCGAGCAGCGCGCGCAGCAGCACCGTCTGGCGCGCCCCTGCCCGGCGCGCTGCGTGGACGAGCCCGCGGACCGCCCACGTGAAGGCGAGGCCCGCCACCAGGGCGGTGAGGGTGACCTTCCAGGAGACGAGGAACGCCACCACCGCGTAGACGAGCGCCTGGATGCCGAGCGCGAGAAGCGCGGTCGCGCTCAGATAGGCCGAGGCGGCGCGGGCCGCCTCGGTCGCCACGGAGTTGGCCACGGCCCCCACGGGCTGGCGCGCGTAATACTCCCAGCGCGCGCCGAGCAGGGCGCGGACGAGCGCCAGGCGCAGGTCGGTCGCCACCTGGGCCACTGCGTACCCGGCCTGGCGGTTGGCCAGCAGCGCCAGCCCGTTCTTGACGGTGACGGCCGCCACGATCATCACGAGCAGCGCGCCCGACGTGGCCTCGACGCCAAGGAGGCGGAGACCGTCGACGACGACGCGCCCGATCCCGTCGCTCCGGCCTGCCTGGTTGCCCTCGAGCGCGGCGCCGAGCAGCGGCAGGAGCGCCGACAGCCCCAGCCCCTCGGCGAGGGCCCCGAACAGGAGCGCCACCAGGACCAGCGTGCTGCGGCCCGGGTTGTCGCGGACGAAGGCGTGCAGGAGACTCACCGGTGCCCCGACCTCAGTAGCGCAGCTCGATGTTCACGACGCGGTGCCCTGTCCCCACCCGGATGGCGGACTCACTGTGCGTCGGCGCCCGGAAGAGGGGCCGCGGGTTGTTGGACACGCCGTAGCCCTCCGAGGGCAGGCCGATCCACGACCGATCGAACTTACGGTTGTCGTTCTCGTCGTGATACACGGCCACGGCGTACACGCCGGGCCGTGGTGCCGGCAGGCACAGGGCCATCGAGCCGGGCCGGGCCGGAACGCGCTCGCGGATGAGCCGGCCGGCCTTGCGGAGGAACGCCTCCGAATTGTCGCCGTACAGCTCCGCCACCAGGGTGCCCTGGCCGCTGCGGACGCCTTGGACCTGGACCAGCATGGTGCTCGCGGTCTGCTCGCAGGCGCTGACGTCGAGGGCGGCCGCGGGTATCCCCCCCATCGGCGCCAGCGATGCCACGAGCCCGATCCACCACCGCAATCGCCTCACGAGCTCTCTCCCCCCTGAGGCGCCGCTCAAAGGCAGGGCGCTCTACAGCGGCCCGATCGATGCGCGACCAGAAGGGCCGCACGGTGTAGCGCACATCGATCTTGACCGCTCTCGACCGCCAGCATTGTGCCGGGATTTCGCCACTGTCTCAACTTTATTGCGGGCATCGGGCGCCGCCCCGCCGGGCTACACTACGCGCCAGACTCGCAGACATCGGACCCCGGGAGGACCGTATGCGGAGCATCGACATCCACGCCCACGTCGTGCCGCAGTCCCTGTGGCGGGCCGCCGACGCCGGTCGGGAGTGGTACGGCTTCCGGCACGAGCCCGGCCAAGGCGTCGGCACCATGGTGGGCAACGGCAAGCGCACGGCCTTCGCCTCGCCCAAGGTGCGCTTCACCCTCGACGAGCGGATCGAGGACATGGACGCCCAGGGCGTGGACGTCCAGGTCGTCTCCATCCACACGCCGTTCTTCGGCTACCACCTGCCCGCGACCCAGGGGCTCCAGCTCGCGCGCGAGGTCAACGACGAGATCGCCGGCATGACGCGCGAGCATCCCCGGCGCTTGGCCGGCCTCGCCACCCTGCCCATGCAGGACGTCAAGGCGGCCATCGGCGAGCTGGAGCGCGCGGTCACCATCCTCGGTCTCGAGGGCGCCGAGCTCGACACCCACGTGAACGGCCGGCAGTGGGACGAGCCGGAGTTCCTGCCGTTCTTCAAGGCCGCGGAGAAGCTGGGCGCCGTCCTGTTCTTCCATCCGCAGCCCCAGCACAACTTCCTGATGGAGCGCACGCCGCGCGACGGGCTCTTCAACAGCCTCGGCGTGATCCTCGACGACGCCATCGTGGTCGCGATCCTCATCGCCGGCGGTGTGCTGGAGGCCTGCCCGGATCTCCGCGTGTGCATCGCCCACGGCGGCGGCCCCGCCTGCCTGGCGATGGGACGGCTCGACCGCGGCTGGCAGAGCCGACCCGAGGCCCGCCGCATCCCGCAGCCGCCCAGCGCCTACCAGCGCCGCCTCTACTACGATTGCGTGACGGGCAGCGAGGCCGCGCTGCGCTTCCTGCTCGACCAGGTGGGCGCCGACCGCGTGGTGCTCGGCAGCGACTGGCCGTTCGTGCCCTGGCATCCCTCGCCCGTCGCCTGGGTGCAGGGCCTCCAGAGCCTGACGCAGGAGGAGAAGGAGCGGATCCTCGGGCGGAACCTGGAAGCGCTGCTCGGCCTGCTGCCTGTCGAAGTCAACGCTACCGGCGTTCTCACGGGGCCGACGCCGACCGGGGAAACGCCGGCATGACTTCCTCGGCGAAGCGCGTCAGCTGCTCGATCATGAGGCCCCGCGGCGTCCCCAGCGCCCACGCGATCATGACGTGCTCCAGCCCGGGATACCGCGCCTCCAGCTCCTTCAGGTAGGCCACGATGTCGCCCGGCGTCCCGCACAGCCAGCTGCGATTGCGCACGCCGTTCTCCAGGCTGGCCGCCGTCGGCGACTGCGCCTGGCGGGCGGCCACCGCCTTCACGTGCTCCTCGCTGTAACGCAGCATGCCCAGCGGCGCCATGAACTTGGCGTGCTCCTCGAAGTACGGCCGCGCGCGCTGGATCGCCCGCTCCTGGGTCTCGTCGATGCACATGCGGAAGCCCAGGAGCAGATCCTCGCCGAGGCGAAGGTCGCGGCCGTGCCGGCGGGCAGCCTCCTGGTAGTCGCGGACCCAGCGCTCGACGAACTGTTCGGCGGTGGCGGAGATGACGCCCTTGATCCGGTGCCGGGCCATGAAGTCTAGGCTCCGTGCGCTGCCGCTCACGATCGGCTGCCAGATCTCGACCGGCTGATGCAGGGGCCGCGGCACCAGCGTGAGCTCCCGCAGGCGATACCCGCGATAAGGCACGTCGGGCGGAATCGTGTAGTGCTTGCCCTGGTGCGAGAACGACTCCTCGCGAAACGCCTTGAGGATGATCTCGACCTGCTCCTCGAAGAGCTCGCGGTTGGCCTCGCCGTCGAGCATCGGATTGCCGAAGGTTTCGACTTCCCTGGAGTGATAGCCGCGACCCACGCCGAAGACGACCCGGCCTCCGGTCAGGATGTCCGCGGTCGCGTAGTCCTCGGCGAGGCGCAGCGGATGCCAGGTGGGAACGATGTTGAACGCGCAGCCGAGCTTGACGCGCCGGGTGCGATGGGCCAGGTCGACGGCCAGCAGCGGGAGGTTGGGGATGCACTCGTAGCCTTCGTGCTGGAAGTGGTGCTCGGCCAGCCACAACGTCTCGTAGCCCAGCGCGTCGGTCGCGCGGGCCAGCGCGGCGGCGGTGTCGAACACCTCGGCCAGCCGCGCGTTGGGATACCGCCGGTCGTCGGCCGGCGTGCCCGCCAGCCCGCACCGCTCCAGCTCGACGTGACCCACGTACAGCGTCGAGAACCGCGTGATCATCGTCAGCGGGGCCCGGGCCCGTCCGGCTTCCGCGACCAGAGCCCGCCCGCCAGGTAGCCGCCGTCCACCGCGAGGGTGTGGCCGGTGACGTAGCTGGCGTCGTCCGAGGCGAGGAACAGCGCGGCCCGGGCGACCTCGTCCGCCTCGCCGAAGCGCCCCATCGGGATCCGCTCGACCCGCCGCCGGCGCGCCTCCTCGGGCAGGCTGCGCGTGAGCCGGGTGTCGATCTGGGCCGGGGCGATCGCGTTCACCGTGACGCCGTACTGCGCCAGCTCCACCGCCATGGTCCGCGTCAGCTCGATCACCCCGGCCTTGGCCACGTTGTAGCCCACCAGGTTCTCCACCCCGCGAAGGCCGTTGATCGACGCCGTGGTGATGATGCGCCCGCCGCCCTGCTTCACCATCTGGCGGGCGGCGACCTGGCAGCACAGGAAGACCCCGGTGAGGTTGACGCGCAGCACCCGATGCCACTGGGCCTCGGGGTGGTCGAGGAACGGCGCCGAGTGCGCGATGCCGGCGTTGGCGAACATCACGTCCAGGCGGCCGAACTCGGCGACCACCCGGTCGACGAAGGTCTGCACCTGGCCCGCGTCGCCCACGTCCACGCCGACCGCGACCGCCCGCCCCCCGCGCCCGACGATGTCCTTGGCCACCGCCTCGGCACCCGCCAGCTCCACGTCGCCGAGCGCCACCGTGGCGCCCTCGGCGGCGAAGAGAACCGCCGTCGCGCGCCCGATCCCGAGCGCGCCCCCGGTGATCGCCGCGATCCGTCCGTTCAAACGCATCTGGGGGGTGGGGAGGGCCATGTCGGGGCCCCCCACCTAGACAGGCATCTTGTCCCCATCGGGCGGCGCCGGCACCTCGAAGGCGTTGACGACGCCGGACAGGAGCGCGAAGTAGTTGGCCGCGGCCGTCAGCTCGACGAGCCACGGCACGCCGTAGCGCTTGCCGAGGGCGTCGAAGGCCGCCTGGTCGACGCGGTTCGTCCGCATCAGTTGCCGGGTGTAGGCCACGATCTGCCGCTCCTCCTCCGGCAGCTTCGCCGGGTCGCCCTTCGCGCGGATCACGTCGATCGCCTCCTCGCGCACGCCGGCGCGGCGGGCGGCCCCGACCTGGGCCGCCCACACGTAGGCCGCCTCGCGCTCGCGCACCGCGGTGAGGATGGCGAGCGAGCGGAGCCGCCCCTCGACGACGCTCTCGTCCCGGAAGAACGTGACCAAGCCCAGCATCCGCTCGGCGAGCCTCGGGCTGTGCAGCAGCACGCTCATCGGGCCGCGCACGTTGCCGAAGACGCCGACGACGGCGTCGACGACGTGATGATGCTCGGCCGGCACGTCGGACTTCCCGGTGATGGGGGCGACTCTCGGCATGGTGGCGGCTCCTCCTCGGCGAGGTGACGGCGGGAGCAGTATGCCGTATGCTGCCCCGCGATGCGATTCGGACTCTTCTTCCAGGCGCCGGAGTCGCCCGGGCAGACCCACGCCGAGCGCTACGCCGAGATGTTCGATCTCATCGCGCTGGCCGACTCGCTGGGCTTCGACGTGGCCTGGCTGGCCGAGCTGCACTTCGGCGGCGCCTTCTCCCTGCTGGCCAGTCCCCTGATGGCGGTGCCGGTGATCGCCCAGCACACCCGGCGGATCCGCATCGGGACCGCGGTCACGCTGCTACCGCTGCACCATCCGCTCAGCTGCGCGGAGCAGGCCGCCACCGCCGATCTCCTGTCGAGCGGGCGGCTGGAGTTCGGCGTCGGCCGCGGCTCCATCCCCAGCCAGTTCCACGGCTTCCGGGTGCGGTCGGCGGAAAACCGCGCCCGCTTCGACGAGGCGCTGGAGATCATCCGGCTGGCGTGGACGCGCGAGCGCTTCAGCTACGAGGGCGCGTTCTACCGGGTCGAGGATGTCGCGGTGGTGCCCAAGCCGGTGCAGCGTCCCCACCCGCCGATCCGCGTCGCCGTCCACACGGCCGAGAGCTTCGCGCACATCGGCGACCTCGGGTTGCCCATCTACTCGGGGACGACGACCACGCCCCTGCCCCAGCTCCGCGAGTACATGGCGCTCTATCGCGCGCACCTCTCGGCGGGCGGCCACGTCTGGCGGCGCGACCAGATGGCGCTGATGCTGCCGGTGCACGTGGCGGCCACCCGCACCGCTGCCCGCGAGGCCATGCGCCCCGGCGTGCGCAAGTACTACGAGAACCTCCGGAGCATCTTCGCCCAGCTGCCGGCCTCCTACGGCGAGCACCTGCTCCGGCTGCGCATGATCGAGGAGACCCTGGCCAACCTGCCCTACGAGAAGTTCTGCCGCGAGCAGGGCGTGTTCGGCGACACCGCGGAGGTCATCGACCGCCTGCGGGCCGTGCGCGACGAGTTCGACCTTTCGCAGATCATCTGCTGGTTCGATCAGGGCTCGATGCTGCGCCGGGACGAGGTCGAGCGCACGATGCGCCGCTTCGCCACTCACGTCATGCCCAAGCTCGCGTGAGGACGACGACGATGTTCCACCGCGAGTGCACCGGCGAGCCCTTCTCGCCCGAGTACGCGATGCTCGCGCGCGCGTGCGGGCCGACGGTGGTGGACGTGGCCGTCGACGTCGCCCCCCCCTCGCGACCGGCACTTGGCAGCTGCCGCCGCTGCCCTACCCCGAGCCGAGCTACCCGGCGCTGCTGGCGCCGGCGGCGATTACCCGGCCGCGAACCCGCCGCCACCCACAGATCTTTTCTCTGACGTAATTGTCCCGTTTCCCTCTACGCTCGATGTCATCACATGGCTTCGAGAGAGCGGCGCCAGGCGATGCGCTACGCGGTTCGCGTCCCTGTCCGTTTCGACGGACATACCGGCATGACCCTCAACGTCAGCGCCTCGGGTGCCGCGTTCGAGACGGACGCCCCGCTGAGGATTGGACAGCCCTTACGCCTCAGGATGAGGTTCGCATCGAGCGAGGTTCACGTGCGATCGACCGCCCATGTCGTCCGTGTCGAGAAGCGTCCCGGCGGTACGGGGGCCGCCGTGCGGTTCGAGGAGACGGAGTCGGCTGTCCTGGAGGCGGCGGACGGCGTGCCTCCCCAGCCCGGGCGCCGCGACCCGGGATGGCCCGGCGGCCGAACGAGCATTGTCCGCGAGCACCGGCTGACGATCGCCGCCGGGATGGTGGCGCTCGGCGCCGCCGCGCCCGTGGTCTACGACTCGGTGGTCCGCGCCCTGGGCCAGGCCCGCGCCGGCGCCTACCTCGGAGCGCTCGGCGACCTCACCTTGGTGCTGCTCACGGGCCTGCTCGGCTATGGGACGATCGTGTACCTCCTGACGCGGATCGGGCATCTCGCGCGCCTGCGCGCCGCGCCGGACGAGCAGGCGGAGGATGGCCCGTTCCTCGAGGAGCCTGGCGATTCGCCCCTCGTCGCGCTCGTGCCCTCGTCCCAGGAGGAGCCGCACGTCGTCCTGCGGGCACTCGTCTCCGCGGCGCTGCAACCGCATGCCAACCGTCGCGTGGTGCTGCTCATCGACGACCCTCCGGACGGCGACCAGCCGGCGCCGTCGCTGGAGGCGGCCCGGGCGCTGCCCGGGCACGTGCAGACGATGCTGGCCCCGATGCGCGAGCGGTGCGCTCAGGCGCTCGGCGACTTCGAGCGGCGGGCGGCGAGTGCCACCCTCGACCCGGCGGCCGAGGCCCGTCGCGTGGCGGACCTGTGCCATGACGCCGCCCGCTGGTTCGACGCGCAGGCGGACAAGCATCCCCGATCGGACCTCGCCGATCCGTTCTTCGTCGAGCTCACGTTCCGCGAACCGGCGGCTCGCTGGCGCCTGGAGGCGCAACGCTGGGCCGCCCGGGCGGACGCCCAGGCCGCGCCGCTCTCGCCCGGTCTCGTTGGCCGGGCGTACCGGCGGGCGCTCGCCGTCTTCCAGGTCGAGCTGTCGAGTTTCGAGCGCAAGCGGTTCGCCAACCTGTCCCACGCGTCCAACAAGGCGATGAACGTCAACACCTATCTCGGCTTGCTCGGGGGCGCCTATCGCGTCGAGGCGGGCGCGGCGGGTCCGCTGCTGTCGCCCTGCGCCGCCGGCGAGGCGGATCTGGTCGTCCCGGACGCCAACTTCGCCCTGATCCTCGACGCCGACACGATCGTGTCCCCGGAATACACGCCGGCGCTGCTGCGCCGCTTCCGCGCGCCGGACGGCCGGCGGCTGGCCGTGGTGCAGTGCCCCTATAGCACGTTCCCGGCCACCTCCGGCGTTCTCCAGCGAATCGCCGGCGCCCAGACGGACATCCAGTATCTGATCCACCAGGGCCTGACCCGCTACGACGCGACCTACTGGGTGGGGGCCAACGCTCTCGTGCGCCTCGAGGCCCTGCGCGAGATCGCCGTCACGGACGTCGAGCGCGGCTATCCGGTCGTCAAGTTCATCCGCGACCGCACCCTCATCGAGGACACCGAATCGACCATCGACCTGATCCGCAAGGGCTGGCGGCTGTTCAACCAGGCCGAGCGGCTCGCGTTCAGCATGACACCGGCGGACTTCGGCTCCCTGCTGATCCAGCGGTGGCGGTGGGCCAACGGCGGGCTGCTGATCGTGCCCAAGCTCCTCGCCTACTTGCGACAGCCCGGCCCTCGCGTCGCTCGACTCACGGAAGGCTTCATGAGGCTGCAGTACCTCATCTCGCTGGGGCCGGTCAGCATGGCGCTGCTGGTGGCCCTGGGCGTCGCGTGGGACAAGGAGGTACGGACCGTCGGTCTCCTCGCCGTCGGCCTCGTCTACTACGCGGTCTATGCCCGCGACCTGCACCTGATCGGCTATCGCTGGCAGGATATCTTCCGCGTCGTGTCGCTCAACCTCGTGCTGATCCCGGTGAATATCATGGGCATGCTGTCGTCGATCGCGCAGGCCTTCACGGGCCGCAAGCCTCGATTCACCCGCACGCCGAAAGTGCCCGCCCGCACGCCGGTGCCGGCCGCGTACCTGCTGGCCGAGCTCGCCCTGCTCGGCCTCTGGTCGGCGCACTTCGTCTTCAGCCTCGGATGGGGGAGGCCCAGCGTGGGCCTCCTGATGCTCGCGCACGCGCTGTTCATGGCGTATGCCATCGGGGCCTTCATCGGGTACCGCAACAGCGTCGCCGACATCGCGGCCGCGCTCGCGCAGCGACACTCGCGGGCCTGACGGCGGTCTCCGCGCCGGCGCCGCCGGCGCATCAACCCGCGCTTCCCCCGCCTGCCTCGCAGGCGGCGAGCCGGGCCGCCAGGAAGGCCTGCTCGCGCACGTTGTCGGCAAGCTCGAGCGCCTGTCGATACGCGCCGGCCGCCTCCGTCCACCGCCCCAGCCGCCGCAGGAAGTCGGCGCGGGCGGCGGGTAGCAGGTGGTAGCCGCGCAGCGGCGTGGCGTCGAGCGCGTCGAGGGCGGCGAGGCCGGCGGCCGGCCCCTGCGCCAGGCCGATCGCCACCGCGCGGTTCAGCTCGACCACGGGTGAGGGCGCGACCTCGGCGAGCGCCTCGTAGCAGGCGACGATCGAGGCCCAGTCGGTCGCCTCCCAGGAGGCCGCGCGCGCGTGGCAGGCCGCGATTGCCGCCTGGAGCTGATAGGGTCCGGCGCGCACCAGCGCCCCGGCGCGCTCGAGAACGGCGAGTCCCCGCCCGATCAGCGTCTGGTCCCAGCGGGCGCGGTCCTGGTCGGCCAGCAAGACCAGATTGCCGCGGGTGTCAGTGCGCGCCGACTCCCGCGAGGCCTGCAGCTCCATCAGCGCCAGGAGGCCGAGCACCTCCGGCTCGCCCGGCATCAGGTCGGCGAGCATGCGCCCCAGGCGGATCGCCTCCTCGCACAGGTCGTGGCGCACGAGGGCCTCGCCCGTGTGCGCGGCGTAGCCCTCGTTGAAGATCAGGTAGACGACCGCCAGCACGGCCGGCAGGCGCGCGGCCAGCTCGTCGGGTTCCGGGACCTCGTACGGAAAGGCGCGCTCGCGGATCGTCCGCTTGGCGCGCACGAGGCGCTGGGCGATCGTGGGCTCGGGCACGAGGAAGGCGCGCGCGATCTCCGCTGTCGACAGCCCGCCCACCAGCCGGAGCGTGAGCGCGACGCGGCTGTCGGACGGCAGCCCCGGGTGACAGCACGTGAAGATCAGCCGGAGCCGGTCGTCGGGAATCGTCTCGAGATCGGTCACGTCGGGCCCCTCGTCGATCGCGTCGAGCGCCGCCTCGTAGGCGAGCGCCTCCGCCCGCGCTCCGGCGCGCCGGGCCCGACGCAGGTGGTCCAGCGCGCGGCGGCGCGCCGTGGTGAGGAGCCAGGCGCCCGGGCGGTCCGGCAGGCCGCCGGCCGGCCAGTGGTCGAGCGCCCGCGTGAACGCCTCCTGGACGATCTCCTCCGCCGCGTCGATGTCGCGCACGATCCGCAGGACGGACGCGACGACGCGCCCGTACTCCAGGCGGAAGACGTCCGCCACGCGCGCGTGCACCGCGCCCTCCAGCCCCTGCCCGTGGTCGACCGCCCCCACGGGCAGAGATGGTACGCCAAGCTACATGTGCCAGACGGGTCGCGCGTCGATGAAGCCCCCCTCCCGGAGCGGGATCTTCCTCGCCCACTCGAGGGCCTCCTGCTTGCTGGCGCACTCGATCAGGTAGAAGCCGCCCAGAGCCTCCTTCGTCTCGGCGAAGGGCCCGTCCATGACCTGGCGCTGGCCGGCCTTGATGCGGATGCGGCTGGCCTCGGCGTCCGGCCGCAGGCGCTCGCCCACGACCATCTTGCCGGCCGCCTGCAGCTCCTCCGCGAAGCGCCGGTGGCCCTGCACGATGGACTCCATCTCGGCCCTCGGCACCTGGGCCTCGGCCTTCTCGTCCCCACAGATGAGCAGCATGTAGCGCATGGAGGCCTCCTCTCACCTCGGTACGACGCCGGTGCATGGCGAGATTCGACACGCAACGTATCAGCCCTGGGGCGTTGACGATCCCGCGCCGGCTCGCTACCGTACTCCCCATGGCCTCGGCCGTCGAGCCGTACGTGACGACGCGGCGCTGGCGGCGCGTGGAATACGACTGCCTCGTCGAGCTGGGTCTCTTCGTGGGCGAGCGCCTCGAGCTGCTCGACGGGATGCTGGTGGTCGGCGAGCCCCAGGACAGCCCCCACGCGGCCATCGTGATGCACGTCGGCCAGGTGCTGGCGGCGGCCTTCGGCGCCGGGTGGCACCCGCGACTGCAAGCCCCGCTGGCGCTCGATGACGACTCGGAGCCCGAACCCGACGTGGCCGTCGTTGCCGGCGCGGCTCTCGACTATCTCGGCGCGCACCCGT
The DNA here is from genome assembly GCA_035762565.1 of Candidatus Methylomirabilota bacterium. Classification (GTDB taxonomy): domain Bacteria; phylum Methylomirabilota; class Methylomirabilia; order Rokubacteriales; family CSP1-6; genus AR5. The sequence continues at coordinate 4,364 of DASTOJ010000076.1, read as the reverse complement.
CAGCCGCCGCCCTGGTCGTCGAAGTGGCGGTGTCCAGCCTGCGCCTCGACCGCCGGCTCAAGAGCGGGCTCTACGCACGGGCAGGTCTGCCCGAGTACTGGATCGTGAACCTGGTCGACGCCGTGCTCGAGGTGCATCGCGCGCCACGGCCGGCGTCGGACGCCGTGTACGGCTGGGCCTACCAGTCGGTCGAGGTCCTTCGCCCCCCGGCGACGGTGACGCCACTGGCCGCGCCGCACGCCCGGATCCCGGTCGCCGATCTCCTTCCCTGAACGAGACCCGCGCGCCCGGACGTCAGCCGCCGCCGAGCCACGCCCGGAAGAAGCGCTCGGCGCGGACCTTCGCGTCCTCCGTGGCGCGACGGTTGGCCTCGCGGCTCTGCCGGGTGCGGCCCGGATCGTCGAAGCCGTGCTCGGCGCCCTCGTACATCACCAGCTCGACGGGTCCGCCGGCCGCCCGGCTGCGCGCGGCGAGCTGCTCGCACCGCGCGGGCGAGACCTCGTCGTCGGCGGACGCGATCAGCATGAGGACCGCGGCGTAGGGGACGTACCGGCCCTTCACGCGCTCCATGCCGCATCCGGGGTAGAGCGCCAGCGCTGCCCGGAAGCCGGTGGCCGGCGTCGGCTGCGTGATTCCCGGCGCCGTGTCCGCCATCGTCACCAGCACCGCCATCGCGCCGTTGGACCAGCCCTGCAGCCCGACGCGGTCGCCGATCACGTCGCCGCGTGTCCGCAGATACGCGAGCGCTCCGTAGGCATCCAGCGGGCGCACTGTCTGCTCGCTGACCGCGGCGGGTCGGCTCGCGTAGCTGCCCCGCGGGAAGCCAGCCGGGTGGCCGCGCGGGCCGAAGCTGTCCACGAGCAGCGCGACGTAGCCGCGCGCCTGCCAGAACCGCGCCCACGCGACGTGCCGCTGCGAGAGGGTGGCCGCGGTGTGGACACCGGCGGCCAGCGAGGAGTACGGGCCGCCGCGCCCGTGCAGGAGGACGATGGCGGGGCCGGGTCCGCTCCGCGCGGCGACGAAGAGGTAGCCAACCAGCGAGGTCGTCCGGTCGGCGCTGGGGAATCGAACGGTCGCCGGCGGCGCCTCGGCGAGGGCGGTCCCCGCCCCGAGGAGGATCGCGACAAGGAAGCCAGCGAGGCCCCGCATCGCTCGATGATATTCTGAGGGACACCGGTGCCGGAGCGCAGACGCCGTCCCCACATCAAGCTCACCTCGCACCCGGGCGGGCCCGCGCACATCCCGATCGTCTGGGGCGCGGCCGACCCGAAGGTGCGCGGCCCGGTGATCGCGTCCACCTCGGCGGCAGAGCACCGTAACGTCGTGGGCACCCACGCGGGGGCCTACGCCGTCTACCGGGCCCTGGCCGTCGCCGCGGGGGCGCTGGATCCGACGCGGCGCCCCGATCTCACCGACACGGCGCCGACCGACCGGATCGGCCCTCACCCCCAGTGGAGCGAGCCCGACCGCATCGTCTCGCTCGACCCGTTCGGCGCGGTCGTGGCCGACGTCTTCGCGGAATACCTGGGCCGGGGTTACGACATCCGCCCCAGCATCGCCGTCACGAAGGCCCAGGTGGACGTCCCGGAGATCCACCGCGCCGTCGAGGCGGGACGCCTGCGCCCGGACGGCAGGGTGCTGCGGGACTCGGGCGCCGCGGTGGTCACGAAGATCGCCCTGGAGCCCGTCTGGCACCTGCCGGGTGTGGCTCGCCGCTTCGGCTGCACCGAGGCGGAGCTGCGGCGCACGCTGTTCGAGGAGACTGGGCGGATGTTCCCCGAGCTGGTCACGCGCGGCGACCTCGACGTGTTCCTGCCGCCGGTCGGCGGCCAGACCGCCTACGTGTTCGGCGCCGTGGCGGACCTGGCCGAGCCGTCCATCCCGCTCACCGCGCGCGTGCACGACGAGTGCAACGGCTCCGACGTGTTCGGCTCCGACATCTGCACGTGCCGCCCCTACCTGGCCCACGCCATCGAGGAGTGCATCCGCGGCGCCCAGGCCGGCGGCGCCGGCCTCATCGTCTATTTCCGGAAAGAGGGGCGCGGGCTGGGCGAGGTGACGAAGTTCCTCGTCTACAACGCGCGCAAGCGGCAGCCGGGCGGCGATCGCGCCGAGCAGTACTTCGCCCGCACGGAGTGCGTGGCCGGCGTGCAGGACATGCGCTTCCAAGAGCTGATGCCGGACGTGCTCCACTGGCTCGGCGTGCGCACCATTCACCGGCTCGTGTCGATGAGCAACATGAAGTACGAAGCCATCGTGGCGGCGGGGATCGCCGTCGGCGAGCGGGTGCCCATCCCCGAGGCGCTCGTGCCGCGCGACGCGCGCGTGGAGATGGACGCCAAGCTCGCGGCCGGGTATTTCACCGAGGGCGCCCCGCCGGATCCGGGCGAGCTGGCCAAGCCCAAGGAGCACGGCTTCCCGTGAACGCCGGCCGCGATGCCGTCGCGTATCTCCGCACGCCCGAGGCCGTCCGCGATCGCGCGGAGACGGTGCTGGCGCGCGGGCTCGAGGGCGGCCTCGACCATTTCCGCATCGAGCCGGCCCGCCTGCCGGCGGTCGCCGACCTGGTCGCCGCGGTCACCCGCGGGCGCTATCCCGACCTGCGCGTGCCCCTGCACAGCCGCTGGCGACACTTCGGCGCCGGCCGGGTGGCCGAGCTGGCCCGCGCCCTGGAGGGTTTGCCGCCCGACGAGCAGGTCCGCGCGAAGCTCGACCTGACGGTGACGAGCGTGCTGCTCGACGCCGGCGCCGGGCCCGCGTGGCGCTACGTCGAGCCGGGGACAGGCGAGGAATACCGTCGCTCGGAGGGGCTGGCGGTGGCCAGCTTCCGTCTCTTCGCGGCCGGGCTCTTCTCCGCCGATCCCGGCGCCCCGTGGCGTGCCGACGCCCAGGCTCTTGCCGCGCTCGAGGACGACCGGCTCGCGTCAGGCCTGCAGGTGTCCTCGAGCAATCCCCTGCCCGGGCTGAGCGGGCGCGCGGCCCTGCTCCGGCAACTGGGCCGGGCGCTCGCCGAGGCGCCGGAGCTCTTCGGCAAGGCGGAGCCGCGTCCCGGCCATCTGCTCGACGCTCTTCGCGAGCCCGCCGGCGACGGGCTGGAGGCTGCCGAGGTCCTGCGCGCGGTGCTCGTGGGCCTGGGCCCGATCTGGCCGGGGCGCCTCGTCCTGGACGGCGTCAATCTGGGCGACGTGTGGCGGCACCCGGCCGCCGGCGGCGCCGGTCCCACCGCCGGGCTGGTGCCCGTGCACAAGCTCTCGCAGTGGCTCACCTACTCGCTCGTCGAGCCGCTGGCCGAGGCCGGGCTGCGGCTCACCGGCCTCGACCGGCTCACCGGCCTGGCCGAGTACCGCAACGGCGGGCTCTTCCTCGACCTCGGCGTGCTCGTGCCCCGCCACGAGGCCGTCGTGCGCGCTCGGCACCGTCCCGGCGACGAGCCCGTCGTGGAATGGCGCGCGCTGACCGTCGCGCTGCTCGACCGCCTGGCGCCGCTCGTGCGCGAGCGACTGGGCGCCGCCGGCACCGCGCTGCCCCTGGCCGGCATTCTCGAGGGCGGCACCTGGGCGGCCGGACGCCGGCTCGCCGACGAGCGGCGCAACGGCGCCCCACCCGTTCACGTCGACAGCGACGGCACCGTGATGTGAGGAGGGAGAGCACGATGCCGGGTCAGGTCCACGTCGTCGACCATCCGCTGGTGCAGCACAAGCTCAGCCTGATGCGCATGAAGAGCACGAGCACGTCGGCGTTCCGCAATCTCCTCGGCGAGCTCAGCCTGCTCATGGCCTACGAGGTGACGCGGGACCTGCCCACGCATGCGGTCGCCATCGAGACGCCGCTGGCCCGGATGGCCGCGCCCATGCTGGACGGCAAGAAGATCGTGCTCATCTCCATCATGCGGGCGGGCGCGGGCATCCTCGACGGCATGCTCCGCCTGATCCCGAGCGCCCGCGTGGGGCACGTGGGCCTGTATCGCGATCCCAAGACGCTGGAGGCCGTGGAGTACTACTTCAAGGTGCCGAAGATCATGGCCGACCGGGACGCGATCGTCGTCGATCCGATGCTCGCCACGGGCAACTCCGCGGTGGCCGCCGTCGACCGGGTGAAGGACACGCACCCGCGCTCGATCAAGTTCGTCTGCCTGCTCACGTGCCCCGAGGGCCTGGCCACCTTCCACGCCCATCACCCCGACGTCCCCGTCTACACCGCCGCCATCGACGATCACCTCGACGCCCACGGCTACATCGTGCCCGGCCTGGGCGACGCGGGCGACCGGCTGTTCGGGACTCGATAGACATGGGGGCCCCGAGATGGCCCCCAAACCCCCAGACGTTCGTCGCGCCCCGGCTGAGCCGGGCTGCTCCTCGCTCGTC
>DASTOJ010000075.1:0-23565 GCA_035762565.1 Candidatus Methylomirabilota bacterium | reverse complement strand
GGGCGCGCCATCATGACGAGCCGGGCGCCGAGCCAGTTACGGCGACAGGCGAGCCATGCGGGCGCGCCCGCGGGCCCCGACGCCCCCCCGGCGTCACCACGCCGTGCGAGATCAGTCGACGGCTTGCTGGTTGCATCCGGGCGAGACGGAGGCTGCCATGCGATCTTCATTGCTGCTCGACCGCGGTGAACGGACGTTCGTGGTCGTGTTCGACAAGGACGACGAGGTGGTGGAGGGGCTGACGCGCTTCGCGGGTCGCGAGCGCCTGCGCGCGAGCCAGGTGACGGCGATCGGCGCGCTCCGCGACGTCACGCTCGGCTACTTCGACCCGGCATCCCGCGAGTACCGGCGCATCCCCCTGGCCGAGCAGGTCGAGGTGCTCTCGCTCCTCGGCGTCGTGACGCTCGACGGCGAGAAGCCCAAGGTGCACGCCCACGTCGTGGTGGGGCGCGCTGACGGCAGCGCCCGGGGCGGCCACCTGCTGGAGGGGCACGTGTGGCCGACGCTCGAGGTGGTCGTCGAGGAGCTGCCGCGCCACCTGCAGCGCCGCACCGACCCCGAGACCGGCCTGGCCCTCATCGACCTCGGCGCGAGCGCGCGCGCCGCGTGAGCCTCAGAGCCGCCGGCCGAGGACCCGGGCGATCGACTCCGGCTTGAAGCCGAGCTGCAGCAGCGCCAGGCCCTCGTCGAAGTACTCGCGGTAGCGCGCGATGCGGCCGCCCTCCAGCTCGAACAGGCTCATGCCGCGGAAGGCCACGCGGCGGCCGGCGCTGCGGGGGATGGCCTCGCTGACCACGTAGCCGAAGGTCCACTCGGCCGCGGCGGTGTCGCGGCCGTCGACGACCACGTCCATCACCCAGGCGTAGTCGCGGCCCTCGCGGAACATCCGCTCGAACATCGCCCGCAGCGCGGCCGTCCCGGTGTGGGCGCCGAGGAACGTGTCGGTGTACGTGGCGCCGGGGGTGAAGCAGGCCACGAGCGCCCCGACGTCTTGCCGGTTGAACGCCTTCTCGAACTCGCGCACGATGCTCATGCACGTCACCTCGGGGCAATGTGGAGGCACGCCCAGGTGTACCACGAGACGCGGCCGTGACGGAGACGGAGGCGCTGGCGGCCCTGCGGGGCGACGACCGCGCCCGCGTGGCGCAGGCCGAGGCCGCCCTGTGGGCGATGTGGTGCCGGTCCGGCCGGCCCGAGCTGGACGCCGAGCTGGCCGAGGCGGTCGCGGCGATGGAGAGGCACGACTTTTCCGGCGCCGAGCGCCGGCTGAGCCGCCTGGTCGAGCGCATGCCCGCGTGGGCCGAGGCCTGGAACAAGCGCGCGACGGTGCGGTACCTCGCCCGGGACTACGCGGGCTCGATCGCCGACTGCGCGGAGACGCTCGCCCGCAAGCCCCACCACTTCGGCGCGCTGGCGGGCCAGGGCCTCTGCCACATGGCGCTAGGGCAGTACACTCCGGCGGCGGCGATGTTCCGGCGCGCGCTCGCGGTCCACCCCCACCTGGCCGCCGTGCGCCGGAACTTGAGATCGGCGCTGGCCGAGGTGGTCCGCTTCAACTGACCGCCCGCGCCGACGCGCTCCACGACGAGGGCGTGGCCAGGTCACGCTGCCCGCGGAATGATCCTTGCGCGCCAGCTTGACCCATGGGCCTGCACGGGGCAGCGTGTCTGATTCCTGACGGCGGTCCGGTCGGGCCGGCCCGTGGGCGCGCCGGACGTATAATTCCAGGCCATGGCGAGCGTGATGGGTCCCGTCGTCACCACCCAGTGGCTGGCCACGCAGCTGGGCGCCCCCGACCTGCGCGTCGTGGACGGCACCTGGCACATGCCGCAGCTCATGCGTGATGCGCGGGCGGAGTTCGAGGCGGCCCACGTGCCCGGCGCGGTGTTCTTCGACATCGACGCGATCGCCGACCCCGCGACCTCGCTGCCCCACATGCTGCCCGCCGCCGAGGCGTTCGCGGCGGCCGTCGGCGCGCTCGGCGTCGGCAGCGGTGACCGCGTGGTCGTCTACGACGTCCGCGGCGTGGTGAGCGCCGCGCGCGTGTGGTGGACCTTCCGGGCGTTCGGCCACGAGGCGGTCGCGGTGCTGGACGGCGGGCTGAAGAAGTGGCGCGCCGAGGGACGCCCGGTCGAGCGCGGCGCGGTGAAGCCGACGGTCCGCGTCTTCCGCGCGCGCCGGCGCCCCGAGCTGGTGCGCGACCTCGCCGCGATGCGCGCGAACCTCGACAGCCGCGACGCCCAGGTGCTGGACGCCCGGAGCGCCGGGCGCTTCGCCGGCACCGAGCCCGAGCCCCGTCCCGGCCTGCGCGGCGGCCACATCCCCGGCAGCCTCAACCTACCCTACGAGACGCTCTACCAGGCCGACGGCACGCTGCGACCTCCGGACGAGCTGCGCGGCGCCGTGCAGGCCGCGGGCGTCGACCTCGCCCGGCCGATCGTGACCACCTGCGGCTCGGGCGTCACGGCCTCGGTGCTGGCGCTGGCACTGCACCTGCTCGGCCGTCCGGACGTCGCGGTCTACGACGGCTCCTGGAGCGAGTGGGGCGGCCGGACAGACACGCCGGTCGAGACCTGAGGCCGGCGCTGGCAGCCGCGCTCAGCGCGGCACGGTCGCGCGCCACGGGCCCGGGACGGGCACCGCCTCGCCCTCGCCCGGCCAGGGCGGCATCGTCACGCCGACGGCGACGAGCGCCTCGGGACCGAACGAGCGGAACTGGAAGTGGGTGCCGAGCGGGATCGTGAGGCAGACGCCGGCCTCCACCGGGACGATCGCCGCGCGCGCTCCCTGGCGGCGCCACATCTCCCCGCGGCCGGACAGGAACAGCCAGATCTCCTCGACCGTGCGATGCGTGACCGCCGTCGACGTCTCGCCCGGGGCCAGCTCGAACTGCGCCATCCCGCCCCGCCCGAGGCCGAGCAGCACGCGGACGTCGGACCCGTCGGGAGCGACGGCGGTCCGCGCCGCCGGGACGCGCGTCGTGGCGAACTCGCTCACGCGCGCCGCCGAGCGTCAGTCGACGCCGAAGTCGTAGATCTTGCCGCTGGTCCCGCCGGCGAACCCGTGGGTGAGGACGAACCCGTACTCGCCCGGGGCCAGCGGCTGCCGCGGCTTCACCCGGTAGAAGCCGCGAGGATCCTTCTCGGACTCGACGTCCACGGTGTCCTGCGTCCGCACGCCCTGCTTGTGCGTGCCCCCGAAGGGCATGAAGCTGCCGCTGGAGAATTTCAGGTTCCGGTCGTCGTGGTCGTCACCGGGCTTGAGCCGCACCAGCGGCGCCTCGTTGGGCGCCCACACGCTGACGAACACGGGCTCCCGGTCGGCGACCCGGTAGGTCGCCTTGCGCCCCTTCAGGACGATCTCGCTCTTGGACTGGAAGAAGGCGAAGTTGGTCTCGATGGAGGCGACGGCGGCCGCCAGCTCGACGTACTGGTCGCCCCGCACGTGGAAGACGCCGTCGCGGCCTTGCGGGATGCCGAGGACGCCCCGGCTCCGAGGGTCGACCGCGCCGACGGCCGCCGGCGGCGGACCGCTCACGGCGGGCCCCGCGTGGCCGAGCATGGCCTCGATGATCGGGTCGGACAGGCCGGCCTGCTTGAGGCGGACCAGGGCCTCGGTGCTCACGTCGAACTTCGACTGGCTGCTCCGGATCTTGGCGAGGATGACCGCGTCCGACAGCCCCGCCTTCTTCATGGCCAGCACGCCGTCGTTGGTGAGAACCTCCTGGGCCCCGACCGACGCCGCCAACAGCAGCGCCCACACCGTGACGACGACGCGGAGCAATCGCCTGCGCTCGATCATGGCCGGTCTCCCTGGCTGCCGCACATGGTGGACACGTCGCCGCTTCCGCTCGACCCGTATACGGTCAGCCCACGCGCCGTGTCAACGGCTCTTTTGGCGGCGCGCCCACCCGACCAGCGCCGCCAGGCCGGCGAGGCCGGCGGCGCCCTGGACGAAGAACGCGGTCGACACGCCCCAGGCCTCGGAGATGGCGCCCACGCAGAAGGCGCCGACCGGGAACGACCCGCCCCAGACGAGCGTGTAGAGGCTCATCATCCGGCCGCGCAGCTCGTCGGGGGCGGCGAGCTGGAGGCGCGTGTTGCAGCTGGCCACCACGACCAGGCCGAAGAAGCCCGTCGCGAACAGCAGCGAGGCGGCCACCCACACGTGGCGCGCGGCCGAGAGCGAGAGCAGGCCGGTCAGCGCCAGGGCGGCGGCGCCCAGCATCGCGCCGAACGGCGGCGGCCCCGGCGCGCTCCGGAAGCCGACGGTGAGCGCCCCGGCCACCGCCCCCACCCCGAGCGCGGCCATCAGGAAGCCGAAGCCCTCGGCGCCGAGCCCGAGCACGTTGCGCGCGAGGAGCGGAACGTAGACCGTGAAGTTGAAGATGGTGATGCTGACGACGAACAGCAGGCCCAGCACGCGGCGGATCACCGGCGTGCGCGCGGCGTGACGCACGCCCTCGGCGATCTCCTGGGCCATGGTCGTCCCGCGCCGCGCCGCGGCGGCGCCCGCCGGCAGGCTCGCCAGCGCGCCCGCCACCACGAGGATGCCGGCCGCGTTGATGACGAAGGCGGGGACGACGCCGAAGCGCGCGATGAGCAACCCGCCCACCGCCGGCCCCACGATGCGGGCGGCGTTGAAGGCGGCGGAGTTCAGGGCCACGGCGTTGACGAGGTCGGCCTTGCCCACCAGCTCGGCCATCAGCGACTGGCGCGCGGGCCCGTCGACCGTCTGGGTCAGGCCGGCCAGCACCGCCACCACCCCCACGTGCCAGTAGCGCACCTGCCCGGAGGCGACCAGCCCGGCCAGCGCCAGGGCGAGGAGAGCCAGCACGAGGTTCGTGGCCACCAGCACGCGGCGCTTGGGCAGCCGGTCGGCGATGGCGCCGCTGACGACGGAGAAGAGCAGGATCGGCCCGAATTGCAGGGTGCCGATGAGCCCCAGCCGCAGCGGCGAGTCGGTGAGCTGCAGCACCAGCCACGACTGGGCCACCGTATGCATCCACCCCGCGACCAGCGCCACCAGCTGGGCGAGGAAGAAGCGGCGGTAGTCGGGGTGGTTGAGCGCGCGCAGTCCGCTCGGAAAACTCATCGGCTGCCGTAGAATAGCCGGGCCATGAGCGGTGGCCGTCGATGAAGATGAAGCTCGGGCGCATGCTGTCCCAGACGGTCGGCCTCCGGCGGGCGGCCTCCATCATCTTTGCGCTGGTGGCCGTGCTGCCGATGCTCTCGGTCCTGCCGCTGCTCAACTCCGCCGGCCTGCTGGCCAGCCCCTCCACCCAGATCGCGCTGCTGCTCGCCGTCTTCCTGGCCGTGCTCGGCTACATCATCCTGCGCCGGCTCACCGACGAGATCGCCCGGCTCGCCGACGGCTTCGCAAATCCGATGTCCGCCGCCGCCCCCTCGGAGAGCGTCGCGATGGTGCCGGGCCTCGGCCGCGTCACCGAGATCGGCCAGATCGGCGACGCGCTCGGCCGGATGCTGGGCGACCTGCGCTCCTCCACCGAGCGCCTCGAGGACCTCGTCTTCAAGCTCAGCACGCTCAACGAGGTCGTCGAGCTGGCCTCGCGCATCCCCCAGCTTCAAGATCTGCTCTCGCTCGTGCTCGAGCGCACGATGCGCACGGTGCGCGCCACGATCGGCTCGATCATGCTGCTCGACCACGAGCGCCAGGTCCTGCGCGTGGTGGCGGCCCGCGGCCTGCCCGAGGGCGTGGTGGGCAGCGCCGAGGTGCGCGTGGGCGAGGGCGTCGCCGGCAAGGTGGTGCAGATCGGCGAGCCGGTCCTGGTCGAGGACATCGGCACCGATCCGCGCTTCGCCAAGCCCAACGAGCCCCGGTACGGCTCGGGCGCGTTCATGTGCCTGCCGGTGCGGGTGGACGACCGCATCATCGGCGTGGTCAACCTCGCCAAGGGCGCGGGGGCGGCGCCCTCGCCGGCCTTCAGCCCCACCGACCTGCAGTTCCTCAGCACGCTCATGGGCCACATCGCCTACGCCGTCGACAACGCCCGCCTCCTGCAGGAAGCGCAGCTGTCGACCAACCGCCTGCGGCGCGCCATGGAGGATCTGCGGACGACGCAGACGCGCGTGGTAGAGGGCGAGACGCTGCGCGCGGTCGGGCAGATGGCCTCCGGCATGTCCCACCACGTCAACAACCTGCTCGCCGTGATCTCGGGGCGCGTGCAGCTGCTGCTGGCGCGCACCACCCAGTCCGAGATCCGTGGGCCGCTGGAGATCGTCCAGCGCGCCACCTTCGACGCCGCCGAGGTCGTGCGGCGCGTGCTGGGCTTCACGGCCGCCCAGGCGACGGCCTCCACGGCGCCCATCGATTTCAACGGGATCGTGCGCGAAGTCGTGGAGCTCACCCGCCCCCGCTGGCGTGACGAGGCGCAGATGCACGCGCTCGCCATCGACGTGAGCCTGGAGCTGAGCGACATCCCCCCGGTGGCCGGCGAGGCGGCGGCGCTGCGCGAGGTGACGATGAACCTGCTGTTCAACGCCATCGACGCCCTCAAGCAGGGCGGCGCGATCCGGATCTCGACGTGGGCCGCCGACGACTGGGTCTACTGCGCGGTCGCCGACAACGGCGCCGGCATGACCGAGGAGGTGCGGCGCCGCGCGTTCGAGCCGTTCTTCACCACCAAGGGCCCGCAGGGCACCGGCTTGGGGCTGAGCGTGTCGCACGGCATCGTGCAGCGCCACCGCGGCGAGCTGAGCCTCAAGCCCAACGAGGGCGGCGGGACCGTCGTCACGATGCGGCTGCCCCGGGCCGCCCCCGGTGCCCTCGGGAACGAGGAGGCCGCGACGCCGGCCGGGCCGCCGCTGCGCGTCCTCGTCATCGACGACGAGGTGACGGTGCGCGAGGCGCTCGCCGACACGCTGGCCGACGAGGGCCACACCGTGGTCCAGGCCCCGAGCGGCCGCGACGGGCTGGCCCGCCTGGCCGCGGGCGCCGCCGTCGACGTCGTCGTCACCGACCTCGGCATGCCGGAGATGACCGGCTGGGACGTCGCCCGCGCCGTGCGGACGCAGCACCCGGGACTGCCGGTGGGCCTCGTCACGGGCTGGGCGGTGGCGCTCGAGATGAGCGACGACGAGCGCCGCGGCGTCGACTTCGTCATCGCCAAGCCGTACACGATCGAGGCGCTGCGCGCCGCCCTGGCCGGGATCCAGCCGCGCGCCTGACCCCCGGAGCGGCGTGAGCGACGGGCTGGCGGCGCAGCGCTGGGACGCGGAGTACCGTCGGGGCCGCTACGCCGCCGAGCCGCCGCTGCCGTTCGTCGACACGATCCTCGCCGAGCTGGCGGGCCGCGACGCGCCCGGCCTCTACGTCGGCTGCGGTAACGGGCGCAACTGGGCCCCGCTGGTGGACGCGGGCCTGGCCCTGTGGGGTCTCGACGTCTCCGCCGAGGCGTTGCGGCAACTGGCCGAGCGCCGGCCCGCGGAGGCGGCGCGGCTCCTGCTGGGCGACTTCCGCGACTTCCAGCCGCCCGTCGCCTTCACCTACCTCATCGCGATCCAGGTCTTCCAGCACGGCACCGAGGCCGACGCCGCCGGATACTTCGACCGCGCCGCGGCGCTGCTGCCGCCGGGCGGGCTGCTGTTCGTGCGCGTGAACTCGGCGAGCACCCAGGTCTTTCACCGGCACGCCGTCATCGAGACTCGCGCGCACGGCGGCTTCACCGCGGAGTACCTGGATGGCCCCAAGCAGGGTCTGCCGGTGCACTTCTACGCGCGGCCGGAGCTGGAGGCGCTCACGCAGCGTGACTTTCGCGCCGTGCGCGAGCCGCGCGAGGCGCTGACGCACCGGGCGCCACCGCGGACCGGGTTCTGGGCGCAGTGGGAGGCGGTGTACGCGCGGCGCTGAGACCGCTCAGCGCGGGCGGGCGGTGGGCGCGGCGTCCGGGCGGGTGGCGTCCCCGACAGGCAGCTCGACCCGGCCGGTGGGCGTCCGGAGCACCACGTGGCGCTCGGCGATCGCTTCCAGGACCGCGTCGCCGACCGAGTCGCCGACGGCGTAGCGCCGGACCTGCTTCGTCCGGGGATCGAAGATGTACGCGTGCGCCTGCTCGTTGAGCACGATGACGCCGCGGACGGCCGGAGCCACCGGCGCGGCCTTGGACGCCGGCTTCGGCCGGGCCGCGCCCTCGCGCGGCAGCACGATCCGGAGCCCCTCGCGGTCCTGCTCGATCGTGTACGCGACCCTGCGGCTCAGCTCGATGACCAGGCGGGTGGCGCCCTTGCGGTACTGGCTGCCGCGCAGCTCCCGCACGGGGTCGATCCCCACCGGCACCGGGCGCGCCGACCACTTGTAGGCCGTGTCCTCCAGGTCGAGCACGAGGCGCCACGGGCTGTCCATCAGCTCGCTCTGGTACTTCGCGCGACGGCTCAGCCGCACCCAGACCTCGACGGCCGTGTCGCGCTCGATCACCGCGGCCTCGGTCAGCTCCACCGACGGCTCGGGCTGGGCGCGCTCGGTCGGAGCGCGCTCCGGCTGGGCGCCGGCAACACTGGCCAGGGTCAGCGCGAGGCCGACGCCGAGCGCGACGAGCGCCGTGGTCAGCGGCCGGCCGCCAGCGGGTACAGGCGGGCGCAGTTGTCCCACAGGATCTTGGCCTTCGTCTTGTCGCTCACGCCCTCGAGCCCGATGAATTCGTCCATCGCGTCGGGGAAGAGCCCGTCGGAGTGCGGGTAGTCGGTGGACACGACGATGTTGTCGTCGCCGACGGCCTCGACCACCTGGCGCAGCACCTTCTCGTCGGCGTCGGTGGCCACGTAGCACTGGCGGAAGAAGTACTCGCTGGGACGGGCCGAGATCTTGACGTCGGAGCCCGGGCCGAACTTCTCCCACGCCTCGTCCAGCCGCCACAGCCACCAGGGCAGCCAGCCGCACGTGCCCTCCAGGAAGGCGCAGCGCAGGCCGGGATGGCGCTCCAGCACGCCCCCGGCGGCCATGCTGGCGAAGGCCAGCATCAGCTCCATCGGGTTGCGGGCGGCGCTGCCGATGAGCCGGCCGTTGGGATGGTCGAGCACGCGCCGCGCGATGTCGTCGCGCAGCGAGGACTGGCCGGTCGGGTGGAAGCCGACCGGGACGCCCAGCTCCTCGACCGCGCTCCAGAGCGGCTCCATCTCGGGATCGTGGACGTGGCGGCCGTTGATCGGGTTCGGATTGCCGATCACCGCGACGGCGCCCAGCTCGCGCACCGCGCGCCGCGCCTCGGCGACCGCCGACGGCACGTCATGGAAGGCGACCTGGGCGGCGAACTTCAGGCGCTCGGGGTCGCGCGCGCAGTAATCGCGGGTCCAGTCGTTGTGGGCGCGCGCCAGGGCGGCGGCCACGCGGGGGTCGAGGTCGTCGTGCATCAGCACCTGGCGGCCGCGGGTGCCGTAGAGGACCGCGACGTCGATCCCCTCGATGTCCATCGCCGCCAGGTGCGACTCGGCGTCGTAGCCGCGGGCCATCGCCACCGCGTTGTGGGGATGCTTGGCCACCGTGCGGCGGTGCAGGTCGGCGCCCACCGCGGCCGAGGCCGGCCGCACGCTCATCTCGCCGATGGTCAGGCCCGCGAGCTCGATGGTGGGCTGGTTGGGCGCGCGCTCGCCGCCCCGCCTGAACACGGGCGCGAACTTCCGGAACGGCTCGTCCAGGTACTTCACCCAGAGGTCGTCCGGCTCCATCGTGTGCAGGTCGCTGTCCATGATCCGGAAGCCGCGCTTGGCCATGAGGACCCTCCTGTCAGCAGGCTCGCCGTATCTTATCGCGAGAGCGTCGCCCGTGAGAGCATGGCGGAGATGCTGAGCGACGTCCAGGCGTGCCTGGGCCTGCTGTCGCTGCGGGCGCGCTGGCGCTGGGCTGCGCTCGTTCCCCTCGCCCTGGCCGCAGCGGTGGCGGAGGCGGTGGGCGCGGGCGCGGCCTTCGGGTTGATCACGATTCTCGGCGACCCCGCGCGGGCCGCGACGCTGCCGGGGGCGTCGTGGATCTACGCGCGCCTGCCGTGGCAGGACGGCCCCTCGGTCATCCTGGCCTTCACGCTGCTCGTCATGGCGTTCTACGTCGCGCGCACCGTGCTGCTGGCGGGCGTCACGTGGGTGCAGGAGCAGGCCCTCAACCGCTCGGTGCGCCAGCTCTCGCACCGGTTGCTCGCCGCCTACCTGGCCGCCCCGTCGGGTGATCCCCTCGGCCAACCGCCTCATGCTCTACGCCGCCGAGCTCCGCTACAGCCGGGGCTGGATCCACGACCTGCGCGCCGATCTCGCCGCGCTGCCCCCGCCGGCCGCCGGGCCCGCCGGGTCCGAGGCGATCCGCTTCACCCGCGCGCTGACGCTGGAGCGCGTGTCGTACGCCTACGCGGGCGCGGGCGACGCCGTGCTGGTCGACGTGAGCCTGACGATCGCCCGGGGCGAGTCGATCGGCGTCGTGGGGCCCTCGGGCGCCGGCAAGAGCACCCTCGTCGATCTCCTGCTCGGGTTGCTCGAGCCCACGGCCGGCCGGATCACCGTGGACGGCCGCGACATCGCGGGCGCGCTCCGCTCCTGGCAGCGGCACCTCGGCTACGTCGCCCAGGAGCCGTTCATCCTGGACGACACCCTGCGCCGCAACGTGGCCTTCGGCATCGCCGACGCCGAGATCGACGAGCGACGAGTGACGGCCGCCGTGCAGCTGGCCCAGCTCGCCGACGTCGTCGCCGTGCTGCCGCGCGGGCTCGACACCCTGCTCGGCGAGCGGGGCACGCGGCTGTCGGGCGGCCAGCGCCAGCGCGTGGCGATCGCCCGCGCCCTCTACCACGAGCCCGACGTGCTGGTCTTCGACGAGGCCACCTCCGCCCTCGACACCGCCACCGAGCGCGAGCTGATCGACGCCCTCGAGGCCTTGCGCGGCGTCAAGACGCTGGTCGTCATCGCCCACCGCCTCAGCACCGTCCGCCGCTGCGACCGCCTGGCCCTGCTGCGCGACGGCCGGCTGGCCGCGGTCGGCTCGTACGACGAGCTGATCGCGCGCGACGCCGGTTTCCGGGCGATGGCCACCGCCGCCGGCTAATTCAAGCGCCGCGGTCGTCCTCCTGACCGGGTATCCCCGTCCCCGCCTCCCGCGCGATCCCGCTTGACTTGCGGGCCTTTAGTAATATATTTTATATATCGGATATAACTCATATACCCATAGCCGGGGTGGTGATGCTCACGAACAAGGCGAAAGTCCTCCTCGTCCTCAAGCAGGACGTCCTGGACCGGGCCCGTGTCCTGGCCGGGAAGGAAACGACCGCGCTCAAGCTCCCGGTGAGCCTCCAGATCGTCCTTCGGGCCCTCATCGAAGTGGGGCTGAGGCGAGACAACCACCCGGCCCTCCTCGCCAGCGTCGAGGGTCAGGCCAGGGCGGTTCGCCACCAGCGCAGCGTGGCGCGTCGAGCAGGACTGAGGCCGCAGGGGTGACAAGATTACGGCCACCCACCGATCGAGGGTGGCGAGAGGAGACGACGAGGGTGGAAGTGGACAGAGGGGCGGCAATGCTGGCGGTCGTTCTGGATGTATACGAAGGCGGCAAGGACTTGATCTCTGGTTGGGAGCTGAAGGAGCAGGCGGAAAGCGCGTTTGCAACGGGTGGCGCCGAGGGGCTCCGGCGGTACTACGAGGCGTGCCTGACTGGTTCGGACCTCCGAGTGCGGACGACCCTCGAACGTGACCGACGACGAACGTTGGAATCGGAGCGCGAGCACTTCATGTCGATGTACCTCGGGGCCGCGCGGTGAGCAGGACGGAAACGGTCGTCCAGAGCGCGGGAGCCCCGGCGGTACGACAACAGATCTTCGAGAGGAGAGCACCATGAACACGATGCTTCGCTGGTCCCCGACCCGGCAGTTCCACTTCCACCACGACGTCAACGATCTACCCGACAGCTTCTTCGGTGGCGCCCCGGATGAGGCAGCTCAGCGTCCGTCGTGGCTTCCCGCCGCGGAGGGACGGATGGAGGACGGCACCTACGTCATCCAGCTCGCCCTGCCGGGCGTGAATCCGGAGGACGTGAAGGTGTCCTTCATGGACGACGTCCTCACCGTCAAGGGCGAGCGCACGGCCGATCACGACACCGCGGGCAAGGACTATTTCGTCCGCGAGGTCGCGTACGGCGCTTTCCAGCGGACGTTCGCCCTCCCCGAGGGCGTCAACGCCGCCCAGGTGGAGGCGAAGTACGCGAGAGGCATGCTCGAGGTGAGGATCCCCGCGCCGCAGGCCGCGACGCCGAGGACGATCGAAGTCAAGGCCGCCTGATCGAGGCCAGCCCGGACCGAGGCCGTGCCGGTGTCGACCGGCACGCGCCTCCGGCCCACGCCCGTTCGAAATTTCGAACTGACGCCCGCACGGTTGTTTGACCCGCTCCTGCCCCACCCCTACACTGTGCCCACACTCTGCGCGCGTGGACAGGAGCACGATGGGCGTCTCCAGTAGCATCTCGCTCGACGCGACGCGTGTGCGCCGCTGCACCATCGAGATCGAAGGCGTCGTCCAGGGTGTCGGCTTCCGGCCGTTCGTCCACCGCGTCGCCGTCCGTCACGGCCTCCCCGGGTCGATCCGCAACTCGCTCCAGGGCGCGCTGATCGAGGTCGAGGGCGACGAGGACAGGCTCCGGCGGTTCGTCCGCGAGCTGGAAGCCCGGGCGCCGGCCACCGGCCGGCACAACGGATTCAGGGTCCGCTGGGACGAGCCGCGCGGAGCCGGCGGCGCGTTCGAGATCGGCGGCAGCGTGCGCGACGGCGAGGCCCGGCTGTGTCCGGCGCCGGACCTGGCCGCCTGCGAGGCGTGCCTCGGCGAGCTGGCCGACCCTCGCGATCGGCGCCACGGCTATGCCCTCCTGACGTGCGCGGAGTGCGGGCCGCGATTCACCGTGGTCCGCGCGCTGCCCTACGACCGGGAGCGGACGACGCTGGCAGGCTTCGTCCTGTGCGCGCGCTGCCGGGAGGAGTACGACGACCCGGGCGCCCGGCGGTTCCACGCCGAGAGCATCGCGTGTCCGGCCTGCGGTCCCCGGCTCGCGCTGCTCGGCCCCGGCGGGGCCGTGATGCCGGCCACGGACCCGATCCGCAGCGCCGCCGCCGCGCTCCGGACGGGCGCCATCGTCGCCGTCAAGGGCGTGGGGGGCTATCACCTGGCGTGCGACGCGACGGCGGGGGCGGTGGTGGCCGAGCTGCGCCGCCGGAAGCGGCGCGGGGCGAAGCCGCTGGCGGTGATGGTGAAGGACGTCGCGGCGGCCCGCGCGCTCGCCCACGTGTCGGAGGCCGAGGCGCGGCTGCTCGCCTCGCCCGCCCGTCCGATCGTCCTCGTCGCCCGGCGCGCGGCATCCCCGATCGCCGGGGAGGTGGCGCCCGGGTGTCGCGAGGTCGGCGTCATGCTCCCGTACACGCCGCTCCACCAGCTCCTCCTCGAGGCCGCCGCCCGCCCGCTCGTGATGACCAGCGGCAACGCCAGCGACGAGACGATCGTCCACCTCGACGCCGAGGCGCGGCGGCGGCTGCGTGGCCTCGCCGACCTGTTCGTCGTCCACGATCGGCCGATCGCGGTGCCATGCGACGACTCGGTGGCGCGCGTGGCCGGCGGCGTGCCGCGGCTCGTGCGCCGCTCCCGCGGGTACGTACCGCTCGCCGTCCGGCTGCCGGTGGTGGTGCCCCGGCCCGTGCTGGCCTGCGGGGGCGAGCTGAAGAGCACGTTCGCGCTGGTTCGCGGCGACCAGGCGTTCCTCAGCCAGCACCTCGGCGACCTCACGAGCGAGAGCGCCTTCCGCGCGTTCCTCGACGCCGTCGCTCATTTCCGGCGGCTGTTCGACCTGTCACCCGAGGTCGTCGCTCACGACCTCCATCCGGGCTACCGGTCGACCGCCTACGCCCGCTCGCTCGAGGGCGTCGAGCGCGTCGCCGTCCAGCATCACCACGCTCACATCGCCGCCTGCCTGGCCGACAACGGCTTGGACCGTCGCGTGATCGGTGTCGCCTGGGACGGCACGGGCCATGGCCCCGACGGCCACGTCTGGGGCGGCGAGTTCCTCGTGGCCGACCTGGCGGGATTCGAGCGCGCCGGCCACTTCGAGCCGGTGCCGCTGCCGGGCGGCGAGGCCGCGATCCGTGAGCCCTGGCGCATGGCGGCCGTCTTCCTGCGCGCGGCGTACGGCGAGGCGATGGCGACGCTCGACCTGGCGTTCATGCGGCGGCTCGACCCCGCGGCCTGGCGCGTGCTCGTCCGGGCCGCGGACCGCGGCCTCAACGCCCCGCTCACCTCCAGCGCCGGGCGCCTGTTCGACGCTGTCGCCAGCCTGCTCGGGGTGCGGGACCGGGTCGGCTTCGAGGCCCAGGCCGCCATGGAGCTCGAGGCCCTCGCCGAGCCCGAGGCCGACCGTGTCTACTCCGCACGCCTCGAGGAGACCGGCGGCGCCCTCGTCGTCCGTACCACCGACGTCGTGCGCGGTGTCGTGGAAGACCTGCTGCGCGAGGTGCCGGCCGCGCGGATCGCCGCGCGCTTCCACGCGACGCTCGCGGACGTCCTCGTGCGGGTGTGCGCGCGGGTCCGCGAGCGCACGGGGCTCGGGGCGGTCGCGCTGAGCGGCGGCGTGTTCCAGAACGCCTGGCTCCTGGCGGCGGCGGTCGGGCGCCTGGAGGCCGGCGGCTTCGAGGTCTACAGTCATCGTCAGGTGCCGGCCAACGACGGCGGGCTCGCCCTCGGGCAGGCCTCGGTGGCGGCCCGGCAACTGGCGGCAAGGGGCGACGTCTGATGTGCCTGGCGATCCCCGGCAAGGTCATCGAGGTCTTCGAGGACCGCGGGATTCGCATGGGCCGCGCCGACTTCGGCGGGACCCTCCGCAAGGTGTGCCTGGAGCATCTGCCCGAGGCCGGGCTCGGCGACTACGTCCTCGTGCATGTCGGCTTCGCGCTGAGCCGCGTCGATCCCGAGGAGGCCGAGCGGACGTACCGCCTGCTGGAGGAGCTGGGGCTGCTGGGCGAGCTGCAGGTGCCGGAGACGGATGCGTGAAGTACCTCGACGAGTACCGCGACGGGCGGGTGGCGGCGGGAATCCTCGCCGAGATCCGCCGCGTGACGACCCGCCCCTGGACGCTCATGGAGGTCTGCGGCGGGCAGACGCACTCGATCGTGAAGCACGGCGTCGACCGCCTGTTGCCGGCCGAGATCGAGCTGGTGCACGGCCCCGGCTGCCCGGTGTGCGTCACGCCCCTGGAGCAGATCGACAAGGCGCACGAGATCGCCGGGCGCGCCGGGGTGATCTTCACGTCGTTCGGGGACATGCTGCGCGTGCCGGGCTCGCGTACCGACCTGCTCCGCCTGAAGTCAGCGGGCGCCGACGTCCGCGTCGTGTACGCGCCGCTCGACGCCGTCCGGGTCGCGCAGGACAACCCCGGCCGCGAGGTGGTCTTCTTCGCCATCGGCTTCGAGACGACGGCGCCCGCCAACGCCCTGGCCGTCACCCGGGCCCGCGCGCTCGGCGTGGCGAACTTCACGCTGCTCGTCTCCCACGTGCTGGTCCCGCCCGCCATCACGGCGGTGCTGCAGTCGCCGGGCAACCGCGTGGGCGGGTTCCTCGGCCCCGGGCACGTGTGCACGGTCATGGGCACACGCGAGTACGAGGCGATCGCGCGCCACTACGCGATCCCCATCGTGATCACCGGCTTCGAGCCCGTCGACCTCCTCGACGGCATCCTCCGGACGGTGCGCCGGTTGGAGGCGGGCGCGCCGGGCGTCGAGAACCAGTACTCCCGGGTGGTGAGCCCGACCGGCAACGTCGCGGCGCAGCGGCTGATCTGGTCGGCCTTCGAGGTGTGCGACCGGAAGTGGCGGGGCATCGGGACCATCCCGAAGTCGGGCCTCCGCCTGCGCCACGAGCTCCGCGACCACGACGCCGAGCGCCGCTTCGACGTGGGCACGCTCGAGACCCACGAGCCCGCGGCCTGCATCAGCGGACAGATCCTGCGCGGGCTCAGGAAGCCGCACGACTGCCCCGCGTTCGGCGTCGAGTGCACGCCCGCGCACCCGCTGGGGGCCACGATGGTGTCCGCCGAGGGCGCCTGCGCCGCCTACTTGGCCTACGGCCGCCGCCGTGGCGCGCCGGTCTCCGTGCCGTGAAGGACGCCATCCTCCGCAAGGCGCGCGAGAGCGCCGACGTCAAGGAGCAGTTCTTCCGCGCCGAGGCCGACCGGATCGAGGCGCTCGCCCGGGCGATGGCGGTGGCCTTCCAGCGTGGCGCGCGGCTCTACGTCATGGGCAACGGCGGCGGCGCCACCGACGCCCAGCACGTGGCCGTGGAGTTCTGCCATCCGATCGTCGAGAAGCGCCGGGCGCTGCCCGCCCTGGCGCTGACGACCGACAGCGCCCTGCTCACGGCGATCTCGAACGACCGCGATTTCGCCCGGGTCTTCGGCGACCAGCTCCGCACGCTCGCCCGCCCGGGCGACATGGCGCTGGCGCTCAGCACGAGCGGCCAGTCGCCGAACCTCGTGCACGGGCTGGAGGTCGCCCGCGCGCTCGGCCTGCTCACGATCGCGCTCACCGGCAAGGACGGTGGGCGGCTGGTGGCCCTGGCCGATCACGGCTTCGTCGTCCCCTCGTTCAGCATCCACCGCATCCAGGAGACGCACGTGGCGCTCTATCACGTCCTCTGGGATCTCGTCCACGTGGCGCTGGGGGAAGACGATGTCCTCTGACGCCGCGGCGCCGGCGCTGAGCTGTCCCCTGCCGCTGGCGGGCTCGGACCGCATCCTGCTGGGCCACGGCAGCGGCGGGAAGATGACGGCCGGGCTGATCGCGCGCTGCTTCCTGCCGGCGTTCCGCAACGAATATCTGGAGGCGCTCGACGACCAGGCCGTCGTGGCGGTGGACGGGGCGCGGCTGGCCT
This sequence comes from Candidatus Methylomirabilota bacterium, assembly GCA_035762565.1. Lineage (GTDB taxonomy): Bacteria > Methylomirabilota > Methylomirabilia > Rokubacteriales > CSP1-6 > AR5. The sequence continues at coordinate 6,682 of DASTOJ010000075.1, read as the reverse complement.
TCACGACCGACGCCTACGTGGTCACGCCGCTGTTCTTCCCCGGCGGTGACATCGGCACCCTGGCCGTCAACGGCACCGTCAACGACCTCGCCACCGCCGGCGCCCGGCCGCTCTACCTGAGCGCCGCCTTCATCCTGGAGGAGGGCTTCGCCCTGGCCGACCTCGAGCGCATCGTGGCCTCGATGCAGGCGGCCGCGGCCGCCGCCGGCGTGCTGGTCGTCACCGGCGATACGAAGGTCGTGGACCGCGGCAAGGCGGACGGCTGCTTCATCACCACGACGGGCATCGGCCTCGTCGCGCACACGCAGCGGATCTCCGCGGACCGCGCGCGGCCGGGGGACGCGGTCATCCTGAGCGGTCCGATCGGCGACCACGGCATGGCGATCATGGCCGCGCGTGCGGACCTCGAGCTGGAGACGACGCTCGCAAGCGACACCGCCGCGCTCCACCGGCTCGTGGCGGACGTGCTCGCCACCGGCGCCGAGATCCACTGCCTGCGCGATCCCACGCGCGGCGGGGTGGCGACCGCGCTGAACGAAATTGCCCAGCGCTCGAAGGCCGGGATCGTCCTCGACGAGGCGGCCATCGCCGTGCGGGAGCCCGTCCGCGGCGTCTGCGAGCTGCTCGGCCTCGACCCGCTCTACGTCGCGAACGAGGGCAAGCTGCTGGCCATCGTCCCCGCCGCCGACGCCCCGCGCGTGCAGGAGGCGATGCGCCGGCATCCGGAAGGGTGCGAGGCGCGCGTCGTCGGTGAAGTGGTGGAGGACGCCGCCGCCCTCGTTGTCCTGAAGACAACGGTGGGTGGCCGAAGAATCGTGGATATGCTGCAAGGAGAGCAACTCCCGAGAATCTGCTGACGCGATCTCACGGATTTCGAGCGCCGGCTTTGCCGGCGCGATCGAGTCCGGGGGGAGGGATCGGAAGAATCCATGGCAACGGTCCTCGAGCGTGACGTCGTGAAGGGTGGGCCGCCGCCGGTCGTGGAGACGCAGCCGGAGACCCGGCGCGAGCGCCTGCCGCTGGGGCCGCTCAAGACGATCCACGTCTACTGGCTGGCCGGGATGAGCTGCGACGGCTGCACGATCTCGGTGGCCGGCGCCACGAACCCGGGCATCGAGGGGCTGCTGGCGGGGGCGGTCCCCGCCATGCCGAAGGTGATCCTGCACCACCCGGTGCTCTCGGCCGAGGCGGGCGCGGAATTCGTCAAGCCGTTCCGCGACGCCGCCGAGGGCAGCCTGGGCGCCCCCTACGTCGTCGTCTTCGAGGGCTCGGTCGCCGACGAGCGGATCGCCGGGCGGACGGGCGGCTACTTCTCGGCCATGGGCGTCGAGGCGATCGGCGAGGGCTCGCAGCCGGTGCCGACCGCCACCTGGCTGAAGCGGATGGCGCCCAACGCGGCCGCGACCATCGCCATCGGGACGTGCGCGACGTGGGGCGGGATCCCGTCGGCCGAGGGCAATCCCACCGGCGCCATGAGCGTCATGGACTACCTCGGCAAGGACTATCGCAGCGCCTTCGGGCTGCCGGTCATCAACATCCCCGGGTGCGCGCCTCAGGGTGACAACTTCACCGAGACGGTCTTCGCCGTGCTGCTCTTCCTGCAGGGGCTCGGCCCGTTGCCCACCTTCGACGAGCTGGGGCGGCCCGCCTGGCTGTTCCGCGACACCGTGCACCAGGGCTGCACCCGCGCGGGCTTTTACGAGGAAGGCATCTTCGCCAAGCGCTACGGCGATCCGGAGTGCCTGGTCGAGATCGGCTGCTGGGGTCCCGTCGTGAACTGCAATATCGTGGTGCGGGGGGCCATCAACCACATGGGCGGCTGCATGAAGGCCGGCGGCATCTGCATCGGGTGCACGATGCCGGGCTTCCCCGACAAGTTCAGCCCGTTCTACAAGACCCCGCCCGGCGCCGTCTTCTCGACGTGGGCCGCCAGGGGCGTGGGCGGCGTCGTCCGGCGCCTGCGCCGGCTCTCCAACCGCGAGGCCAGCCGCGAGCACCGCTGGGACGTCCTGCACGACGTTCCGAGCGGGTGGGCGCACGTGCAGGCGCAGACGGCGGCGGACCGCGCGATCAAGTTCTTCTACACGAAGTGGCAGCAGATGGGCTCGAAGAAGCCGGGGCGGCCGCCGGGCGAGCAGGACCGCTTCTGGGGCGTCGACCGGCCCGGTTACCGCAAGGATTATCTCGACGAGAGCGCGGGCCGCGAGGACCGGCATGACCAGCGCTGAGCTGTGGGCGGCGTGGCGGCTGTGGATGCTCGTCGGGGGCGCGGTCGTCCTGGTGGCGGCCGCGCTGCTGGTGACCATCTGGCTGACGGCGCGCAGCATCGCCGCCCACGCGACGCGGGCGCTGCGGGCGGCGGAGGGCATCCGCGACGACACGCGCGCAATCTGGGAACTGCAGACCACCAACGAGGTCGCCGAGTCGCTCCGCGACACCGTCCGCGACATCGAGGCCAAGGCCACGAAGCTGGTCGAGGCGCTGGAGAGCCACGCCATCGCCGGCGACAGGAGGGCCAGATGATCGAGGCCGACACCATCCAGCGGATGTGGACCGTCACCCTCGTCGTCTACGGCCTCGTGCTCGTGGTGGTGGCCGTGCTCCTCGCCCTCATCCTGGGTGCCGCGCGCCAGGTGCTGGCGCGGGTCGCGGCGATCTGGACGGTCGGGCAGCAGGTCGCGAACAGCACCATCCACATCGCCCTGCTCGACACCACCATCCACGTCGCCGGGGGGATCCTCGCATCCGCCCGGGGGACCGTCGCCGCCACCGCCGCCCTGAAGGCGCACGCGGAGCGCTGCCCGGGCTGTCCGGCGTGCGTGCTCGGGCAGGAGACGGCGCGATGAACCCCTTCGTCGTGCTGGCGGCGCTCTCGGTCGCCGGCGTCGCCGCCCTGTTCGTGGCCCTGGCGCTGTTCCTGCGGGCGATCGACCGGACGCTGGAGCAGATCGGGGGACCTGCCACCCGCTTCTTCGCCCCGGTGAACTACCTCGCCAAGATCCGCCTCGGCCTGCGGGCCATCGAGCGGCAGACCGATGCGCTGGCGCCGCACGTGACCAGGCTCAACGGCGGCCTCGGCGCCATCCGCGACGGGCTCGAGGCGATCGACGCCAACCTGGCCGGCGTGATCGCGGCCGTCTCGCGCCAGACGCGGGTATGAGCACGGGGGCGGCCGGGATCCCCGACGCGGTCTCCACCATCTGGTGGGCCGGCCTGCTGCTCACGCTGCTCGTCTTCGTCCCGCTCGCGGTGTACTCGCTCCACCGCACGTGGCGCTCCGCCCGCTCGATCCAGCGCTACGCCGCCGACGCGCTGCAGGCGGCGGCGGGCATCGAGCGCAACACGCGCAACGTCCGCGCGCTGGACGACACCATCGCCACCGCCACCGACCTGCTCGGCGCCGCGGGCGCCGTGCAGCGCAAGCTCGACACGGTGGCCGGGGTACTCGAGGAGCGAAGCCGATGAGGAGGCGCGCATGCTGCTGACGCTGACGCTGATCACCGTCGCGCTCGTGGTGCTCGCCCTCGCCGGCTACCTGATCGCCATCGCCTGGGCGCTCTACGACACCCGCCGGAGCGTGGCCGCCATCGCCGACGGGCTGGAGGCCGTGCGCGACCACACGGGGCCGCTGCCGGAGAAGCTCACCACCGTCAACGGCGCGCTGGGCGCGCTGCTCGGCGGGCTGGAGTCGGCCGATCGCCACGTCGGGCGGGCGGCGCGCGGCTTCGGCCTGCACTGAGGGCCCCATGTGCTTCAAGAACCTGCCGATCGAGTTCGACGCCCAGGGCAAGCCGTACCTGCGCGCGGGCGTGGCCAACCCCTACGCGCCGTCCACGACGGCGCCGCGCGGGGTGCCGGCCCAGCTCACCGCCGAGCGGGTCGAGGAGCTGCTCAAGCGCAACGGCTACATCAAGGACCTGGACTTCGACCCGGTCACCCGCGTGGCCGGCGCCCTGGCCTTCCACACCGTGGCCGACTTCCAGGCGCGCAAGGTGATCGAGGCGCGCTCGGTGGCCACGCTGTTCCGCGGCTACGAGGTGATCATGGTCGGGCGCGACCCGCGCGACGCCATCTACATCACCAGCCGGGCCTGCGGGGTGTGCGGGGGCGTGCACTCGGTCACCTCCGCGATGGCCATCGAGATGGCCATCGGCTGCGTCCCGCCGCCGCTCGGCGTGCTGGTCCGCAACATGGCCCTCGCGCTCGAGTTCCTCTACGACCACCCGCTGCACCTGCACCTGCTGGCGGGCCCCGACTACTCGGCGGCCATGGTCGGGCCCACCAACCCCTCGCTGCTCGCGCGGGCGCGAACCACCGAGGCGCCGCACGCCGAGATCCACGGCTTCCGGACGATGGGCGAGCTGATGGAGAATCTCGACCCGCTCAGCGGCAAGCTGTACCTCGAGGCGCTGCACATGACCCGGGTGGCCCGCGAGGCCTACGTGCTGATCTGCGGGAAGTATCCGCACCCCCAGACGATCGTGCCCGGCGGGATGAGCTCGACGATCACGCTGAGCGTCATGAACGAGATGTTCACCCGGCTGGCCCAGTTCTTCGACTACAGCAAGAAGCTGGCGACCATCTGGGACGACCTCACCGAGTTCTTCTACCAGGCCAATCCCGCCTACCAGCAGGTGGGGGCGCGCCGCGCGAACATGATCGACACGGGGATCTTCGATCACCCGGACGCCTACGACGCCACCTACGCCAATGCGCCGGCCTGGGGGGAGCGCCGGTGGGCGACCCCCGGCGTGATCGTCGAGGGCGAGCTGGTCACGACGGATCTCCACCGGCTCAACATCGGCGTCGAGGAGTTCGTGGAGCACTCCTACTACGAGGAGTGGACCGGCAACGGCCAGCGTCAGCGCTTCGCCGCCGATCCGGCCGGCCATCCACTGTCGCCCTATCACCCCTGGAACAAGGTGACCAAGCCGCGGCCGCAGGGTCAGAGCTGGAAGGAGAAGTACACCTGGGACACGACGCCGCGCTGGGACCGCCAGTCGATGGAGGCCGGCGCCTACGCGCGGCTGTGGAACACGGCGGTGGCCCGCAAGCTCCCCGCCAACCCGTTCATCGAGTCCACCGGCACCTCCCTCAAGCTGCGGCTGCCCCAGGGAGCGCTGCCCGAGATGGAGCTGGAGTGGCGCGTGCCGGCGGTGTGGAACGCCTTCGAGCGCAACCGGGCGCGCGCGTACTGCACGGGCTTCACCGCGCTCGTGGCCATGAACAACTGGCTGGCGGCGATGGACCGCCTGAAGGCCGGCGACACCCGCACCAGCACGCCGTTCGAGATCCCCAGGCGCGGCGAGCAGCAGGGCGTGGGGTTCTGGGGGGCCGGCCGCGGCTACCTCACCCACCACCTGACGCTCGACCGGGGCGCGGTGGCCAACTACCAGATCCTGACGCCCTCGACCTGGAACGCCTCGCCGAGCGACCGCTGGCGCCAGCCGGGCCCCTACGAGGAGGCCGTGCTCAACACGCCGCTGCTGGAGGAGACCGACGATCCCAGGCAGTTCAAGGGGATCGACGTGCTGCGCGCGATCCGCAGCTTCGACCCGTGCATGCCGTGCACGACCCACATCCACACGGACGCCGGTGTCATCACCCGCGAGGTGAACACCTGCGCCTGCGGCGTGGACGACGAGCGGACGTGATGGTGGCGCCGGCTCGCGGACCGCGCTAGCGATGCGCGTCGTCGTCGCGGGCGTCGGCTATCGAAACCTGCGGGATCACTCCATCGGCGTCGCCGTGGTCGACCGTCTCGCCGCCCGCTCCTGGGGCGGGGACGTCGTGGTGGAAGACCTCAGCTACAACCCGATCGCGGTCGGCCAGCGGCTCGAGGACGAGCCGCCGGACCGGCGCTTCGAGCGCGCGGTCGTCGTGGCCGGGGTCGAGCGCGGCCGGGCGCCGGGCACGGTGACCGCGTACCGCTGGGACGGCGTCCTGCCGGGCGACGACGAGATCCACCGCGCGGTGACCGAGGCCGTCACCGGCGTGATCGCGCTCGACAACACGCTGGTCGTCACCCGCCATTTCGGGGCCCTGCCGGACGAGGTGATCGCCGTCGAGGTCGAGCCGGCGGTGCACGAGTTCGGCGAGACGTTCAGCGACGCGGTGGCGGGCGTCTTCGACGTGGTGTGCGAGCTGGTCGTGGCGCTCGCGACCGATCCCGGCGCGGTGGCGCGCCTGCCTCGCGCGGCCCTCGGCGGGCCAGCCACGACCGGCGTCACGGTGTCATGAGCGGTGGCGTGCCGGCCGAGGTGCTCGGCACCGGGTTCGGCCGCTGCGCGTGAGGCAATGAACGAGGACCGCGACCTGCTCGACGAGGTGCAGCGGCTCATCGCAGCGCTGGAGGCGCATCCGGATCGCGAGGTGCGCGCGCAGCTCACCGCCCTGCTCCAGGGCATCGACACGATCCACCGGACGGCGCTCACGCGCCTGGTGGGAGCCATCCAGGCGATGGCCGGCGAGGCGTTCGTGAACCGCCTGACCGCCGATCCCGCCATCCGGCTGCTGCTGACGTCCTACGATCTGCTGGCCGTCGACCGCCGGCTGCTCGCCGAGGAGGCCCTCGACACCGTCCGCGGGCACCTGCACGCGCACGGCGTCGACGTGGAGCTGGCCGACGTCGTCGGGGGCGCCGTCTACGTCAGGCTCCACGGGGTCGCCGGCGACGGCGCCG
>DASTOJ010000074.1:0-3718 GCA_035762565.1 Candidatus Methylomirabilota bacterium | reverse complement strand
CAGATCGGCGGGCGGCCGGCCGATGCCCTGGAGCGCCTCGTAGGCGACCTCGCCCTGCACGAGCGCCAGATCGAGCTGGCCGGCCTCCAGCAGGGGCACGTTCTCGGTGCTGCCCTTGGTGTTGCGGGTGACGACGCCGAGCGAGGGATCGATCTCGGTGAGCGTGGCCGCCACGGCGTCGCCGTAGACTGGGAAGCCGCCGCCCGGCGTCGCGGTGCCGAGCACGATGCTCATGGCTTCTTCGCCGCGCGGGCGATGGCCGCGATCTTGTCGGCAAAGTTCACCTGGCTGTCGTCTTCAGGCTTGTAGCCGAGCTTTCGCCGGGCGCTGGCCAGGCTCCAGAACCGGTGGGTGTTGCCGCTGATCCCGTAGACGATCAGGAAGGGAACGCCGTTGTCGTCGGTGATGTCCTCGGTCTCGACCATCCGGATCGCCTGCTGGGCCTGGTCGCGCGCCGAGAGGTAGGCGCCGAGCGCGCGGTGCATGGTCTTGATGTCGCCCGGCTGGACGTGGTCGATGTCGTCGTCACGGGGGCCGCCGATGCGCCACTGGACGACCTCGAGCCTGCGGCCGTCGACCTTGCCCGTGGCGAACACGAAGCCCAGCAGCTCGTAGGAGGCCTTCGACCAGCCGTACCAGTTGTCCGAGCGCGGGGGCATCTCGGGCGTGACCATGTCGACGCGGCCGTCCCACACCAGGCGCTCGTAGTAGTCGGCGGCGTGGTTGGAGCTGCAGACGACGACCCGGCGGACACCCTCTTCCAGCGCGACGCGGTAGACGTTGTAAGCGAGAGCGACGTTCGCGTGCTCGGCCTGGAACTTCGCGTCGCTGTTGTCCTGCCACGTGTCAGCCGTCATCCCGGGGGCGCGGACGAAGCCGCAGTGGATGACGGCGTCGGCGCCCCGGAAGTGCTCGCGGTAGGCGTTGCGGTCGGGCTGCGTGAGATCGGAGACGACGAGCCGCGGCACCTTGTGGCCGTCGCGCGTCGTGGCGCGGATGTCGATGGGCACCACGTCCCACCGCTCGTCCAGGGCCTTGAACATCCGCTGGGCGACGTAGCCGGCCGCCCCGGTGAGCACGACCCGACGCCTGGCCATCACTTCGCCTCCACGGAGTGTCCGACTTTGCACGAAGCTTTTCGATTCGTCATGGAGTTCTCCATCGCGGCGTAGTGTCGCACAGATAGCCCCGGGGGGGGACGGCCGCCGGCCCGGGGGTGTCATCCCGCATCGGCGAGTTCGCTGACCAGCGTTAAACTTCCGCCAGTGATCACCATGACCGTCCGCATACTGCGCAGAGCAGTCAGCCAGCTGGTGCGCCGGGGCCTTACGGATGGCGGGCCGGAGTTCAAGGGAGTCTTTGATGTGGCCTGTCGTCAGCTCGGTCTCCGGCACACCCGCACCAAGCCCCGCCATGCTTGGACCAACGGCTTCGTTGAACGGCTGCAAAGCACGATTCTCCAGGAACTCTGGCGCGTGGTCTTCCGGTCGCCGCTACTCGACGGCTTCACGCGGTACTACAACACCGAGCGCCCGCACCAGGGCTATCGCCTCCTCGGTCGAACTCCGGCCGCGCTGGTTTGGAGGGTCGCGGCGCAGTGACCTCATTCACCACCACTCGGGACAGCGAAAGTCAACACCGTTTCGCGTCTGGACAGTCTAGAAGGAGAAGTCTATGGGGTTCTTCCCGCTCTTGACCGAGCCCGAAATGGCGCCGGAAGCCCGTGCGGCGCCGCGCGCTCGAAAGAGCGCCGGCAGACGGATCGGGTCGAGCCGATGGCCTTTGCGCTCGCTGCTCATCCGCGATTGCTGACCGCCCACGGTCAGATCCGTGAGCTCCTCGTGCCGGTCCCAAACCGCTTTGGCGCCTCGCAGCACATCGCCGGCATGCTCATCGCGCATGTGCGGGGGTGCACGCCGTGTTTCAACAATTGTCGCGATACGCTGAGCGCGATGGGCTTCAATCCAGGTACGCTCGACGCCTTCTGCGAGTTGCCCGATACCCTGCCGCTCCGCGAGCGCGAACGGAGTATCGTTCGGTTCACGCTGCGCATGGCCCGTGAACCGAAGACCATCACGCCGAGCGACTTTCGAGAGATGGAGAAGGCCGGCTTCTCAAAGGAGGAGCTGCTGGAGATGGTTGGTGTCGCTTCCTACTGGAATTACGCGACGACGCTAGCGACGCTTATGGACGCCGGCATCCGGGACGACTGATGTCCGCGGGATACGTTGATGTCACCGCGCGGCGACGAGCTGCTGGACCGAGGGGTTCATCGCTGGCTCGATTCCTGGGCTGGCATCAGGCTACTTGCCGCCGGGTTGCAACGCCAGGGCTGGGATCTCCAGCTCACGGCGACGGCCACTGGCGGGCGACGTTGTTCGTGACCGGAATGGCGCATTCGGTTGTGGCGGCTCGGCCTGTGAGCAGACGCCGTGGCGGACGGTACAGCGGGGGGATGGGCGGCTCTCGCCCGTGAGGGCAGAGCTGGCGACTATCGAGGCACGGACCAGCCGGCTGGTGGAGGTGCTGGCGGCGACCGGCCCGCGAGGAAGCGGCCAAGCGCGATCGGCTTGCGACCGGCGGTTGATGGGGCGCGAGCTACGGCATTCATGGTCGCTCACTTCACCTCCACGATCTTGTGACGCTGCACGCCCAGGCCGCTGATGCCCAGCTCGACCACGTCGCCCGGCTGGAGGTAGCGCGGCGGCTTGAACCCATGACCCACGCCGGCCGGGGTGCCGGTGGAGATCAGGTCGCCGGCGCGCAGCGACATGAAACGGCTGACGTAGGCGACGAGTGCGGCGACCGTGAAGATCATCTTGGCGGTGTTGCCGTGCTGGCGGCGCTCGCCGTTGACGGTCGTCCACAGCTCCAGCGACTGGGGATCGGCGATCTCGTCGGCGGTGACCAGCCACGGGCCCACCGGGCCGAAGGTGTCGGCGCTCTTGCCCTTGGTCGTGGTGCCCCCGTGCTCCATCTGGAACGCGCGCTCGGAGACGTCGTCGACGATGCAGTAGGCGGCCACGTGAGCGAGCGCCTTGCCCTCGTCCACGTGGCGGGCGTCGCGGCCGATCACCGCCGCCAGCTCGACCTCGTAGTCGAGCTTGGCGCCGCCGCGGGGCCGGACGGTCGGGTCGTCCGGGCCGCAGACGGCGCTGGGCGCCTTGATGAAGACGGTCGGCTCCTTGGGCAGCGCCATGCCGACCTCGGCCGCGTGGTCGGTGTAGTTGAGGCCGATACAGACCATCTTGCCGATGCCGGCCAGAGGGCACCCCAGCCGGGGGCGGCCCCGCGCGACGGGAAGACGAGCGGTCTTCACGGCCCGCAGGCGCTTGAGGGCCACCGGCGTCAGGGTGGCCGGCGTGATGTCCTTCACCACGCGCGAGAGGTCGCGCAGTTGACCGTCGGGGTCGATGAGACCGGGCTTCTCGGCGCCGGGGCGGCCGTAGCGGACGAGCTTCATGGGCGGCTCCGTGCGGCGCGCGCTACTCGCCGCGGAAGTTGGGCTTGCGCTTCTCCAGCATCGCGCGCCGGCCCTCGCTGGCGTCGGCGCTCTGGCGCGCCTGCAGCGCGAGCTGGTCGAGGTCGTCGTGGACGACCGCCGGCCGCGCGGCGACTGCGCGCAGGATCACCTGCTTCATGCCGGCCAGCGCCAGCGGCGCGTTGTCGGCGATCGTGCGCGCCAGGGTGGCGGCGGCGGCCTCCACGCCGGCGACGG
>DASTOJ010000073.1:0-18108 GCA_035762565.1 Candidatus Methylomirabilota bacterium | reverse complement strand
GGTCGTCGAGAGTCGGCACCCGTACTTCGTAGCGCAGCGACGGGAAGGCGCGCGCGAAGTCCGCCAGCTCCTCGCCCGACACGGGGACGTGCCAGGCGCCCAGCACGCCCGCCGGCTCGCCGCGGCCGCGCTGGAGCAGCCAGCCGGCCACGCCGGGAGCGGCCGCGGCGTCGAGCACGACGACGTGCTCGCCCACCAGGTCGCCCAGCACCCCCTTGGCCGTGCCCTGCGCCACCACGCGGCCGCGGGCCAGCACGGTGAGGGCGTCACTGAGCCGCTCGGCCTCGTCCATGTAGTGCGTGGTGAGGATGATGCCGAGGCCCTCGGCGCGCAGGCCGTCGACGAGGTCCCACACGCCCATGCGCGCCTGGGGATCGAGCCCGGTGGTGGGCTCATCCAGGAAGAGCAGGCGCGGCTGATGCACGAGGGCGCGCGCGATCATCAAGCGACGCCGGTAACCGCCCGAGAGCGCCTCGGGCTTGGCCCGGGCATAGGTGGCCAGGTCGAAGCGCTCGAGCAGTTGGGGGACGCGACGCGCGAGATCGGTCGGCCGGGGCCGGAAGTAGCTGGCGGCGACGGTCAGGTTCTGCTCGACGGTGAAGTCGCCGTCGAAGGTGTCGTCCTGGGTGCAGACGCCGATCGACCGCTTGGCCCTGACCAGGTCCCGCCCCAGCTCGACGCCGTCAACCCGGATGTGGCCGCCGTCGGGACGCAGAAACCCGTACAGCATGCGCAGGGTCGTGGTCTTGCCGGCGCCGTTGGGGCCGAGCAGCCCGACGATCTGGCCGGCCGCGCAGCGCAGATCGACCCCGTCGACGACGCGCCGATCGCCGAGCTGCTTGACCAGACCGACTGCTTCGAGGAGGGGCGACATGAATGTCCGATTGTACGCATGCGTCGAGAGCCCGCGTCACCACAGCGCGTCGGGCAGCGGCAGGCCCTTGAACGTCTCGGTCGGCAGTGGCGACGGCGGCGTCACCCCCAGGCGCTCGGCCAGGACGTACAGCTGGCGCAGGTGCTGGGCGCAGTGCCAGGCGGTGCGCTCCAGCAGGTCGTGGGCGCCCTGCGGACCGTAGTAGATCTCCAGCACCCGGGCGAACTCGTCGTCGCCGGCCCCCTCGAACCAGCCGGCGATGCGCCCCCGCACGAGCGCGCCCCACCGCGCGACGTCGCCGCCATCCACCATCTCGACGGGCGCCCGCTCCTCGAACCAGGTGTCCGGCATGCGGCCCTGGTCCATCGTGTCGACGAACGACAGGCCCACCCGGAAGACGTGAAAGCCCAGGTCGCGGATCGAGCGCTTGCGCTCCGGCGGGATCACGTCGAGCTGGCGGGCGTCGAGTCGGCTCACGAGCCCCTGCGCGGACTGTAAGATAAGGTCGAGCCGCACGGCCAGCTCTCGCGGTGGCAGCTGCCTGGCTTCGGTGTACGGCACGCCCAGCAGCGCGGCGTAGCCGGCGGGGTTCCAGCCGTGGACGGCGCGGTCGCCGAGCGCGACGGCGGGCACGCGCGGCACGCCCAGGCGCTTCAGCTCGGCGACGGTGCCGGGCTCGGCCTGGATGTCGACGGGATCGAACTCGATCCCCCAAGACGTGAGGAGCTCCTTCGTCTTGGCGCAGGACGATCAGCCCGGGCGGTAGTACAGGCGCGGCTTCATGGGTCTCCTCCCGCTGCGAGGGTACGCGGTGTGCGGGCTCAGCGCCCGCGGAACGTCGGAGTCCTCTTCTCGGCGAACGCGGTCACGCCGGCCCGGAAGTCCTCGGTGTGGCCGCAGGCGGCGATGCCCTGGGCCTCCAGCTCCATCTGCGTCTCCAGGCTCTCCCACGTCGACTGGTGCAAGAGCCGCTTGGCGGTGCCGAACGCGCGGGTGGGGCCCTGGGCCAGCTCGCGGGCGAGCGCGTCCACCGCCGCCTTCAGCTCGCCGTCGGGCACCGCCCGGGTGATCATGCCCCAGTCGGCCGCCTCGCGCGCGGTGAGCACGCGGTTGGTGAAGTACAGCTCCATCGCCCGGCGCAGGCCGATCAGCCGCGGCAGGAAGTAGGACGAGGAGCCGTCGGGGCTGGCGGCGATCTTCGAGTAGGCCATCGTGAACTTCGCCGACTCGGCGGCGAGCACGAGGTCGCCCGACAAGGCCAGGCTGAAGCCGCCGCCGGCGGCGACGCCGTTGACCGCCACGATGACGGGCTTGTCGCTGCGGCAGAAGCGCGAGATGGCGCCGTGCAGGTAGGTCGTCAGCTCCTTGATGTGGGCGCCGATGCGGCCCAGGTTGTCGACGAAGTCCTTGACGTCGCCGCCCGCGCAGAACGCCCGGCCGCTGCCGGTGAGCACGATGCAGCGGACCTCGGGATCCTCGTCCAGCTCCAGGGAGGCCGCGAACAGCTCGCGGCCCAGCGGCAGGTTGAGCGCGTTGTAGGCGTCGGGGCGGTTCAGCGTCAGCGTGGCCACGTGGGCCGCCCGCTCGATGGTCAGCGTCTGGTAGGGCATGCGCGGCTCCTCCGGGGTGGCAGGTCGGCGTCAGCGGGTCGCGCTGCGCGCGACCTCGGCCACGGCGTCGAGAATATCCTGGATCTGCAGCGGCTTGACGAGGACGAGGTCGACGCCGTGGGCGTGGCGCTCCTCCGGCGACAGCTCGACGCCAAACCCGGTGACGAGGAACACCGGCACCCGGGGCGCCGTCTGTTTCACGGCGCGGGCCACCTGCCAGCCGGACACCTTCGGCATGGCGAGGTCGGTCACCACCAGGTCGAAGTGCTCGGCCTGGAAGCGCGCAATCGCCTCGGCGCCGTCGCCCAGCGTCACCACGGCGTGGCCGGCCGACTCGAGGATGTCGCCGATCACGGCCCGCACCGGCGGCTCGTCGTCGACGACCAGGCAGCGCAGCGACCGCACGGCGGGCATCTCCACCCGCCGCTCCGGCGCCACCGGCTGCACGTCGCTCCCCCGCGACAGCGACAGGCGGAAGGTCGAGCCCCGCCCCGGCTCGCTCTCGACGGCGATGGAGCCGCCGTGGCGCGAGATGATGCCGTAGGTCATCGACAGGCCGAGGCCGGTGCCCTGGGGCCCCTTGGTGGTGAAGAAGGGATCGAAGATCTTGTCGCGCACCTCGGCCGGCATGCCGACGCCGGTGTCGGCCACGGCCACCTCGATGCGCTCGTCCACCAGCGTCGTGCTGAGCGTGAGCATGCCGCCCTCCGGCATGGCGTCCACCGCGTTCAGGATGAGGTTCGTCATCGCCTCCCGCAGTTCGGCGGCGTCGCCGAGCACGGCGGGCACCTCGGCCAGCCGGGTGCGCACCTCCAGCGCGATGCCGCGGCTGGTCGGCTCCTCCTTCCAGCGGGACTGGGTGATCTCGAGCGCGTCGTGCACGATCTGGTTGATGTCGAGCGGCACCAGCGGCTGGTCGCGCCGGATACGAGTGAACTCCTGCAGCCGCCGCACGGTCTGGGCGCCGTCGAGGGCGGACCGCTCGATGACCTGCAGCCACTGGCGCAGCTGCGGCTCCTGCACGCGGCGCAGGAGGAGCTGGGCGCGGCCCAGCACGGAGGCGAGCAGGTTGTTGAAGTCGTGGGCGACGCCGGAAGCCATCTCGCCGAGCGCCCGCAGCTTCTCGGTCCGCACCAGCTGGTCCTGGGCGGCGGCCAGCTCGCCGTAGGCGCGCGTGCGGTCCTCGTACAGGCGCGCGCTGGCCAGGGCGAGCGCGGCCAGGTGGGCGATGTTGAGCAGCAGGCGCTCGTCTCCCTCCGTGAACGGCCGTTCGGCGCTGCGCAGCGCCACCACGCCGAGCACCCGGTCGCGCGCGCTCAGCGGCACCCCCAGCCAGTGGCGCAGCCGCACGGAGGCGGCGAAGGGCTTGACGCCCCGGCGAGCGCACTCGGCCCCATAGTCGTCGGTCCGCAGCGGCTGCCCGGACTCCACCACCGCCGGCATGAGGCCGGAGCCGCCGGGCCGGTACCGGCGCGGCTCGCTGTCGTCGCGCTCGCCATCGGTGAACCGCAGGGCCACGTCGAAGTCCTCGCCATCGTCGGCCCGCACCACCACGATCATGTTGCGGACGTCGAGGACGCGGCCCAGCTGGGTGCGGAGGGCCTCCAGCAGCGCCGCCCGGTCGAGCTGGCCGGTGACGGCCCGCGACAGCTCGTGCAGCACGGACAGCTCTTCCACCCGCCGCCGGTTCTCCTCGAACAGCCGCGCGTTCTCGATGGCGACCCCGGCCTGGTTGGCGATGGCCTCCATGAGGGCGAACTCGCTCTCGGTGAAGTCACGCTGCCGCTCCCACCACACGACCGCGAAGCCGCCCATCATCCGGTCCTTGGCCACCACCGGCACGAACAGGTGGCTCTTGTGCGGCGCCGCCTCGCGGATGATGGGCGGCATGCGCGGATCGTTGGCGGCATCGGCGGAGAACACCGGCCGCCGGGTGCGGGCGGCCTCGGCGTAGATCGCGTGGTCGACGAGCGAGAGCCGGACCTCGCGGAGCGCGGCCAGCTGGGCGGGGGGCACGCGGTAGCCGGCCAGCGGCGTCAACCACTGGCCGGTCTCGTCCACCATCCACAGGCCCACCGTGTCGGCGCCGAAGGTGGTGGCGACCTGGCGCAGGAAGTGACGGACCAGGCTCTGCACATCGAGCGTCGAGGAGACCGCGCGGCTCACCGAGAGCAGCGTCTCGGTCTCGGCCAGCTTGGCCTGGGTCTGGCGGGCCAGCTCGGCGTTCTCCATCGCGAGGCCAACCTGGGCGGCGATGCCCTCCAGCAGGTGGATCTCGGCGGGCGGGAAGGTCCGGCCGGTACGCCACCACACCAGGAACAGACCCCCGATCGGCTGGCCGTGCGCCATCGTCGGCGCCAGCAGCACCGAGTGCGGCGGCAGCGCGCCGGACCACTCGGGGTCGAAGCGCGGGTCGGCGTGGACGTCGGCGCTGGATGTCGCCCGACCGGCCCGCCAGGCCGGCAGCAGGCCCTGGGCCCGCTCGAGATCGAGCGGCCGCCGGGTGAAAAAGTCCACGAGGTCCTTGGGGACGTGGTAGCCGGCGGCTGGCGAGAGGACCCGGCCACCCTCGTCCACCAGGTAGACGCCGACCATGTCGGCGCCGAACGCGCGGCCGACCTCGGCCGCCACTCCGCGCAGGACGACGTCGGTCGGCTCCTGCTGCGACAGCACCCGGCCCACCGCCAGCAGCGTGCGGGTCTCCCGCAGATGCTCCTGGGCCTCGGCATAGAGCCGCGTGTTCTCGAGCGCGAACGCCAGCTGCCCGGCGATGGCCTGGGCCAGGTCCCGCTGCCAGTCCTGGAAGCGCGCGGGGCGCTCGCAGTAGTCGAGCGTCATGACGCCGATGACCCGGTCCTGGCGCAGCAGCGGCACCATGAGGCAGGCCCGCAGCCCGAACGCCTGCACCCAGGCGCGCGGGATCAGCGGCGACGTCGCGCAGTCGTCGATCACCAGCGGCTGGCGGGTCTCGATCACGTGGGCGTTGGCCGGGATGGCGGCCGGGGGGCCGGCCGGCTCGTGCAGGAACTGCTCCCACAGGCGCGGGATCTTCCGCCCGTCCGCGAACTGCGACATCAGCGGGACCACCTGGTCGCCGTCCCACAGCTCGAGCGTGCAGCGGTCCGCGCGGCAGACCTGGGCGACCTTCAGCGTCACCCGCTTGAGCAGGGTGCGCGATTCCAGCGTGGAGTTCAGGATGCCGGCCACCTCGAGCAGCGCGCGCGTCTCGGTCAGGCGCCGGCTGGTCTCGGAGTACAGCTGCGCATTCTCCAGCGCGATGGCGGCCTGGGCGGCCAGCGAGCCCATGAGCGGGGTCGTCTCGGGAGTGAGCGGCCACGCCGCGCCCCGGTGGACGGCGACGGCGCCGAGCATCCGATCGCCGATGGCGATGGGGTACACGGTCATCCACTGCATCCCGCGGCTGCGGAGCGCGGCCGCGTCGACGAAGCGCGGATCGGTGGAGGCGTCGGTCCACAAGATCGGCTCCCGGTGCTGCACGACCCAGCCCACCGCACCCTCGCCCGGCGCGAGGTCGTCGTGCAGCTCCGCCGCCAGCTCCGGATCGCCGAACGTGAGGGCGCGCCGGAGGCGCTGGCTGCCGGCGTCGTGGGCCCAGATGCTGACGAACGGCGCGTCGAAGAACTGGGCGATGGCCCGCGCCAGGTTCTGCAGCACCTCCTCGACGTTGAGCGAGGAGGACACCAGGCGGTTGACCTCCTCCAGCGCGCGCAGGCGCTCGGCGTAGCGCCGGGCGTCCTCGTACAGGCGCGCGTTGCGGATGGCCGCCGCCGCCTGGGCCGAGAACGACTGCAGCAGGTCCTCGTCGTCGGGACCGAACCGGAACGGATGGTCCCGGATGAGGACGAGGACGCCGAGCAGCCGCTCATGGTCGAGGACGGGCGTGCAGAAGAGGCTGCGGAGGCCGCGGGCCCGGGCCCACTCGAGGGCGACGAACCGGCCGTCGGCGAAGAGGTCGTCGATGGCGAGGGGCTGCCGCTCGACGGCGACCCAGCCCACCGCCCCCTCGCCGAACCGCAGCCGGGTCACGCTGTCCGCCTCGCCGGCCACGACGTCGGAGGACGCCTGCATGTGCAGCAGGCCGGCCGGCTCGTCGGCGACCCAGAACCCCACGAACGGCGCGCTCATGATCTCGGCCGCCGCCTTCGCGATGGAGGTCAGCACGTCGCCGGTGTCGAGCGACGAGGAGACGAGATGGTTGAGCCGGGTCAGCGCCCGCAGCCGCGTGGCCCGGGTCTCGGCGGCGTGGTAGAGGCGTGAGTTCTCCAGCGCGATCCCGGCCTGCGCGGCGAAGCTCTCGAGCAACGTCAGGTCCTCGACCTGGAACGGATCGCCCCCCTCGCCGCGGGCGAGGACGATGACCGCGTGCACCCGCCCGCCGATGAGCACGGGCTGGGCCATGGCGTGGCGCACCCGGCTCGCGAACTCCGGCCGGGCCAGCGGCGAGCGCGGGTAGTCGTTGGCGATGACACCACGCTGCTGGGCGGCGACGCTGCCGACCAGCCCCTGCCCCGGCAGGATCGCCACCGGGCCCGGTCCCTCCACGGTCCACGCCCGCCGCACCAGGCTCCGATCGTCCTCGGCGAGATAGATGTCGCACTCGGTGTCGAAGAGCCGGGCCGACCGCTCGACGATGAGGTCGAGCAGCCGCCCCGTGTCCAGCTCGGCGGCGAACTCGCGCTCGATCTCGGCCAGCGCGCCGATCTGCCGCCGCCGGGCGCGCTCCAGCGAGAACAGCCGCGCGTTTTCCAGCGCCAGCGCCGCCTGGTCGGCGAAGGCCTGGAGGACGCGGGCCTCCTCCTCGGTGAACTCGCGGCCGAGCCGGTCGCCGACGCCGAGCGCGCCGATCACCATGCCCTTCACCCGGAGCGGCACCGCCAGGTGGGCGCCGGCGTCGGCGCGGCGCAGCGCCTCCTGCAGCTCGTCGGACATGCTCACCGTGGGATCGGTGAAGACGTCGGCCGACCACACCGGCCGGGCCTCGGCGGCCGCGCGCCCGAGCACCCCGGTGCCGGGCGGCAGCACGTGGCCGGGCTCGATACCCTCGTAGCCGCGGCCCCCGAGCCCCAGCGCCACCAGCGAGCCGTCGGGCTGCATGAGCCGCAGCACCGAGGAGTGGGCGCCGAACAGCGGCATCACGCTCTCCACGGTACGCTCCACGACGTCGCTGACGTCCAGGCTCTCGGTGAGCGTCTGGGCCAGGCGGGCCAGCTGCTCGGCCTCGTGGCGACGCCGGGTGGTCTCGGCGTAGAGCCGCGCGTTCTCCAGCGCCAGCGCGGCCTGGTCGGCGAAGCCCTGCAGCAGCCGGACCTCGGCGTCGCTCCAGAGGCGGCCGGCCCGGTCGGCGACCGAGAGGGCGCCGATCGTCGCGCCCTTGGCGCGCAGCGGAACCGACAGCTGGGCGAAATCGCCCACACCCCGCATGCGCTCGCGCAGCTCGTCGGTGAGCACCAGCGTCGGATCGGTGACCATGTCCGGCGTCATCACCGGCACGCCGAGCTCGACCGCCCGGCCCGAGGTGGAGGTGCCCGGCGGCAGCACGTGACCGGGCCGCAGCACGCCGGCGACGCGGCCGGCGAGGGCGCGCGCCTCCAGCGCGCCGTCCGGGCGCAGGACGCGCAGGACCGACGACTGCGCGTCGAAGAGCACCCGTACGCTGTCGGCGATCCGGGCCCCGACGGCCTCGACGTCGAGGCTCTCGGTCAGGGTGCGGGACAGCCGGGCCAGCTCCTCGGCCTCGTGCTGCCGCCGGGTCGTCTCGGCGTACAGTCGCGCGTTCTCCAGCGCCAGGGCGGCCTGGGCGGCGAACGCCTCGGCCAGCCGCGTGTCCTCGGCGTCGAAGACCCGGCCGGTGCGGTCGGCCACCGCCAGCGCGCCGAACACCCGGTCGCGCACGAGCAGCGGCACCCCCATCATGGCGCGGTCAGCGCTGGCCGAGACAGTCACGCGGATGCCGTCGTCGTAGCGGATGTGGCCGTCGGCCAGGACGTCGGGCGTCGCGTACGTGCGCCGCGCGGCGGCGGCCAGCCCGGCCAGGCCCAGGCCCGGGGGCAGCACGCGCGTCCACTCGAACGTGCCCGCGCGCGAGACCGTCAGCGCGATCATCCGGCCGTCGTGGGCCAGCCGGTAGAGGGCCGAGGACGTGGCCCCGAGGAGCGCGCAGATGCTGTCGGCGGCGCGCTGGCCCACCACGTCGGGATCGAGCGTCTCCGAGAGCACGCGGCTCAGGTCGGCCAGCGCGCGCATGCGCGCGGCCTGCTGGCGCGCCTCGCCGTAGAGGCGGGAGTGCTCGAGCGCCACCGCGGCCTGGCCGGCGAACGCCTCGGCCAGCTCCTGGTCGCGCGGGGTGAACGCGCGCCGGGCCCGGAACGTCAGCACACCCATGGTCCGCGCGCCGAGCCTCAGCGGCACGCCGAGGAACTTCGTGTAGCCCAGCCGCCGGTCGGCCGCCACGTGCTCGGCGACCATGCCGGAGGCGTCGTCGAGGTCGAGCATGAGCGACTGCCCCTCGCTCATCACCCGCCCGCTCAGGCTCTCGTTGGCGCGCAGCCGGGGGCGCACCATCGTCTGGGCCGCCGTCCCGGCCAGTCCCGCCAGCACGAGGTCATCCCCGTCCAGCAGGCGGAAGCCGGCGTTGTCCACGGCGAGCAGCCGCGCCGCCTCCTCGGCGATCGAGGTGAGCAGTGTGTCGGTCGGGGCCAGGGCGCCGATCTTGGTGTTGATGTCCAGCAACGCGTTGAGGTACGCGCGTCGCGTCTGCTCGTCGAAGAACAGCCGCGCGTTGTTGATGGCGATGGCGGCCTGGTTGGCCAGTGACTGCAGCAGCGCCAGCTCCTCATCGGAGTACGCGTGCGTCGCCTGCGTGCCCACGGCCAGCGCCCCGATGATGCGGTCGCCGACCATCAGCGGGACGCCGGCGGCCGAGACGATGCCCTCGGCCCGCAGCCGCGCGGTGTTGCGGACACGGGCATCCCGGGGGAGATCGGGTATCGTCACCGGGGCGCGGCGGGCCACCACGAGCCCGACCAGGCCCTCGCCGACGGCCAGCTCGCGCAGGCCCTCGGGCACGGCCATCGGCCCCGCCGAGGCGCCGAGCGTCAGGCGCCGGCCGTCCTCGTCGAGCAGCCACAGGCGCGCGAGGCTGCCGCCCAGCAGCTCGACGGCGGCGCCCACGACCCGCTCGAGGACCTGGTCGCCCGAGAGCGTGGCGGTCAGTCCCTGGGCCAGGCGGGCCAGCGTCTCCAGCCGGCGGGTCTTCTCCCGCGTCTCCGCGAAGAGCGCCGCCCGGGAGACGGCCAGCCCCACCTGGTGGGCCACGCCCTCGAGCAGCGTGAGCTGATCACCGTCGAACGTCCGCGGCTCGGGCGAGACCAGCGCCAGCACACCCCACGCCCGGCCCTGGTCGAAGATCGGCAGCGCCAGCTGGGTGTGGAAGTGGCCGCCGGCGATCGCGGCCCGCAGCGCCGGGTCGGTGACGAGCGGCGACGCCGTCAGGTCGGTCACCACGTACCGCCCGGTCCGCACCGCCTCGCCGGTGTGCGAGGCGTCGACGGACCGTTCCCGAAGCCGGTCAGCCTGCTCCGCCGTGAGACCGCGGCTGGCGATGAGATCCAGCTGCCCGCGGGCGGCATCGAGGCGGTACACCATGCCGACGTGCATGCCGGCCACCGCCAGCACGACGTCGAGCGTCTGCTCGGCGGTGGCGACGAGATCGCTGCCCGAGCCCATGGTGACGGCAGCGGCGTAGAGCGCCGACAGCTCCCGGCTGCGCTCGTCGCGCACGGGCCCCGGCGGCGCCGGGATCACCGGCGGCGCGGGCGGACGGGGGCGCCGGCGCCGGCTCAGCGGCGCTCCCCGACCCGGTGCAGCTTGATGAGGTTGGTGGTGCCGGTGACCCACATCGGCGCCCCCGAGATGATCACGATGACATCGTCGATGCGCACCGAGCCATCGCCCAGCAGGGCGCTCTCGATCTCTTCCACCATCTCGTCGGTCGTCTCGACCTTGCGGATCAGCCGCGACGAGACGCCCCACGACAGCGCCAGCCGCCGGCGCACGTCCGTGGAGGGCGTGAAGGCGATGATCGGCACGTCGGGCCTCTGGTGGGAGATGAGCCGGGCCGAGAACCCCGACTGGGTGAAGGCCACGATGGCCTGTGCCTTCAGCACCCGGGCCGCCATGGCGGCGGCGTCGGACACGGCCTCCGGGAAGCCGACGGCGACGTCGCAGGCGCGGCGGCGCTCGCGCGTCTCGTCGGCCAGCACGGCGGTCTCGGCCCGCACCGCGACGCGGGCCATCGTCTCCACCGCCTCGGCCGGGTAGCGGCCGGTGGCCGTCTCCGCCGACAGCATGACGGCGTCGGCGCCGTCGAAGATGGCCGTGGCGACGTCGGAGACCTCGGCCCGGGTCGGCCGCAGGTGGGTGACCATCGACTCCAGCATCTGGGTGGCGACGATCACCGGCACCTTGGCGACGCGCGCCTGCCGGATGATCTCCTTCTGCATGTGCGGCACTTCCTCGAGCGGCACGTCCACCCCGAGGTCGCCGCGGGCCACCATCACCGCCTCCACCGTGGCCAGGATGCCCGGGAGGTTTTCCATCACCTCCTGGCGCTCGAGCTTGGCCACGATCGGCAGGCGGGCGCCGTGCTCGGCGAGGAACCGCCGCACCTCGGCGATGTCGGCGGCCGAGCGCACGAACGAGATCGCCACGAAGTCGACGCCCTGCTCGATGCCGAAGGCGAGGTCGGCCCGGTCCTTGTCGGTCAGGCAGGACACCGGGAGCGCGACCCGCGGCAGCGACAGGCCCTTGTGGTCGCTGATGCGCCCGCCCGCCACCACCCGGCAGCGCACCTCGTCGGGCGTCGTCGCCTCGACGCGGAGCTGGATCATGCCGTCGTCCATCAGCACCTGGTCGCCCACCTTCACGCCGTCGAGGGACGTGGGCGGCGCGACGTAGGCGCGCTCGGCGGTGCCCACGCAGGGGCGGCGGCAGAGCGCGAACGGCCGGCCCGGCTCGAGATCGACCCGGCGCCCGCCGTTCTCGCCGAAGGTGCCGAGACGGACCTTGGGTCCCTGTAAATCCTGGAGGATGGCGACCGGGCGGCCCCAGCGCTCCTCGCCCTCGCGGATGCGGCACAGGACCTCGGCGTGCTCGGCGTGGGTCCCGTGCGAGAAGTTCAGCCGCGCCACGTCCATGCCGGCGGCGGCCAGGCGGTCCAGCTGCTCGACGCCGGAGGAGGCCGGACCGATCGTGCAGACGATCTTGGTTCGACGCATGCCGCCACTCCTCACGCTCGCCGTCACGCCCCCTTGAGGACGGGCTTCAGGAACTGCCCCGTGTAGGACCGCTCCGCCTGCCCGGCCACCGCCTCGGGCGTGCCGGCGGCGACGACGCGCCCGCCCTCGTCGCCGCCCTCGGGGCCGAGGTCGATCACCCAGTCGGCCGTTTTGACGACGTCCAGGTTGTGCTCGATGATCACGACGGTGTTGCCCTGCTCCACCAGCCGGTTGAGGACGTCGAGCAGCCGTTCGATGTCGGCGAAGTGCAGGCCCGTGGTGGGCTCGTCGAGGATGTAGAGGGTGCGGCCCGTCGCCCGGCGCGACAGCTCCGTCGCCAGCTTGACCCGCTGGGCCTCGCCGCCCGACAGCGTGGTGGCCGACTGGCCCAGCCGGATGTAGTCGAGCCCGACGTCGTCGAGCGTCCGGAGCTTGCTCTTCACGACCGGCACCGCGTCGAAGAAGGCCAGCGCCTCGCGCACCGTCATGTCCAGCACGTCGGCGATGCTCGAGCCCTTGTAGCGGACCTCCAGGGTCTCGCGGTTGTAGCGCTTGCCCTTGCACACGTCGCAGGTGACGTAGACGTCGGGCAGGAAGTGCATCTCGATCTTCACGAGGCCGTCGCCCTGGCAGGCCTCGCACCGCCCCCCCTTGACGTTGAACGAGAAGCGGCCCGGCGAGTACCCGCGCATGCGCGCCTCGGGGGTGCGGGCGAACAGGGTGCGGATGAACGTGAAGACGCCGGTGTAGGTCGCCGGGTTGGAGCGGGGCGTGCGCCCGATGGGCGACTGGTCGATGTCCACGACCTTGTCGACGTGCTGGGCGCCCTCGAGGCGGGCGTGGGCGCCGGGGCGGTCCTGGGCGCGGTAGAGCATCTGGGCCAGCGCCCGGTAGAGGATGTCGTTGACCAGGGTCGACTTGCCGGAGCCCGAAACGCCGGTGACGCAGGTGAACGTCCCCAGCGGGATCGTCACCGTCATGCCCTTGAGGTTGTGCTCGCGCGGCTCGTGGATCGTCAGGCGCTGGCCGTTGCCGCGCCGCCGGTTCACCGGCACGCGGATCTCGCGCGCGCCCGACAGGAACTGGCCGGTGAGCGAGGCGGGGTTGGCGATGATCTCGTCCGGGGTGCCCACGGCGACGACGTGGCCACCGAGTTCGCCTGCACCCGGGCCCAGATCGAGGACGTAGTCGGCGGCCCGGATCGTCTCCTCGTCGTGCTCCACGACGAGCACCGTGTTCCCCAGGTCGCGCAGGCGCTTGAGCGTGTCGAGCAGCCGGCGATTGTCGCGCTGGTGGAGGCCGATGGACGGCTCGTCGAGGATGTAGAGCACGCCGACGAGGCTCGACCCGATCTGGGTCGCCAGGCGGATCCGCTGTCCCTCACCCCCCGACAGCGTGCCGGCCGGCCGGTCCAGCGTGAGGTAGTCGAGACCGACGTTCACGAGAAAGCCCAGCCGCTCGCGGATCTCCTTGAGCACGCGCCGGGCGATGGCGGCCTCGCGCTCGCCCAGGGTGAGCTCGGCGAAGAACGTCCGCGCTTCCTTGATCGTGAGGCGCACCACGCCGGCGATCGAGCGGCCCCCGACCATGAGCCCGAGCGACTCCGGCCGCAGCCGTGAGCCGCCGCAGGCCGGGCACGGGCGCTCGGCCATGAACGCCGCGACCTCGGCCCGGGCGTCCTCGGACTGCGTCTCCCGGTAGCGGCGCTCGAGGATCTTCACGACGCCCTCGAAGCCGTCGCGGTCGCCGAACAGGATCGCGTCGCGCGCGCTCTTCTTCAGCTTCGACCACGAGTCGTCGAGCGAGAAGCGGCAGCGGCGGGCCAGCGCCTGCAGCGTCTGCCGGAAGTAGGCCGTCTCCCGCGCCCCCGCCCAGGGCGCCAGCGCGCCCGCCTTCAGCGAGCGTGCCGAGTTGGGCACCAGGCGCTCGGGGTCGATCTCCCAGCGCGTGCCGATGCCGCCGCACTCGGGGCAGGCCCCGTAGGGACTGTTGAAGGAGAACATCCGGGGCGAGACCTCGGGCAACGAGATCCCGCACTCCGCGCAGGCCAGCCGCTCGGAAAAGACCATCGGCTCTTCGAGGTTGGTGGAGCTTCTTGTCTTGCTTGCTGGGGCGTCGTTAGCGCTGGGGAGACTTGACGACGCCCTTGATTGTCTGACTGGGGGGCGCGTTCCGCTCCCCCCAGACCCCCCCGTTCGCGCTGTGTCACGTCCACCCGTACTGCCTTCCGTGGTGCCTTCCGAAGCGCCTTGCGTACTCCCGTCGGTACCCACGGGCTCGACCTGGACGACGCCGTCGGCGAGGCGGAGGGCGGTCTCCAGGGAGTCGGCCAGCCTCGCGCCGAGGTTGTCGCGGACGATCAGGCGGTCGACCACGACCTCGATCGTGTGCTTGCGGTTCTTGTCGAGGTCGATCTCCTCGCCCAGCTCGCGCACGGCGCCGTTGACGCGCACCCGCGAGTAGCCCTGGCGCTGGAGGTCGAAGAAGAGCTTGCGGTACTCGCCCTTGCGCCCGCGCACGACCGGCGCCAGCACCAGCAGGCGGGTGCCGGCCGGCAGCGTCAGCACGCGGTCCACCATCTGCTGGACCGTCTGCGCGGAGATCACGCGACCGCAGCGCGGGCAGTGCGGCACCCCGACCCGGGCGAACAGCACGCGCAGGTAGTCGTAGATCTCGGTGACGGTGCCCACCGTCGAGCGCGGGTTCTTGGAGGTCGTCTTCTGCTCGATGGAGATCGCCGGCGACAGGCCCTCGATGGAGTCGACCTCGGGCTTCTCCATCTGCTCGAGGAACTGGCGCGCGTAGGCCGAGAGCGACTCGACGTAGCGGCGTTGCCCCTCGGCGTAGATGGTGTCGAAGGCGAGCGACGACTTGCCCGAGCCCGACAGCCCCGTGATGACCACGAGCTGGTCGCGCGGGATCTCCACGTCGATGTCCTTGAGATTGTGCTCGCGGGCCCCGCGGACGACGATCCGGTCGCTGGCCATGGCTCTCCGTATTATGCGCCCGATCCACCGTGGGGCGAGCGTCGAGGCTCGTCCCCCGCCGCGCCGTCGACGGCGCGGGCGGCGGCCCACCCGAGGGGGAGCGCCACCAGCGCGGGGTAGCGGGTCAACACCTCGAGCCACGTGGGGGACGAAGGGATCGGCGCCAGCGCGGGAACGGCCGCGAGGGCGACGAAGACGGCGCCGCCCACGATCGAGCCCGTCGCGCCGCCCGCCCGGCTCGTCGCGAGCAGGGACGGCATCCACAGCGCGGCGGCGAGACCGAGGCCGAGCGTCAGCAGCCGCCACGGGTCGACCGGCCAGGCGGTGAGCGCCGCCGCGACGACGACGGCCGTGACCCACAGCGTGGGCTCCGGTCGCGCGGCCGCCGCGAGGCGCCAGCGCAACGCCACCGTCGCGGACACGAGGAGCAAGCCCATGCCCGCGACGGCCACCGTCGCGAGCGGGGCTCCCGTGCGCGGTCCGAGCGCGAGCGGCGGCAGCCGCAGCCAGGGGACCGGCAGCGAGCCGCTCAGCGTCATGTCGGAGGCGGCCGCCGCCGCGTAGACACCCCAGCCCGCGGCGGCGATGATGCCGGCCAGAAGCAGCACCGGCGCCGGCACGGCCGGCGAGCCGCGGCGCGCGACGCCCGGCACGAGGGCGAGAGCACCGCCGCCGAGCGTGATGAGCCCGCCGAGCGCGGCGGGCAGCATGCCCGGCCCCCGCGCCGGCGCGTCGGCCCAGGCTACCCCCGAGGCCGGCGCGCCCGGCACGCGGCGGCCCGCCTCGAAGCGCAGCCGGGCGCCGGCCCCGACGCTCAGCTCGTCGCCCGGACGCAGCGTCAGCGTCTCGCCGGATGCCAGCCGCCAGTCGCGCACGGTGGGCGGCGCGGCGTCGCGCTCGACGACGCGATAGACGCCGGCGGTCAGCGCGGTCACCCGCTGGCCCTCGGCGAACGTCAGCCGCGCGGGCCGCGGGAAGCGCTCGCCGTCGTGCACCCACGCGCTCCCCGGCGCGAACGTGAGGGCGGGCCGCAGGCCGCCGCGGCTCCAGGCCGTCCACGGCGCGGTCGCGGTGACGAGCGCGACGGCGCCCAGCGGCAGCACCAGCGCGACGAGCCCCAGCACGAGCGCCGACGCGCCCAGCCGGCGCGCCGGCGACAGCGGGGCCAGCACCGCGAGCGCCGCGGCCAGGATCACGCCCTGCCACGGCGCGCCGCCGAGCAGCGTGGCGGTGTCGGCGGCCAGCAGGAAGTTCACGGCGAGGAGGGCCACGACGGCGGCGGCCGCCGCGGTCGCGGTGACGGGCCCGGGCGCCGGCGGCCGCCGCGCGGGTGCGAGCAGCGCGACGAGGGGGGCGATCAGCGCACCGAGCACGAGCCAGGGCGCGTCGGCCTCGCCGGCGGCGACGCGCAGCGCCAGCGTGGCCAGCAGCGCCGGCTGGAGCCAGATCGCGGGCCCGGCCGTCATCCGCCGCGGCGCAGCAGGACCGCCAGCGCGATCGTGGTGGCGGCGAGCGGCGCCGCGCCCCCGACGTACCACCACAGCAGGCTCACGCCCGCCACGCGGACGGCGCCGGGAGCGGCGGGCGCCAGGGCCAGGAGCAGCGCGCCCGCGAGCAGCCCGACCAGCAGGGCAATCGCCGTCCGGCGCCCGCGGGCGACTGGCATCGCGGGCGATTATAGCGCGCGGGCTCGCGTGAATCGGTATCCTGGAACGCGGCGTCTCAACGGCGTCCTCAGGGAGAGGACCGGTCATGGCGGACAAGATCGAGCGCGTGCTGGTGGTGACGGCGCACCCGGACGACTCGGAGTTCGGCGCCGGCGGCACCGTCGCCAAGCTCGTCAAGGACGGGCGCGAGGTCACGTACGTGATCGTGACCAACGGCAACAAGGGTTCCGGCGACCGCACGATGACGCCGGAGCGGCTGGCTGCCGTGCGGGCCGACGAGCAGCGCAACGCCGCCCGCACGCTCGGGGTGGAGCGGGTGGAGTTCCTCGGTTACCCCGACTGCGAGGTGGAGGACACGCGGGAGGTCCGCCGGGAGGTCACGCGCCACATCCGGACGTGGCGCCCGGACCTGCTCATCTGCCAGAGCCCCACCCGCACCTACAACCTGGGAGCCTCGCACCGCGACCACCGCATCGTGGGCGGCGTCGCCCTCGACTGCGTCTACCCCCTCGCGCGCGACCACATGGCGTTCCCCGAGCTGCTGCCCGAGCTCGAGCCCCACAAGGTGCGGCAGGTCTACGTCATGCAGTGGCAGAGCCCGCAGCTCGTGGTCGACATCTCCGACGTCATGGATCTCAAGCTGCGCGCCCTGGCCTGTCACGCCAGCCAGTTCAGCGACTTCAGGGCGCTGGAGGCCCGCGTGCGCCAGCGCTGGAGCGAGATCGGCAAGAGCCACGGCTACGCCTACGCCGAGGGCTTCGACCACATCGTGCTGCCGTTCTGATGACCTCGGCCCGCCTCGCCGCGCTCAGTGTCGTGGTGGCGGTCGGAGCCATCGCCGCCTACGTCCTGCTCTTCCGCGTCGCGGCCGTCCGCAACCACCCGGAGGGCTACGTCGTGGGCTTCGCGGCGGCGGTGGCGCTCGCCGCGCTGGCGCTGGCGCGGTCGCGGCGCTGGTACGCCTGGGTGGCGCTCGGCGTCTCGATGCTCCTCCTCCTCGGCGGAAGCTGGTTCAACTTCGTGGCCGCCCGCGTCCCGGCCACGCCGACCGTGTTGCGCGTGGGTGAGCCGGCGCCAGACTTCACGCTCCCCGACGCGACGGGGCGGCCGGTGTCGCTGGCGGACTATCGCGGCAAGAAGGCCGTCGTGCTCGTGTTCTACCGCGGCTACTGGTGACCGTTCTGCGTGGCGGAGCTCCAAGGACTTGGAGCCGCGCTGTCGGAGGCCGAGCGGGCCGGCCTGGAGATCGTCGCCGTCTCGCCGGACCGCAACGAGCAGAGCCAGAAGCTCGCGGAGGGCCTGCGCCTGGCGTACCGGTTCGTCGCCGACACCGACCTCGCGGTGACGCGGCGCTACGGCCTGCTGCACGCGCGCGGCGGAGCGGACGGCCAGGACATCCCGCGCCCGGCGACCGTGGTGCTCGACCGCGCGGGCGTCGTGCGCTGGCTCTCCGTCAGCCAGAACTACCAGGTGCGGCCCGACCCTGACGACGTCCTGCGCGCCGTCCGCGCGCTCCAGCGACTCTCGTGAAGCGTGGCGACGCTGGGGGGTCGGGTGTTGGGACCGCGGGCGCGCCATCATGGCGAGCCGTGGTCGCCGTTCGAGCGCCGGGCACGGCGAGCGAGCCGTGCCCGGAGCGAGTTACGGCGACAGGCGAGCCATGCGGGCGCGCCC
>DASTOJ010000072.1:0-3034 GCA_035762565.1 Candidatus Methylomirabilota bacterium | reverse complement strand
TCGCAGCCTGCGGCCAGGGAGGCTACGGCGGCGCGCAGGTGGTACAGGATCTCGTCCACGGTCGCGTTGTTGTGTTCTAGGCGAAGGGTCTCGCGCTGGGTGTAATCGCGGGCTCGGAGCAGGTCGATGGCGCGGTCGTATAGCGACTGCTGCAAGCGCGGCATCTCGTTGACCCTCGACGGCTCGGGCCCCTCGGATTGCAGCCAGTGGCGGATGAGGCGCAAGCGGTTCGGCATGGCTGCGCCGGCGAGATGGGCGCAAACCGTGTAGTTCGTGAGGTAGTGCTGATAGTTCGGCTCAACGTGGTCGTAGGGGCGGCCGTAAATCCGCATCAGCGCGCCGACGAGCGCGAGGGCTTGGTAAACCGAGAAGACTCCGTGACGGCGCCAGGTCTGCTTGAAGGGCCCCTCCTCGCGGCCACGCAGCAGCTGGCGGTCCGCCGTCACGAACAGGTGACGACGAGCGTGGTAGTGAAACGACGTGACTTGGCCGTAGTGGATCAACCGCTCGCTTTGCCGGTCCGTCATCTCATAGTCGGCGGCCATCCGCGCCCACTGACCGCTCATTGGGACCCCGCCGATGAACCCCTTTGGATCATCGGCCAAGCTCACGATCAGATCCTCCGGGCGACCTGGCGTCGGCCGGGTTTCCACCGCAGGGAGGTTCTCGGCGAAACCAGGGAGGGCCCACGCGACCAGCCCGTCGACATGCGAGGTCTGACACAACGACATCAAGAACTCGACGTCGTCGCGCTCTTGCCCGGCCAATGACGACAGCGATCTGCTGTCGAAGGTCAGCTCCAATGGCGCACCCTCAAGCTCTGGCTCGAAGGGGTTTCGACGATCGCTAGGCACCTCGTGATCTCAGGTTAGATCCGCGAGGTCTCGATTGATCCGCCGTTGGCCCCACGACCAGTACGCCTCATCCGACCCAGCTCCCTCCCAGGCGGGCTACCGCTTTGGGCACCAGGCCCATTCGGTGCCCACATCGGCAGAGATCCGCGCAAATCGAAGGTGATTTGCACCGACGTCCAGAGGCCCGTGGGGCCGGCTGATCCCGCGCCGTAGTGCGGGATCGGGGCGGAAAACACGCCGCGGGCGGCGGCTGGCCTGATAAGGAAGAGATCGGTGGTTCGAGTCCACGATCGCCCACCTCGAAGGCCCGCCCGCGCGGGCCTTTCGCGGCGGTTGAGGCCCCCCCGGAGACGTGCTGGCTACCGCTAGACTTGGCCGTCACGGCCCCGAGAAGGAGCGCCCCTCGTGCAGGAGATGGTCATCTACGGCGTGAGCTTCGACATGGTCGGCAAGCAGCCGATCGTGCTGCTCAAGGCTGTCGACACGAACAAGTTCCTGCCGATCTGGATCGGGCACCCGGAGGCCGCGGCGATCCTGATGAAGCTCCAGGGAGCGTCGACGCCGCGGCCGATGACCCACGACCTGCTGTTCGACATGCTGGGCGAGCTCGAGGTCACGTGCTCGCGCGTCTCGGTGACCGAGCTGCGCGAGAACACGTTCTACGCGTCGATCACGCTGACCGTCAACGGGCGCGAGGTCGACATCGACTCGCGTCCGTCCGACGCCCTCGCCCTCGCCGTCCGCTCCGGCGCGCCGATCTTCGCCGCCGAGGACGTCATCGCCGAGTCCGCGATCGAGTTCGAGCACGAGGTCGAGGACACCGAGGAGGTCGTGGACAAGTTCAAGGAGTTCCTCGACCAGGTCACGCCCGAGGACTTCAAGGGCGACCAATGAGAGTGCCCGGGCCGTCATCCGGACGGCCCGTCCGATGCCGTCCGGCGCCGTCCGGGCGCCGGTGACCGGGGCTTCGCCCCGCTAAATCGCCCGCCGCCGGAACTCGACCACGTTCGGCGGCTCCTCCACGACCGTCGCCGCCGCCGGCTGCTCGCCGGTGAGCGTCGAGTAGAGCGCCACCTGCTCGTGCACGATCTTGCCGATCCGCCGCACGCCCTCGCGGATGTCGTCCTCGCCGATCCCGGAGAAGTTCAGCCGCATCTCCGAGCCGCCGCGGCCGTCCAGGTACGCCGCGCGCCCCGGCACGAACGCGACGTCCTCCCGCAGCGCGCGGGCGAGCAGGTCGGTGGTGTCGATGTAGTCCGGCATCCGCGCCCAGATGAAGAGGCCGCCGGCCGGCTCGGTCCAGGTCGCCTCGCGCGGCAGGTGCTCCGCCAGGGCGTCGAGCATCACGCCGCGCCGCCGCCGGTAGAGCTCCACCAGCGAGCCGAGGTACGCGCGCCAGTCGCGCTCGGCGAAGTAGGTGGCGACGAACTGCTGGGACAAGGTGGACGAGCACAGGTCGACGCCGCCCTTGCCGAGGTTGAGCTTGTCGAGCACCGGCGGCGGCGCCGCGGTCCAGCCCAGCCGCAGCCCGGGCGAGAGGATCTTCGAGAACGTCCCGAGGTAGATCACGTAGGCGCCGCGGTCGAGCGAGTACAGCGTCGGCAGCGGCTCGCCCTCGTACCGCAGCAGGCCGTACGGGTTGTCCTCGAGCACCAGCAGCTCGCGCTCGTGCGCGATCCGCACCAGCTCCCGCCGCCGCTCCAGTGACAGGGTCACGCCGGCCGGGTTCTGGAACGAGGGCACGGTGTAGATGAACTTCGGCACCCGTCCCTCGCGCTCGAGCCGGTCGAGCTCGGCCTGCAGGACGTCGATCCGCATGCCGTGGTCGTCCATCTCGATCTGCACGACGTCGGCCTGGTAGGAGACGAAGACCGGCACCGCGCCGGGGTAGGTCGGCGCCTCGGCCACGACGACATCGCCGGGGTCGAGCAGCGTCTTGCACACGAGGTCGATCACCTGCTGGCCGCCGGTGGTGACGAGCAGGTCCTCGCGCTCGACCTCCATGTCCTCGGCCGCCATGACCTGCACGATGCAGTCCTTGACCTCGTCGAGGCCCTCGGTCGGGCCGTACTGGAGCGCCTTGGCCGAGGCGTCGACCGCCACCCGCGCCATCAGCGCGGCGAAGTCCTCGGCGGGGAACGTGGTGGTGTCGGGCAGCCCGCCGGCCAGCGAGATGATGT
>DASTOJ010000071.1:0-29784 GCA_035762565.1 Candidatus Methylomirabilota bacterium | reverse complement strand
TCAAGCTGAATGGCGTCCAGACCGTGAGCATCCAGGACAGCAAGCACGCGTCCGGGCCTTTCGCGCTCCAGTACGGTGCCGGCGTGAAGGGTGCCCAGGGTGGCCCCATCAAGTGGCGCAAGGTGCAGGTCAAGCCGCTCTAGAACGACGCGGTAGATCTGCATCGCGCAGATGAACAGGTTCCGACGATCGACTGACGCAGGCGGATGGCCTTGGCCATGACGATGCGCTACGCCTACCTCACTCCGTCAGCCGCCTGGAAGGCCTCACCAGCACCGAGCCCACCAAAATTTTAGCGCAAGAGCCTGTCGAGACCGAGGGGAGAGCCCAGAAGTAGTTGCAGTAGTTGGCTCCCCGGGCTGGGCTCGAACCAGCGACATCCTGATTAACAGTCAGGCGCTCTACCGACTGAGCTACCGGGGAGTGACGTCGAGCGCGACCCGACCATTATAATCTGCGCGGTCCAGCGCGCCTACACCGCGTGACGGGCAGAACGCTACTCGCCCCGCCGCTTCAGCAACCAGTCGATGACGGAGGCCGGGTCAGGCTCCTCCGGCCGGCCGGATGCTCCCGGACGCGCCGGCGCCACCGCCGATGGGCGTTGCGGCCGCTCCGCGCGCGGAGCGGCGGGCGCGACGGCGCTGACGGCGGCCGGGGCCGGCGGCGGCGCCTCCGCGCTCGGCGCCGGCAGCACCACGATGAATGGCGGCGCGGGGGTGTTCGCGTCGTCCGGCGAGGACGTTTCGGCGAGTGCCTCCGCTGGTGGGCCCGGCGCCGGCGGCGCGGGCGCATGAGCCGGCATCGCCGCCGGCAGCGGCGCGCGGGGCGGCGGGGCGAGGACACTCCATGCGATGGGCGCGGCGATTGCCGCGGCCACGACGCCGCCGGCGGCGAGGATCGCGGCGCGCTTCCAGCGCGAGGCTCCGGTCCCCGCCTCCGTCGCGATGTGGTTGAGCACCCGCGCCATGACGGGGCGCTGCTCGGGTTCCTTGTCGAGGGTCTCCATCAGGATGGCCTCGACGGACACCGGCACCGGCCTCCGGCGCTGGCGCAGTACCGGCGGCGGCGCGTTGAGCTGCTTGTCGAGGACGGTCGCCCGGGCCGTGGCCTCGAAGGGGGGTGCGCCGGACAACAGCTCGTACAGGGTGACACCGAAGGCGTAGACGTCCGTCCTGTCGGTCACCGGGCCGCCCTGGATCTGCTCGGGGGCGAGGTACTCCGCGGGCGAGTGGGCGGCGACGAGCGGCTGGAGCGCCGGCGCGTCGCGCAGGGCGATCGTCTCGACGTCCATGAGCGCGACGCCACCGGGGGCGGCGGCGAAATTCCCCGGCCGGATCCCGCCGTGCACGAGCCCCATGCTGTGCAGCGTCTCGATGGGCCCGCCAATCTCGACCGCCAGCCGAAGAGCGGCCGGCACGTCGGGGCGGCGGCGCGCGGCCGGCGTGTCGCTCAGGCGCCGGCCTTCGGCGCGCTCCATGACCGCGAAGAGCTCGCCGTCGTCGGTCGTGCCGTACTCGAGCACGCGCACCAGCGCGGGATGGGCGCGCGAGGCGTCCACCACCGCGCGAGCGCGGCGGCGGACGAGCTGGGCGACGTGAGCCCTCCCCGTCAGCGCGCGCGGAAACAGGCGAATCGCCACCGGCCGGCCGCTCACCGCGTCCTCGGCCAGCCACACCGTCCCGAAGAGCCCCGTGCCTCGCTCGCTGACGAGGCGGTAACTGCCGACGAGGCTGGACGCCGGGGCCCCCGCCTCGGCCTCTCTAGTCACGCAGCATCTCGCGGATCGCGTCCATCACCGGGTTGATCTCCCCGGAGGTCTTCGCCGGCGCCGCCGCGCGGGCGCCGGGCTTCTGGAGGTACTTGCGCACGCAGTCGTACTGCTCCCAGCCCTTGAGCTGGGTTTCCAGGTTCACCGACTTCCACTTCGGGTGGCCGTTCCGGGTCAGCCACTCCATGTTGTTCGACACGATCTGGGCGAACCGGCCCACGTTCTCGCAGTCGTTCCGGCGGAAGTCGAACGAGACGAGCACGGCCTTGACGGCCACCGTCTCGACGGCCTGCGGCTGCCAGGCGTACACGTTGGCGGGGATGGTGACGCGCGGGTAGAATTCGGCGATGTCCTTGTTCGTGATGGGCGCCAGCGCCAGCCCGTCGGCCGGCGTGACGCCCTCGGCCAGCAGCCGCACGGGGTGGCCGGCGACGAAGAACATCGCGTCGATCTTGCCCGCCTTGAGCGCGGCCAGCGCCTCGTCGGTGTCGATGTTCACCATCTCGCGCGGCGCCACCTCCGACAGCTTGAAGAGCAGCCGCGTCGTCAGGTAGGTGCCGCTGCCCTCGCGGCCGATGGCCACCCGCTTGTCGGCGAGGTCATCGAAGGAAGCGATGCCCTTGCGGGCCAGCAGGTGGATCTCCTCGTTGTAGAGCGGGTAGACCAGCTTGATCTTCCTGGCGATGCGCTTGAGGGTCTGGTCGGTCTGGACGCGGGCGATGAAGGCGAGCACGTCCGCCTGCACGATCCCCATCGGGACGCCCGGACGCTGGTAGACGGCGAAGACGTTCTCAACCGAGCCCTTGGAGGGATGCACGGTCACGTTGAAGCCGTTGGCCTTGCCGAGGGCCTGGAGGTTGAGACCGAACTGGTAGTACGTGCCCTTCTCGCTGCCCGTGATGACGCCGAGATCGGCCGCCCGGGCGGCGGACACCGGCCCCAGGGCGAGGAGGAGGGCCACGGGAGGAAGAACCAGCGATTTCAGCATGTCGATCACCCCATGCGTGACGGTTCAGGACTCTAGTCGAGGGTTACCACAGTGCTGCGTGCCCGCACGATGACAAATCGGGAGGGCCGGAGTCAAGGGCCGCGCTACCCGACCTCCCGGCGGCCCTCCAGCGCCTTGGAGAGGGTCACCTGGTCGGCGTACTCGAGGTCGCCGCCGACGGGCAGGCCGCGAGCGATGCGGGTGATGCGCGCGGCGAGGGGGCGCAGGAGCCTGGCCAGGTAGAGCGCGGTGGCCTCCCCCTCGACGTTGGGGTTGGTGGCGAGGATGACCTCGGTGGCGCCGCCGGCCTCCAGGCGCTGGAGCAGCTCGCGGACCTTGATGTCGTCGGGCCCGATGCCCTCGAGCGGCGAGAGCGCGCCCAGCAGCACGTGGTAGCGGCCCCGGTATTCCCCCGTGCGCTCCATGGCCAGCAGGTCGTTGGGCTCCTCGACCACGCACAGCAGGCGCGGGTCACGGGCGGGGTCGGAGCAGATGCGGCAGGGGTCCTGATCGGTGACGTTGAAGCACGTCGAGCACGAGACGATGCGCTCCTTCACCGCCACGAGCGCCTCGGCCAGCTCGCGCACCTCGTCGGCGGGACGCTTGAGCAGGAAGAACGTCAGCCGCTGGGCCGTCTTCGGCCCGATGCCGGGCAGCCGCTGCAGGGCCTCGATGAGGCGGGCGACCGGCTCGGGGTAGTAGGCCACGGCCTCCTACATCCCGAGGCCGGGGATCTTGAGCCCGCCGGTCAGCTTGCCGAGCTCCTGCTGGACCAGCTCGCGCGACTTGCGCAGCGCCTCGTTGCAGGCGGCCAGCACGAGGTCCTCGAGCATCTGCACGTCGTCCTTGCTGACGACCTCCGGGTCGATCTTGATGGAGACGATCTCCTGCTTGCCGTTGGCCTCCACGGTCACCATGCCGCCGCCGGCCGTCGCCTCGACCTTGCGCTTGCCGACCTCCTCCTGCATCGCCATCATCTGCTGCTGCAGCTTCTGCGCTTCCTTCATCATGTTGCCGAAACCCTTCACTGGCCTTCTCCTTCCGGCAGACGCGGCCGTACCGCCACCACCTCGCCCTGGAACTGCGCCAGCGCCGCCTGCACGGCGGGGTGCTCCGTGACCGCGCCCCCCCCCTCGCCCTCGCTGACGACGCCGAACCGCTCGGCGCCGGCGACGTGGCGCCGGAGCGCCTGAATCACGAGATCGCGGTTGGCGCTGTCCGCCAGCATCTCACGGTGAAAGTGATTTCCGGTCAACACGAGCACCAGCTCGCGGTCGCGCACGCCGGCCGGGCGGGTCTGCGCGAGCACGGCGCCGAGGGTGGGCTTCTTGCGCATGACCTCGTCCACCACGCGCTGCCACCCGGCCGCCACGTCGTCGTCGGCGCCGAGCGACGACGGGGGTTGCTGCCGTGGCGCCGGCCGCTCGACCGGCGCGCTCGTCCCGCGCGGCTCCGGGGCGGCGCGGCCGGCCGGCTCCGCGACCGGCAGCAGACTCTCCTGCGTCCGCCCGGGCGGCGGCGGGGCTACGCCCTGCTGCCGGAGCCGCGCCTCGGCCTCCGTCACGCGCCGGAGGATGTCCTCGAGCGCGCGCGGCTCAGGCCGCCGGGTCGCCCGCACGGTGGCGATCTCCAGCTCGACGCGGGGGTGCGGCGACTCGCGCATCGCCGCGTCGGCGTCCAGGAAGGCGCGCAGCACGTAGAGCAGGTCGTCGAGCGAGGCCGCCTCGCCCAGCGCCCGCAGCTCGTTGGCCTCGGCGTGGGGGACGTCGGCCAGCCGGGTGGCCGGCGCCGCCTTCAGCACGAGCCCGCGGCGCAGCAGCTCGATGACGTCCCGCGTGAACGCGCCGAGGTCCTCGCCCTCCCGGGCCGCGCGGTCGATCGCCTCCAGGGCCGGCCCGGTGTCGTGGGCGACCAGCGCCCGGGCGAAGGCGCGCACCTCGGCCGGCGCCGTCGTGCCCAGCAGGGCGGCCGTCGTGTCGGCCGCCAGCCGGCCGTCGCCGTACGCCAGCGCGGTGTCGAGCAGCGAAAGGGCGTCGCGCAGCGAGCCCTCGGCCGCCCGCACGATGACCGGCAGCGCAGCCGGCTCGAAGTCGAGCTTCTCCGCGGTCAGGATCCGCTCGAGCGTTCCGGCCATGAGGTCCGGGGGCATCGGCCGGAAATCGAACCGCTGCACGCGCGACAGGATCGTCGCCGGCAGCTCGCGCGGGTCGGTGGTGGCGAGCACGAACACGACGTGGGCGGGCGGTTCCTCCAGTGTCTTGAGCAGCGCGTCGAACGCCTCGGGCGTGAGCTGGTGGACCTCGTCGATGATGTAGACCTTGTAGCGCCCGCGCGCGGGCGCGTACTTCACGTTCTCGCGCAGCGCACGCACGTCGTCGATGCGCCGGTTGGACGCCGCATCGATCTCGACGATGTCGACGGTTCCCGCCGTGTCCTGGCAGGCCGGACACTGGCCGCACGGCTCGGCCCCCTTGCGGTCGGCGCACAGCAGCGCGCGGGCCAGCAGGCGCGCCGTGGTCGTCTTGCCGATCCCTCGGGGCCCCGCGAAGAGATAAGCGTGCGCGATGCGCCCCGAGGCCAGCGCGTTGCGCAGCGTCCGGGTGATCGCGTCCTGCCCGACGACGTCGTCGAACGTCTGCGGGCGGTACTTCCGGGCCAGGACCTGGTAGCTCATCCGAAGAAAGTGACCGTGCACCCTCCGTCGATCGACCCGTACTGCGACCTCCCCGCAGAGCCGGCTCCGGCCAGGTACTCCCACGGCACACGAAAGGGTCGCCTTACCGTTGCTCCCTTCCGGGCCTGGCGGGGTTCGACGATTTTCGTTGCGTGGGGCCCAACCTTCAACACCGTCCCACGAGGCTCATTCAACACGGGCCGCCCTCGGGAGGGGATTCGACCCCGCTGAAGCGGATTGCGGGCTACAGGGCACCGCTAACTCCCCGTCTAGCACGGCCACGCCGAAACATGGCGGAGGGGGTGGGATTTGAACCCACGGCACAGGGATCACCCGTGCACGGCATTTCCAGTGCCGCACCTTCGGCCGCTCGGTCACCCCTCCGGAAAAATGGCGGAGGGGAGAGGATTTGAACCCCCGAGGGACCTTCTGGGCCCCTATCCGATTTCGAGTCGGACGCCTTCAACCGGGCTCGGCCACCCCTCCGCGAATCGTCACCGTCGTCGCCTGTCAAAGAACCCGCGCAGCAACGCCACGCTCTCGCCGGCCAGCACGCCGCCCACGGCCTTCACCCGGTGGTTGAGCCGGTCGTCGTCGAGCAGCCGGTACAGCGACTCGACCGCTCCCGCCTTGGCGTCGCGCGCGCCGTACACGACACGTGCGACCCGGGCGTTCACCGCCGCGCCGCAGCACATGGGGCACGGCTCCACCGTGACGTAGAGCGTCGCGCCCGGCAACCGGTAGTTGCCGACCTTCCCCGCCGCCTCCCGCAGCGCCAGCACCTCGGCATGCGCGGTGGGATCGCCCAGCGCCACCGGCGCGTTGTGCGCGCGCCCGGCGACGGCGCCGTCGATCACCACCACCGCGCCGATCGGCACCTCGCCCGCGGCGTCGCCCCGCGCGGCCTCGACCAGCGCCTCGCGCATCCAGGCTTCGTCACGCGGAGAGTGGTGCGCCCTAGAGGATTCGAACCTCTGGCCTTCGGATTCGTAGTCCGACGCTCTGTCCACCTGAGCTAAGGGCGCGTGGCGGAGAGGCAGGGATTCGAACCCTGGACAGAGCTTTTGGCCCTGTAACCGCTTAGCAGGCGGCTGCCTTCGGCCGACTCGGCCACCTCTCCAACGGCAAAGCTCCCGTAGTATACACTGCCGCGCCCGGCAGCCGGCCGGCACCTACTGGGTCCGGGGACGGCGCGGCAGCGGGGGCGGGTTGGGCGGCGCGGCGCCGGCGGGAATCCAGACCCAGTAGTAGGGCGCCGACGCCGTGCCGTCGCCGCGCAGCTCGTAGCGGCCCTCGGGGTAGGTCACCACGCGCTCCCTCGCGGAGGGAGCGACCACGACCGTCGTCGGCGGGCTGGCGGCGGGAACGGTGCGCTCACGGTAGACGCACCCGCCGAGCGCGACCCCGCCGAGAGCCACCAGGAAGATGGCGAGCAGTCGGTTCTTCATCGCCGATACCTCGTCGTGCGTGATCGTGCAGCGGTCGTCTCGCTGCAACGGCCCTGCCAGCGACTGTCACGGCGGGCCTGCTATCCTGAGGCGCCATGGACTCCCCGCCGGCGATCTCCGACGAGCTGCGCGCGCGCATCGGAGGACGATCCGTGGGCGCGCGCACGCTGGGCTTGCGCTATCTCGAGCTGCGCCGCGGCTGCTGCCGCACGGGCCTGACCCTGCAGCCCCACACGGTGAACGGAGGGCTGTGAGGTGAAGCAGGGACGCCGGGCGCGGGCGGTGACACTCCGGACGGGCGTCGATGACGCGGTGACACCGCGACCCGCGATCGGTGGCGAAATGCGCGTGGATGTTCGCCTCGGCCATGGCACCCGGCGTGCACCGGCACGCGGTGGGAGGCTCCCATGCACAGGACGATGCCGCTCATCGCCGCGCTCGCCCTCATCCCGCTCGCGCTCGGCGCCGGCGCCGCCACGGCCGCCGACATCAACGTGGGGATCAGCATCGGCGTCGCGCCGCCGCCCGTGATCCTGGCCCAGCCCTCGCTGGTGATCGTGCCGGGCACTCAGGTCCACCACGTGCCCAGCGCGTCGTTCAACCTGTTCGTGCACCGGGGCCGCTACTACAGCTTTCACAACGGCGCCTGGTTCGTCGCTTCCGGCCCCGGCGCGCCGTGGGCGGCGATCTCCATCGCGTCCATTCCGCCGGCCATCCGCGCCGTGCCGGTGACGCACTACAAGGTCCCGCCCGGTCACGCGAAGAAGCGCGAGGCGCACGAGGGCGGCGGCTGGTGCCCGCCCGGTCAGGCGAAGAAGGGCCGCTGTTGAGGGGTGGCGGAGGGCGCAGGATTCGAACCTGCAAGGGACCTCGCGGCCCCGGTGGATTTCAAGTCCACTGCCTTGCCAGTTGAGGCTAGCCCTCCGGGTTACTGCGGAAGCCGGGCCTGGAGCGCGTCGAGCCAGACGCCGACGGCCTTCAGGTGCAGCTCGACCAGCGCGTCGAGATCGGCCGGGACGGCGAGCCCGCGCTCGCGGCAGTAAGCGCCGACGGCCGCGTCCACGTCGAACCAGTCCGTCGCCAGCGAGCCGCCCTCCATCTCGTCGACCTCGGCTCGGCGCTCGGTCCGGCGGTCGACGCCCTCGCCTGGGTCGATGCGCTCCATGAGCGCCACCATCCGGTCGTACAGCTCGCCGTAGCGGTCGCCCATCGCGAAGTAGTCCGCCAGCCCCTGCGACCCCAGGAAATCCTCGACGGTTCCTCCGGTGCCGTAGACCCCGGCGGTCTGGGGGTGCGGCTCGAGATGCCCGAAGCTCTCGTCGCCCTCGGGCGAGATCCAGCGGGCGAGCGGATAGAGACGGCAGGCCAGGGGGCGGTCGGGGTGGACCGTGCACCCGCCGGGGCCGAGGAACACGCAGCCGCGGTCGTCGGGGCGCGTCTGCAGCACCGTGCCACCGGCCTCGGTGTGGCGGGCAAAGAACTCCGTCGTGGTGATGCCCAGCCGGCGCGACAGTCGGAGCGCCTCGTACGGCCCCACCCGGATCGCCTTGCCGTGGCAGCACCGGTTGCAGGCGTTGCAGACGTACGAGAACGGGCTGTCGCGCCGGAGGCTGAAGTCAACCCGCGCTATGGCATCGCCGTAAGGAACGACTGCGTCTCCTCGCGGCCGGCCGGAGCCCCGGTCGGCCTACTTGCCGGTGCCTTTGCCTTCGCCCTTGATCTCCCCCTTGCCCTCGCCCTTCACCTCGCCCTTGCCTTCGCCCTTGGCGGCACCCTTGGCGGCACCCTTGCCAGTACCCTTAGCGGCGCCCTTGCCGGTGCCCTTGGCCGCGCCCTTGCCCTCGCCCTTCATCTCGCTCTTGCCTTCGCCCTTCATCTCGCTCTTGCCCTCGGTCTTGCCCTGGGCAAGGGCGCTGGCGGGACGAACGCCGAGGGCGGCGCCGAACGCCGCCACCGCGGCGGCGAGCTTGAGCGTCTCGCGGCGGCTCAGGCCGGATTGCTCGGGGGTGCTTGCTGTATCGTCGGACATCGGGGGTGCCTCCATCGGAGGAAGATTGGACTCCAACCGGGGACCGTAGCACGACTGGGTGGCGCGCGTAAACAGCGCGGCGCCCGAAGTCAGGCGCGCGTCGTCAGGCGGTCTAGACCGGGCAGGTAGGCTCGAAGCGCGGCGGGGATGGTCACCGTGCCGTCGGCCTCCTGGTAATTCTCGAGCACGGCGATCACGGTGCGCCCCACAGCCAGCCCGGAGCCGTTGAGGGTGTGGCA
Organism: Candidatus Methylomirabilota bacterium; assembly: GCA_035762565.1. Taxonomy (GTDB): domain Bacteria; phylum Methylomirabilota; class Methylomirabilia; order Rokubacteriales; family CSP1-6; genus AR5. Next base: position 20,638 of record DASTOJ010000071.1, on the reverse strand, counting down.
GAACTCCGCCTTGCCGCTCTCGGGCCTGTAGCGGACGTTCACCCGCCGGCCGCCGAAGTCCGCGTAGTTCGAGCACGACGAGATCTCGCGGTACTTCCCCTGTCCGGGCAGCCACACCTCGACGTCGTAGCCCTTGGCGGCGCTGAAGCCGACGTCGCCGGCGCAGCGCTCGACCACCCGATACGGCAGCTCGAGCCGCCGCAGGACCTCCTCGGCGTCACCCACGAGCGATTCCAGCTCGTCGTAGGACTGGGTGGCCGTCGTCAGCTTCACCAGCTCGACCTTGTCGAACTGGTGGTTGCGGAAGATGCCCTTCATGTCCTTGCCGTAGGTCCCGGCCTCGCGGCGGTAGCACGGCGTGAACGCGGTGTAGCGCCGGGGGAGCGTCCGCTCGGGCAGGACCTCGCCGGCGTGCAGCGCCGTGAGCGACACCTCGGCCGTGGGAATGAGATAGAGCGCGCGGCCCTCGTCGGCCTCCACGGTCTTGAAGAGCCCGTCCTCGAACTTGGGCAGCTGGCCCGTCCGGAGCATCGTCTCGCCGCTCACCAGGTGCGGCACCCAGACCTCGGTGTAGCCGTGCTCGCGTGTTTGCAGATCCAGCATGAAGGCGCCCAGCGCCCGCTCCAGCCGCGCCAGCGGCCCCCACATCACGGCGAAGCGCGACTTGGCGAGCTTGACGGCGCGCTCCATGTCGAGCAACCCCAGCGCCTCGCCGACCTCCTCGTGGGGCCGGGGCGTGAACGCGAACGCGCGCGGCGTGCCCCAGCGGCGGACCTCGACGTTGTCGGCGTCGCTCTTGCCGGGCGGCACCGACGGGTGTGGGAGGTTGGGGACCTGCGCGAGCAGCGCCTCGATGGCGTCGTCCACGGCCTTGAGGGCGGCGTCGAGCGCCTTGACGCGCTCCCCGACCTCGCGCGTGCGCGCCTGCTCGGCCGCGGCGTCCTCGCCCCGGCGCCGGGCCTGGCCGATGGCCTCCGAGGCGCGGTTGCGCAGGGCCCTGAGGTCCTCGGCCTCCTTGAGGGCGCGGCGGCGGTCGGCGTCCCTCGCCAGGATCTCCTCGATCAGCTCGGCGCCACCCTTGTCCGCGAGCGCGCGGGCGACCGCTTCGGGCTGCTCGCGGATGAGCCGCAGGTCCAGCACGGGGCTACGTGGTCTCGGCCGGCGCCGGGCTTTCGGCCTCGACCCGCGCGATGGAGCCCACGCGGTCGTCGGCGTCGAGATCGATGATGCGAACACCCATGGTGTTGCGCCCCTGCGAGGAGACCTCGCCGGCGTGGATGCGGATGACCTTGCCCTTGGTCGTGACGAGCAGGATGTCGTCACCCGCGCGGACCTGCAGCATGCCGACGACGGTGCCGTTGCGGCCGACTGTCTTGATGTCGATGATCCCCTTGCCGCCGCGGCCGGTCAGCCGATACTCCTCGAGCGGCGTCCGCTTGCCGAAGCCCCGCTCCGTGACCGTGAGGATCTGCGAGCCCTCCTGCACGACCTCGGCGGCGATGACGGCGTCGTCGTCCTCGACCTCGATGCCCCGCACGCCCCCGGCGCCCCGGCTCTTCGAGAGGATCTCCTCCTCCGCGAAGCGAATGATCATGCCGAGCTTCGTCGCGATCATCACCTCCCGGGTGCCATCGGTCCGGCGGGCGCTGATGACCTCGTCCCCCGGCTCCAGGTCCATCGCCTGGATGCCGCCCGCCCGGATGTGGGCATAGGCGTCCACCTTGGTCTTCTTGACCTCGCCGCGCCGGGTGGCGAGCAGGATGTAGCCGCCCGCGGCGACGTCGCGCACCGGCACGCACGTCGCCACCTGCTCGCCGTCGCGCAGGGCGAGCAGGTTCACCATGGCCTTGCCCTTCGCCGCGCGGCCACCCTCCGGGATCTCGTGCACCTTGAGCCGGTGCACCTTGCCCACGTTGGTGAAGAACAGGAGGAAGGAATGCGTCGAGGCGATGAAGAGGTCCTCGACGATGTCCTCCTCTTTCGTCTCCATCCCGGTCACGCCCTTGCCGCCGCGGCGCTGGCTGCGGTAGGCCTCGACGTGCGTGCGCTTGATGTAGCCCGAGCGGGTGATGGTGACGACCATTTCCTCGTCGGCGAGCAGGTCCTCGATCGTCAGGTCGGTCGTCTCGGTGAGGATCTCGGTGCGGCGGGCGTCGCCGTACTGTTCCTTGACCGCCTCCAGCTCGCCCTTGATGATCTGCATGAGCTTGACGTCGGAGGCGAGGATGCCCTTGAGCTCCTCGATGAGCCTCAGCGTCTCCTCGTGCTCCTCGACGATCTTCTGCCGCTCCAGCGCGGCCAGCCGGCGCAGCTGCATGTCGAGGATGGCCTTGGCCTGGATCTCGGTGAGGTCGAGCTGGCGCATCAGCGCGTCGCGGGCGGCGTCGGCGTTGGGGGCCTGCCGGATGATGCGGATGACGAGGTCGAGCTGCTCGACGGCCTTGCGGAGGCCGGCCAGGATGTGGGCGCGCTCCTCGGCGCGGGTGAGGTCGTAGCGCGTGCGCCGCGTCACCACCTCGCGGCGGAACTTGACGAACGCCTCCAGCATCTCCTTGAGGTTGACGACCTGGGGCCGGCGGTCGACCAGCGCCAGCATGATGATGCCGAACGTCGTCTGCATCTGGGTGTGCTTGTAGAGCTGGTTGAGGACGATCTGGGGGATCTCCCCCCGGCTCAGCTCCATCACCACCCGGATGCCCTCGCGGTTGGACTCGTCGCGGATCTCCCCGATGCCCTCGATCTTCCTCTCGCGGCTCAGCTCCGCGATCTTCTCGATGAGGCCGGCCTTGTTCACCTGGTACGGCAGCTCGGTGATGATGATGGCCTCGCGCCCACCCCGCAGCTTCTCGGCGTGCGCCTTCGCCCGCAGCGTGATCGTGCCGCGGCCGGTCGTGTACGCCTCGCGGATGCCGCCGGTGCCGTAGATGTAGCCGGCGGTCGGAAAGTCGGGGCCGGTGATGACCTCGGCGAGCTGGTCGACCGTGGTGTCCGGGCGGTCGATGAGCAGCGTCAGCCCGTTGACGACCTCGGTGAGGTTGTGGGGCGGGATGTTCGTCGCCATGCCGACCGCGATGCCGGCCGAGCCGTTGACCAGGAGGTTGGGGATCCGCGTCGGCAGGACGACCGGCTCCGTCTCGTTGTCGTCGTAGTTGGGGGCGAAGTCGACGGTGTCCTTGTCGATGTCGGCCAGCATCTCGTGGGCGATCCGCGCCATGCGGGCCTCGGTGTAGCGCATGGCCGCCGCCGGGTCGCCGTCGATCGAGCCGAAGTTCCCCTGCCCGTCGACCAGCGGGTATCGCAGCGAGAAGTCCTGGACCATCCGCACGAGCGTGTCGTAGATCGCCGAGTCGCCGTGCGGGTGGAACTTGCCCATGCAGTCGCCGACCACGCGGGCCGACTTCTTGTACCCGCGGTTCCAGGCCAGGCCGAGGAGCTGCATCGTGTAGAGGACGCGGCGGTGGACGGGCTTGAGGCCGTCGCGGATGTCCGGCAGCGCGCGGCCGACGATGACGGACATCGCGTAGTCGAGGTACGACTTCCGCATCTCCTCTTCGATCGGGGCGTTGATCTGGCGGTCGGGCATCTCAGATGTCCAGGTTGGCCACGTCGAGCGCGTGCTGCTCGATGAACAGCCGGCGCGGCTCGACGGCGTCGCCCATGAGCACGGTGAACATCTCGTCGGCGCCGACGACGTCCTCCATGGTGACCTTCAGGAAGGTCCGCGTCTCCGGGTTCATCGTCGTCTCCCACAGCTGCTCGGGGTTCATCTCGCCCAGCCCCTTGTACCGCTGGAAGCTGGCGCCCTGGCGGGACTGCTCGAGGGCGGCCTGCCACAGCTCGTCGAGGCTGCGCACGGGCGTCTCGTGGCCGGCCTCGTCGAGGATCACCGTCGGGCCCTTGGCGGCTCCGGCCAGCTTGTCCCACAGCTCGAGGAGCGTCACGTAGTCGGGCGACTTGAAGAGCTCGGTGCTGAACGACAGCGGCGGCGGGCCCGTGATGACGATCGTCTGCGCGTCACCGTTGTCGCCGGGCCGCAGCTCGACGCCGTGGCCGTTGACGGCGGCGGCGGCCGCCACCACGGCCTCGGCGATGTCGGCGTGGCCGACCCCCCGCTTGTTGCCCCGGAACCGCTGCCGCAGGAGCTCGCCGAGGACGGCCGGCGGCACGCCCCGCTTCGCCATCTTGGCGAACAGGCCGCGGTACTCGGCGACGGCGCGCAGCAGCTCGAGCAGCGCGTCGCCGGTGACCGGCGCCTTGGTGCCGGGCACCTTGACGCGCGCGCCCGCCACCCAGGCGGAGAGGAAGAACTCCTCGAACTCGCGCTCGTTCATCAGGTACTTCTCGACCTTGCCCTTCCGGACCTTGAACAGCGGCGGCTGCGCGATGAAGAGGTGGCCGGCCTCGATGACCGCGTTCATGTGGCGGAAGAAGAACGTCAGCAGCAGCGTGCGGATGTGGGCGCCGTCGACGTCGGCGTCGGTCATCAGGATGATCTTGTGATAGCGCAGCTTGGTGAGGTCGAACTCCTCGGTGCCGATGCCGGTCCCCATGGCCGAGATCAGCAGCCGGATCTCGTTGTGGGAGAGGACCTTGTCGTAGCGGGCCTTCTCCGAGTTGATGATCTTGCCGCGCAGCGGCAGGACGGCCTGCGTCTTGCGGTCGCGCCCCTGCTTGGCGGAGCCGCCGGCCGAGTCGCCCTCGACGATGAACAGCTCGCGGTACTGCGGGTCGCGCTCCGAGCAGTCGGCCAGCTTGGCGGCCAGCCCCTCGTCGTCGCGCCCGCCCTTGCGGGTCAGCTCGCGCGCCTTGCGCGCGGCTTCCCTCGCCTGGGCCGCCCGCACGCACTTGTCGACGATCTTGCGGGCCGTGGTCGGGTCTTCCTCGAAGGATTCGGCGAGCCGCTCGTTGACGATCTGCTGGACCAGCCCCTTGAGGTCGGTGTTGCCGAGCTTGGCCTTGGTCTGGCCCTCGAACTGCGGTTCGGGCAGGCGCACCGAGACGACCGCGCACAGCCCCTCGCGCACGTCGTCGCCGGTCACCCCACCCTTGAAGTTCTTGAGGAAGCCGTTGGCCTGGGCGTAGTTGGACAGAGTGCCGGTCAGGGCCGCCCGGAAGCCGGTCAGATGCGTGCCGCCCTCGCGTGTGTTGATGTTGTTGGCGAACGAGAACACGCTCTCCTGGTAGCCGTCGTTGTACTGCAGCGCCACCTCGACCTCGATGTCGCCCTTCTTGCCCTCGAAGTAGAGGACCTTGGGATGGATCGGCGTCTTGTTCTGGTTCAGGTGCTTGACGAACTCGACGATGCCGCCCTTGTAGAGGAACGTGTGGCTGCGGCCGTCGCGCTCGTCCTCGATGACGATCTTGAGGCCCTTGTTCAGGAACGCCAGCTCGCGCAGCCGGTTCGACAGGGTGTCGAACGAGAAGGTCGTCTCCTCGAAGATCGTCGCGTCCGGCTTGAACCGGATGATGGTCCCGTGCTTCTTCGTCGGCTCGCCGGCGGTGAGGGGCCCGGTGGGCACGCCGCCCTTTTCGTAGCGCTGGGTCCACACCTTGCCGCCGCGGCGGATCTCGGCCTCCAGCCACTCGCTGAGCGCGTTGACCACCGAGATCCCGACCCCGTGCAGGCCGCCCGAGACCTTGTAGGCCGAGTGCTCGAACTTGCCCCCCGCGTGGAGCACGGTCAGCACGACCTCGGCCGCCGCCTTGCCCGTCTCCTTGTGGGTGTCGACGGGGATGCCCCGGCCGTTGTCGCCGATCGAGGCCGACCCGTCCGAGTGCAGGATGACCTTGATGGAGTCGCAGTAGCCGGCGAGCGCCTCGTCGACCGCGTTGTCCACGGCCTCGTAGACGAGGTGGTGCAGCCCGTAGGCGCCGGTGTCGCCGATGTACATGGCGGGGCGCTTGCGAACCGCCTCCAGGCCCTCGAGGACCTTGATGTCGCTCGCGGTATAGGTGTCGGCGCTCATGCGGCGGCGATCCCTCCTTCCTCGACGACCCAGCCCGCCGCGCCGCTCAGCCTGAGCGGCTCGGGCGAGGTCAGGAACACCTGTTCGGCGGTCCGAATCTCCCGCAGCACGTTGTCCCGGACGCCGGGATCCAGCTCCGACAGCGCGTCGTCGAGCAGCAGCACCGGCGCCGTGCCGGCTGCCTCGGTGACCGGCAGAACCTCGGCGATGCGCAGCGCGAGCGCCAGCAGGCGCTGCTGGCCGCGCGAGCTGAACGGGCGGACCTCGACCCCGTCGATCTCGATCGCCAGGTCGTCGCGGTGGGGGCCGACCAGCGTCTGGCCGCGGCGCAGCTCCAGGGGCCGCGCCCGTTCCAGCGCGGCGACCAGAGCCGCCGGTTCCGTCGCCTCGCCGATGACGCTGCGGTATCCCACCTGGACCTTCTGGCGTTCTCCACTCCCGGCCGGCCCGGCCGCGAGGGCCGGGTACACGCGCGCCAGCTCCGTCTGCAGCGCGGCCACGGCGCGGCGCCGCCGGTCGATCAGCTCCATGCCCACGGCAGCCACCTGCTCGTCCCACGGCGCCAGCCGGTCGGACGCCGCGCGCGACTGCAACAGCCGGTTGCGCTGTTCGACGAGCCGCCGGTAACGCAGCAGTGCCGGCAGGTGGCTGGTGTAGAGCCGGGCCGCGAACCCATCGATGAACGCCCGCCGGGCCGCCGGCGCGCCGTGCAGGATCGCCAGATCCTGCCATCCGAAGACGATTACCCGGGCCCACGGGCAGCCTTCGCCACTGGCCTGCCACGCTCCTCCATCCTGTCTCTGGATGGTCCGGCGCACCGTCCGTACACCCTCGGAGCGCAACAGCTCACCGCTCAGCACCGCCGTCTCGGCCCCCCACCGGGGCAACTCCGCCAGGCGTGTGGTCCTGAATGAACGGCCCGTCAGCAGGACCGCCAGGCCCTCGAGGAAATTGGTCTTACCCTGGGCGTTGCGGCCGGTGAGGAGGTTGAGTCGAGGTTCGGGGCGATAGGAGAGGGTTCGATAGTTACGGAATTCCAGCAGCTGAACACACCCGATCTGCACCCTCTAAGGCTCCCATTTTTCGAGCGAAATACCTCGCTAAATTCGCATTGGCATTATAACACAGCAGTACCCCTCGTCCCCGACGCTCTTGACGACTCCCGGGCTCAGCGCGTCCTTGAACTCGATAACGACCTGCTCGTGCTCGATGGGTCCGATGGCCTCCAGGACGTACCTCGAGTTGAACCCGATGGCGACCTCCTCCCCGGCGTAGTCGACATCGATGGTTTCCTCGGCCTCCCCCATATCCTGGCTGGAGGCGCTGAGCCGAAGCGCCGCTGGAGCCAGGACGAGCTTCACCGGCTTGTTGCGCTCCTCGGCCATGACCGACACCCGCCGCAGGGCCGCCGTCACCGCCGCCCGGCTGATGACGAGCTTGCCCGGGTGTCCCTTCGGGATCACCGCCTCGTAGTTCGGGAACTGGCCCTCGATCAGCCGGGCCGTCATGACGAAGTTCGGCATCTGCAGCACGAACTGATTCTCGGTGATGCCCAGCTGGACCTCCTCGCCCGAACCGAGCACCCGCATGACCTCGGTGATCGCCTTGCGCGGCACGATCCCGGTCACGGGACGCCCCACCTCCCCGAGCGTCCGCACGGCGAGCGCCAGGCGATGGCCGTCCGTCGCCACCAGCCGCATCTCCTTGCCGGAGAGCGCGAACAGCACGCCGTTGAGGGCGTACCGCGTCTCGTCGTGCGAGACCGCGAAGCTCGTCTGCGTCAGCATGTCGCGCAGGATCCGGGCCTCGAGCGTCAGCCACGCCGCCGGCGAGGCGGGGACGACGGGCGGAAAGTCGTCGGGCGGCATGCCGACCAGCTTGTAGGTGACACCACCACACTTGAGCGTCACGCCGGAGTTGTCACCGACCTTGAGCGCGACGGCGGCGGCCGGCAGCTCCTTGACGATCTCCGCCAGCTTCCGCGCCGAGACGGTGATCGCGCCCTTGCCGACGACGCGCGCCGGAATCGACACGCGCGCGCCGACTTCGAGGTCCGTGGCCGTCAGGCGTACGGTGCCCTCCTCGGTCTCGATCAGGACGTTGGCGAGGATCGGCAGCGTCTGTCGAGGCTCGACGATGTTTTGCACCATCTGGAGGCCCTTGAGGAACGCCTCACGGTCGAGCATGACTTCCATGAAGATCTCCGTTGTTGTTTAGAAGAAGATAGACAACTTCGTAGTAGACGTAGCCGTCGAGCGCGGTGGACGGCCTGAATGCGACGCAACCGCCATCGGCCATTGGCGTGTGGAGTGCGCACCGGCGTGGATAATCCTGTGGAGGGCGCCGGGAGACCGGTGCATCAGAGCGTAATGCCCTGGATAAGTCCGTCGACGCTCTTGCGTAGTTTGGGATCTTCCTGCAGCAGCGTCTGGATCTTGTCCACCGCGTGGAGCACGGTGGTGTGGTCCTTGCCGCCGAAGGCGCGGCCGACCTCGGCCAGCGAGGCGTGGGTGAGCTGCCGCGCCAGGTACATCGCCACCTGCCGGGGAAACGCCACGGCCTTGGTCCGGTTCTTGGCCTTGAGGTCGGAGAGCTTGACCCCGAAGAAGTCGCTCACCTTGCGCTGGATCTGCTCGATGGTGATGACCTTCTCCTCGTCGCCCCAGAGCTCCGAGAGGACCTCCTGCGCCAGCTCCACGCTCATCTCCCGGCCGGTGAGGGCGCAGAAGGCGATCATGCGGGTGAGCGAGCCTTCCAGCTCCCGGATGTTGGACTTGACCCGGCTGGCGATCAGGTAGGCCACGTCGTCGGCCAGGCGCACCCGCTCGACGGCGGCCTTCTTCTTGAGGATGGCCACCCGCGTCTCGAAGTCCGGCGGCTGGATGTCGGCGATGAGCCCCCACTCGAAGCGCGAGCGCAGCCGCTCCTCGATCTCGGGAATGTCCTTGGGCGAGCAGTCGCTGGAGACGATGATCTGCTTGCGCGACTCGTAGAGGTCGTTGAACGTGTGGAAGAACTCCTCCTGGGTGCGCTCCTTGCCGGAGATGAACTGGATGTCGTCGATCAGCAGCAGATCGATCGTGCGATAGCGGGCCCGAAACTCGGCCGTGCGGTCATAGCGGATCGCGTTGATCAGCTCGTTGGTGAAGCGCTCGGAGGACAGGTAGAGCACCGTCAGGCCCTGGAAGAGGCGCGCCGTCTCGTGGCCGACCGCGTGGAGGAGGTGCGTCTTGCCTAGGCCGACGCCGCCGTAGATGAAGAGCGGGTTGTAGGCCTTGGACGGCAGCTCGGCGACGGCCTGGGAGGCCGCCTGGGCGAACTGGTTCGACGATCCCACCACGAACGTGTCGAACGTGTAGCGCGGGTTGAGGCCTTCCGTGGTCCCGCTGCCGGGGGCCCGGCCGGCCGGCGCCGGCGGCGGATCGTCGCCGGTCGCGGCGATCGAGTCGTCCACCTCGACCGACACGCGCGGCTTGCCGCCCATCGCGTCGGCGGCCGCGTGCCGGAGGGCATCGAGGTGGTGCTGCGTGAGCCAGTCGCGCGAGAAGCGGTTCGGCGCGCCGATACGCAGGTGATCGCCCTCGATGGCGAGCAGCCGGCAGGGGCGGACCCAGGAGTCCATGACCGCGGGGGCGAGCTTCTGGGAGGCACAGTCGAGGAGGCGAGCCCAAAGGCTATCCAGCACTGGCCGAGACCTCACTTACACACAGGGTTATCCACAAGTGGGGATAACTCAGTAGCGCCACGTCGAAGGGATATCCGCGCCAGGCCGTCCGAACATCGGGACACGGCACCTCTCACGCGATTCACCAGAGCGTCGGAATGCGGCACCGTAGCACACGCCTCGAAGACGTTGCAAGGCCTTCGTCGGTTGACTGGGCGTGACGCGGTGTCTACACTGTGTCGGTTGCACGATCGGAAGGGGGAGCGCGGTCATGAAGCGGACGTTTCAACCCAATCGGCGGCGGCGCGCCAAGACACACGGCTTCCGCGAGCGGATGAAGACGAAGGGCGGGCGGAAGGTGCTCAAGCGGCGCCGCACGAAGGGTCGCAAACGGCTGGCCGTCTAGCGGGGCGCTTCCCTCGACGCGAGCGGTTGACCACCGGCGCCGATTTCCAGGCGCTATTCCAGCGGGGCAGACGTATCGACCGGCCGGCCTTCATCGTGCTCTGGCGCGAGACGGCGGAGCCGACGCGGGCGGGATTCGCAGTGAGCCGACAACTCAAGAACGCCGTCCAGCGCAACCGCGCCCGCCGACGACTGCGCGAGGCCTACCGGGCCAGCCGCGCCGCCGCGCCGGCTCGGACCGCCGTGGTGATCGTGGGCCGCCCCGCCGTGCTGGCCGAGCCGTTCGCCACACTGGCCGCGCAGCTGCGCGGCGCCCTGGCCGCGATTCCGCGCGGGCGCACCGCTCGATGAAGCCAGTCAGCGTCGTCGCCGGTGCGATCGTCACGTATCAGTGGCTGGTCTCGCCGTTGCTGCCCCGGGCGTGCCGTTTCGCACCGACCTGCTCGGAGTACGCGCGGCTGGCGCTGCTCGAGCACGGTCTGGCGCGGGGGACGTGGTTGGCCCTGTGCCGCCTCGCCCGGTGCCATCCATTTCATCCGGGGGGTTACGACCCGCCGCCAGCCCAGGAGCGTTCGACGTCGTGACGATGGAGCAACGAGCGTTTCTGGCGGTCGTCCTGATGGCCGCCGTGTTGATCATTTATCAGAGCTTTCTGGTCCCGTCCCAGGAGACCCCCGCCCCGGCCCCACCGAAGCAGGAGCACGCGGCTCCCCCTCCCAGCCAACCCCCGGCGGTGACGACAGGGACGCCGGCGCCGGCGCCTTCCCCGATCCAGGTGCCCCCGCCTACGGCGCCAGAGGCGAGCGCACCACAGCGTATTACCCGTGTAATGACGCCGCTTTACGACGCTGCCGTGAGCAGCGAGGGGGGCAAGCTACAGGAGCTGATGCTCCGATATCGAGGCCAGAAGCCGATGGTCTCGGTCGGAGAGCTTGGTCCTACCGGCCTGGTGATAGCTCGCCCCGGGGCGCCTTCCGGTCAGGTGGTGTCGATGCAGCCGTCCACGGATGCCCTCCGTGTCGGCCCCGACCAGCCGAAGCAGGAGGTTGTCCTGACCGGTAGCCACGATGGCCTGCGCGTGCGCGAGGCGCTCACCTTCGGGGCCGACACGTACGCGATCGAGGCCCGCGTGCGCGTCGAGAACACCACGGCCACGGCGCAGTCCGTCACCGTCGCGCTCCCTTGGACCACGCGCCAGGACTGGCGCGAGGGCAAGGCCAAGGAAAAGTTCCAGGGCCAGCACCCGACGGAGATCGTGTGGGCCACGAACGGCGGCGTCGCGCGGATCGAAAACCTCTGCCAGGTCCCGGCGGTCTCGGTACCGGGCCGCTGGATCGGGATGGGCAGCGTCTGGTACATGGGCGCCCTGATCCCGCGCACCGAGGGATTCACGCTGGTCGCGAGCGGCGAGGACAAGGCGTGCGACTCGAAGAGCAAGGAGCCGGTCGGCCGCGCCACCATCGCGGCCCAGGCGTCACCGACGATCGCGCCCGGACAGGCGTGGGAAGGGCACGTCACGATCTTCCTCGGCCCGAAGGAGTACGAGCGCCTCAAGGCGCTGGGTCTCGAGCAGGCGATCAACTTCGGTGGGTTCCCGGTGCCGCGCAACTGGGGCGGGCTGCCGATGGAGTGGTTCGGCGTGCCCATCCTGATCTTGATGAACTGGGTCTACCATCACGTCGGCAACTACGGCATCGCGATCATCCTGCTCACGATCGTGTCCAAGGTCCTGTTCTATCCCCTCACGGTCAAGGGCATGCGCTCGATGAAGGCGATGCAGGCCCTGCAGCCTCAGATCAATGCGCTCCGCAACAAGCACAAGAGCGATCCGCAACGGCTGCAGCGCGAGACGATGGATCTGTATCGGCAGCACAAGGTCAACCCGATGGGCGGGTGCCTGCCGATGGTGGCGCAGGTTCCGATCTTCTATGCGCTGTACCTGGCCCTCTCGGTCTCGGTCGAGCTGCAGAACGCGGCGTTCCTGTGCCTCGGCCGGGTGCCGCCGTGGGTGCCACTGCTCGGCGGCACCGACCTGTGGATCTGCGACCTGGCCAACCACGATCCGACGTACGTGCTGCCCATCCTCATGGGCGTGACGATGTTCGTCCAGCAGAAGATGACGCCGATCGCCGGCGACCCGCGGCAGGCCAAGATGATGCTGGTGATGCCGTTCATCTTCACGTTCATGTTCCTCAATCTGCCCTCGGGCCTGGTGCTCTACTGGACCGTGTCGAACGTGCTCCAGGTTCTCCAGCAGTGGTACATGGACAGGCCGAAGGCGCGCGCTGGCCGCGAGGCGCGTGACCCGAGCCGCTCGTAACCCCCCGGAATCGCGAGGGTGTGGCGTGCTCGTGAGCGGCGCCCTCGACCCCCTCACAAGCGGCGCACGGTCCAGCCTGGGCCGCGCGCTGACCGAGCCAGAGCTGGAAGCGTTTGACAAGTACCTGAAATTGCTTCAGCAATGGCAGAGGTCTCAGCGGCTCATCGGCTCGACCGAGCCGCGCTGGATCGTGGAGAACCTCTTCCTCGACAGCCTGTTGTTCCTTCACCTGGTCCCGGATGACGTCCGCTCGGTCGCGGATCTCGGCTCGGGAGCCGGCGTCCCCGGAATTCCGATCAAGATCGTCCGGCCCTGGCTGGCTGTCACGCTGATCGAGTCCCGGGAGCGCCGTGCATCGTTCCTGTCGGCTGTCGTCCGTGAGCTTGGCCTGGGCGGCGTCCGCGTCGTGAATACGCGGGCGGAGCAGGTTGCGATTGAGTTCCCAAGGGCCTTCGACGCCGTGGTCATGCGATGTGCCGGGGATCTGAGCGATGTCATGCCCGTCGCGGCGAGTCTCGCGATTCCCGGGGGGATCGTGATCGCGGCCGGGCCACCGACGAGGCGGCCGTTGTCCATGGGTGCGTGGCGCGACGTACCGGGAACACGGCCAGGAACCACACGACGCTTCGCCGTGCATCGAACCAGCCTCTAGACCAGGCCGCGGCTCGGGGCACTCCCGTAGTGTGGCGCGTGGAACACGCGTGGAATACTGAGACGAGGCTGCCGGGCACCGCGTGAACTGCGCGACGGTTGGCAGCCGGTTGATATAGTGTGGGGCGTGGAACATCCGGGGGGGTGATGCCTAGGACGATAGCGGTCGTCAACCAGAAAGGCGGAGTCGGAAAGACGACGACCGCCGTGAACCTTGCAGCCGGACTCGGCCTGGCTGAGCGCCCTACCCTCCTCGTCGATCTCGATCCCCAAGGCAACGCCACAACAGCCGTCGGCGTCCAGAAGACCGGTCTGTACCCTACCGTCTACCAGGTCCTCCTCGGCACCGAGCCCGTCGAAAAGGCCGTACGGCCGACAGCCATTCCAAGCCTTAGAATCCTCCCTGCCGACATCGACGTTGTCGGAGCCGAGATCGAGCTGGTCGGGCTCGAAAAGCGTGAAGGCCGACTGCGTCAGGCCCTGAAGGCGGCGACCCTCGACGGTTGGGTCATCGTCGACTGCCCGCCGTCACTGGGTCTGCTGACTATCAACGCCCTCGTTGCCGCCGACAGCGTGCTCGTCCCCTTGCAGTGCGAGTTCTATGCGCTCGAGGGTCTGACACAGCTGCTCAAGACAGTCAGGCTCGTCCGGGAGCGCTTGAACCCGGGCCTTCATGTCGAAGGGATCGTCCTCACGATGTACGACGGCCGCACGAGCATGGCGATGCAGATTCGCGAGGAAGTGCACCGGTACTTCCCCGGGGAGATCTTCGAGACCGTGATCCCCCGCAACGTCCGGCTGAGCGAGGCGCCAAGTCACGGCAAGCCCGTGCTGCTGCACGATCTGCGCTCGAGCGGGGCCATCGCATACCTGGAGCTGACGCGGGAGGTTCTAAATAATGCAACATAAACGCGGACTTGGACGTGGACTGGGCGCGCTGCTTTCCTCGACCCCCACCGAGGGCGACACCCTGGTGGACGTCGGGGTCGAGGAGATCGAGCCGAACCCGAACCAGCCCAGAAAAGTCTTTAGTTCAAACGCTTTAGACGAGCTAGCCGCTTCGATCAAGGCCTCGGGGGTGATCCAGCCGGTGATCGTTCGCAGGCAGTCCGCCGGGTACCAGCTCGTTGCCGGCGAGCGGCGCTGGCGGGCCGCCCGCCAGGCCGGCCTGCCCCGCATTCCGGCCATCGTGCGTGAGGTGACCGACGCCGAGAGCCTGGAGCTGGCGCTGGTGGAGAACCTGCTGCGCGAGGACCTCAACCCGATGGAGGAGGCCGACGCATTCGACAAGCTCCTCGTCCGCTTCAGCTGGACCCAGGAGGAGCTGGCCCAGCGCATCGGCAAGGAGCGCAGCTCGATCGCCAACGCCCTCCGCCTGCGTCACCTCCCCTTGCCCATCCAGGACGACCTGCGCGCCGGCCGTCTCACGATGGGCCATGCGCGGGCGCTGCTGGCCCTGACCACGCCCGGCGAGCAGCTGAAGCTCCGCGACGAGATCCTCGCCCACGACTGGTCGGTGCGTGCGACCGAGGACACGGTGCGCACGGCGATCGCCGGCCGGCCGCGCCGGCCCAAGCAGCGCCGGCGGTCGGCGGAGCTCGGGGCGCTCGAGGAGCGGCTGCAGCGCGCGCTCATGACGCGGGTGCGCGTGGTCGGCAGCGAGCGGCAGGGCCGGATCGAGGTCAGCTACGCGAATGCCGAGGAGCTCGAGCGGCTCGCGGGATTGCTCGGCGCGCGAGACTGAATCCCGTGAGAGCCGAGCGAATCGTCGTCGGCATGAGCGGCGGCGTGGACTCGTCCGTGGCCGCCGCCCTCCTCGTGGAGGCGGGCCACGAGGCGATCGGCGTCACCATGCGCGTGTGGCCGGCGTCGTCGGCCCCGGCGGCGCGCGCGGGCGCGTGCTGCGGCAGCGAGGCCGTCGGCGACGCCCGCCGCGTGGCGGCGACGCTCGGCATCCCCTACTACGCGCTCAACATGGCCGACGAGTTCGACCGGGCCGTCATCGGCCCCTTCGCCGACGCCTACCGGCGCGGCCGCACGCCGGTGCCCTGCGTCGCCTGCAACACGGAGCTGAAGTTCGGCTCCCTGCTGGCGCGCGCCCGCGCCTGGGACGCCGCCGCCGTGGCGACCGGCCACTACGCGCGCGTCGATCGCGCCCCCGCCGGGCACTGGCGGCTGCGGCGCGCCCGCGACACGCGCAAGGACCAGTCGGATTTCCTGTGGCCGTTGACCCAGGCCCAGCTGGCTGCCGCCCGCTTCCCGATCGGCGAGCTGACGAAGGACGAGGTACGCGGGCGGGCGCGGCGCCTCGGCCTGGCGACGGCGGACAAGCCCGAGAGCCAGGAGATCTGCTTCGTCCCCGACGACGACTATCGCGGATTCCTGCGCCGTCGCGACCCGGCGATGTTCCGCCCCGGCCCCATCGTGGATCGCGCCGGCCACGTGCTCGGCCGGCACGCGGGCGTGGCCGGCTTCACGATCGGTCAGCGCCGGGGGCTCGGGCTGGCGTCGGACCGCGCGCTCTACGTCGTCGACCTCGATCCGGCGACCGAGCGCGTGACGGTCGGCCAAGCCGCCGACCTGGAGCGCGACCGGCTCGTGGTCGGCAGCGCGAACTTCATCGCGGGCGCGGCGCCGACCGGCCCGCTCAGGGTGGCCGCGAAGATCCGCCACAATCAGCCCCCGGCGCCGGCCGTCGTCCGACCGCTCGGCACCGGCCGCGCCGAGGTCGTCTTCGACGCACCCCAGCGGGCCGTCACGCCGGGGCAGTCCTGCGTCTGGTACCGCGAGGACGAGGTCGTGGGCGGCGGCGTGATCGAGCGCGACGGGTGAGGCGATTGACACGCAGCGCGGTCGAGTGATAGTTTTCACAAACCTTCAGCGCACTACGTGACCGGGGGAATCCGTCGCATGCTTCGACGTGGATCCGATCGACGGGGCTGGCTCGTGTGCGCGGCCGTCGCGTTGCTGCTCGCCGGGCCCACCGTGGCCCTGGCCGCCGAGGGCGGCGGAGGCCTGATCAGCATCGACAAGTCGCTCATCGTGCAGATCGTGAACTTCCTGATCCTGCTCTTCATTCTCCAGCGGCTGCTCTACAAGCCGTTCCTGGCGAAGATGGAGGAGCGCACCGCGGCCATCAAGGCGGCGCTCGAGCAGGCCCAGGCCGCGAAGACCGAGGCGGCCCGCCAGCTGGAGGAGAACGAGGCGCGGCTGCGCGCGGCGTACACGGAGGCGGCGGCGATCCGCGAGCAGGCCCTGAACGAGGCGGCCGAGGAGTCGCGCAAGCACATCGCGGCGGCCCAGGCCCAGGCGCGCAAGCTGGTGGACGACACCAAAGCCCAGCTCGACGGCGAGATCCGCCGGGCCCGCGAGGAGCTGCGCCGCGAGGTGAGCGACCTCGCGCTCGCGGCGGCCGAGAAGCTGGTGCGCCGGACGCTGCGCGAGGAGGACCACCGGCGCATCGTGGCCGAGGCCATCGCGACGATGAAGACCTCGTGAAGACCTCGCCCGCCGTCGCCAAGTCGTACGCCAAGGCGATCTTCGAGCTGGCCCGCGAGCGGCAGCAGGCCGAGCTGATCGAGACCGAGCTGCAGCGCATCGCCTCGCTCGTCGCGGGTGACGCCGAGCTGGCCGCGGTGCTGAGCCGGCCCTGGGTCACGCCCGCCGCCCGGCAGCGGATCGCCGCCGAGATCGGCCAGCAGCTGGAGCTGTCCAAGCTCGGCCGGGACTTCCTGGCGCTGGCGGCGGCGCAGGGCCGGGCCGACCACCTCGGCGCGATCGCCGAGGCCTACCGCGCCCTGCTGGACGCCGAGCGGGGGCGCGTCCGGGCGCGCGTGCGCGCGGCGATCGCCCTCACCGCGAGCGAGCGCACGTCGCTGGCCGGGCGGCTCGGGCGTGCGCTCGGGAGCCGGATGGATGAGGCGAAGCCGCCGGGCGCGCCCGCCCGGGACAGGCCGGTGGAGATCGTCATCGACGAAGTGGTGGACACGAATCTGCTCGGCGGCTTCGTCGCCGAGATCGGCAGCCTTCTCGTGGACGGCAGCCTCGACGGTCAACTGGCGCGCTTGCGAGAGCGTCTGGCGCGCGGGTAGGGGACGAGAATGATCAAGGCGGGCGAGATCAGCGAGATCATCAAGCGCCAGCTGGCGAGCTACGAGGCGGAGGTCGACCTCCAGGAGGTCGGCCGCGTCATCGAGGTCGGCGACGGCATCGCGCGCGTGTACGGCCTCGAGAAGGCCATGGCGGGCGAGCTGCTGCAGTTCCCGCACGACGTCGTCGGCATGGTGCTCAACCTCGAGCAGGACCAGGTGGGCGCGGTGCTCCTCGGCGACGACCGGGTCATCAAGGAAGGCGACACCGTCAAGCGCACGACCCGCATCGCCCAGGTGCCGGTGGGGGAGGCGCTGGTGGGCCGCGTCGTCAACGCGCTCGGCCTGCCGGTCGACGGCAAGGGGCCCATCCAGACCAAGGAGTTCCGGCCGATCGAGCGGTACGCGCCCGGCGTCGTCGACCGCACCTCGGTCAAGGAGCCGCTGCAGACCGGCCTCAAGGCCATCGACTCCATGATCCCGATCGGGCGCGGCCAGCGCGAGCTGATCATCGGCGACCGCGGCACCGGCAAGACGGCGATCGGCGTGGACACGATCATCAACCAGAAGGGCCAGGACGTCTTCTGTTTCTACGTCGCGATCGGGCAGAAGCGCTCGACCGTCGCCCAGGTCGTGAAGGTGCTGGAGGACGCCGGCGCCATGACGTTCACCACGGTGGTGGTGGCCTCGGCCTCGGAGCCGGCGCCGCTGCAGTACATCGCGCCGTACGCCGGCGTGACGATGGGCGAGTACTTCCGCGACAGCCAGCGCCACGCGCTGTGCGTCTACGACGACCTCAGCAAGCACGCCACGGCCTACCGGCAGCTGTCGCTGCTGCTCCGCCGGCCGCCGGGCCGCGAGGCGTATCCGGGCGACGTCTTCTATCTGCACTCGCGGCTGCTCGAGCGCGCGGCCAAGCTCAACGACCAGCTCGGCCGCGGCTCGCTGACGGCGCTGCCGATCATCGAGACGCAGCTGGGCGACGTGTCCGCCTACATTCCGACCAACGTCATCTCGATCACGGACGGGCAGATCTACCTGGAGGCCGACCTCTTCTACGCCGGCATCCGGCCCGCCGTGAACGTCGGCCTGTCGGTCTCGCGCGTGGGCGGCTCCGCCCAGATCAAGGCGATGCGGCAGGTGGCCGGCAAGCTGCGCCTGGACCTCGCCCAGTACCGCGAGCTGGCGGCGTTCGCCCAGTTCGGCTCCGACCTCGACCGCGCCACCCAGATGCAGCTGGCGCGGGGCCAGCGGATGGTCGAGCTGCTCAAGCAGGGCCAGTACGCGCCGCAGCCGGTCGAAAAGCAGGTCGTCAGCATCTTCGCCGGCACCCAGGGGCTGCTGGACGACTTGCCGGTCGACGCCGTGCGGGCGTTCGAGGAGTTCTTCCACGGCTGGCTGGAGCGGCGGCAGCCGCAGATCCTGGTCGAGATCCGCGACAAGAAAGAACTGAGCGACGCGCTGCGCGAGCAGCTCACGCAAGCGATCGCCGACGCCAAGACCGAGTTCGCCGCCGCCAAGGGCATCAAGGCCGCCTGAGATGAGCCGCTAACCCATGGCGACGCTGCGGGACATCCGGCGGCGGATCCGCTCGGTCCAGTCGACCCAGAAGATCACCCGCGCCATGAAGCTGGTGGCGGCCGCCAAGCTCCGGCGCGCCCAGGAGCGCATCGTGTCCGCCCGGCCCTACGCCGACAAGATGGGCGAGCTGCTGGCCAGCCTCGTCAGCGGCGCCGGCGGCGCCGCCCACCCGCTGCTCGAGCAGCGCGAGGGCCCGCGGCGGCAGATCGTCGTCGTCACCGCCGACCGCGGCCTGGCCGGCGCGTTCAACTCGAACATCCTGCGCCGCGCGATCGAGTTCGTCCGCGAGTCGAACACCACCGAGCTGACGCTGGTGGTGGTGGGGCGCAAGGCGCGCGACTTCTTCCGCCGCCGGCCCTACACGATCAAGCGGGACATGATCGGCTTCTGGGACCGGCTGGCCTACTCGCACGCGGCCGAGCTGGCCGACTACTTCATGCAGCAGTACCTCGACGGCGAGGTGGACGAGGTCCACCTGCTCTACAACGAGTTCCGCTCGGTCGCCGTCCAGCGGCCCGTGCGCCGGCAGCTGCTGCCCATCCCGAGCGCCGCCGAGGGCGAAGCCGCCGCGCCGGTCGACTACATCTACGAGCCCGGGCCGGAGGCGATTCTGGGCGACCTGCTCCCGCGCCACGTCCGCATGCAGGTCTATCGCGCGCTGATGGAGTCGCTGGCCGGCGAGTACGGGGCCCGCATGACGGCCATGGAAGCGGCCACCAAGAACGCCAAGGAGATGATCGACGTCCTGACGATCCAGTACAACAAGGCCCGCCAGGAGAAGATCACCAAGGAGCTGCTCGACATCGTCGGCGGCGCCGAGGCTCTCAAGCAGGGCAGTGCGAGCTGAGGCCGGCCGCGGCCGCGGCGAGCCCGCAAACGGAGGAGCGGAGGCATGAGCACGGGGAAGGTCGTTCAGGTCATCGGGCCGGTCGTCGACGTCGAGTTCGAGCCGGGCGGGCTGCCCGCCATCTACAACGCGCTGCTGGTGCAGGGCGTGGAGCAGAAGGACATCTTCTCCTACTCGTCCAGGCTGACGCTGGAGGTCGCCCAGCACCTGGGCGAGAGCCAGGTGCGCACGATCGCCATGGCCTCGACCGACGGCCTCACGCGCGGCATGACGGTGCTGGACACGGGCGCGCCGATCTCCATCCCGGTCGGCAACGAGACGCTGGGCCGCATCCTCAACATCGTGGGCGAGCCGGTCGACAAGGGCCCCGCCATCAAGACCACCAAGACCTACCCGATCCACCGGCCCGCCCCCGCCTTCGAGGACCAGTCGACCAGGGTCGAGATGTTCGAGACCGGCATCAAGGTCGTCGACCTGCTCGAACCCTATACCAAGGGCGGGAAGACCGGGCTGTTCGGAGGCGCCGGCGTCGGCAAGACGGTGCTGATCCAGGAGCTGATCAACAACATCGCCAAGCAGCACGGCGGCATCTCGGTCTTCGCCGGGGTGGGGGAGCGCACTCGCGAGGGCAACGACCTCTACCACGAGATGAAGGAGTCGGGCGTCATCGAGAAGACGGCGCTCATCTTCGGCCAGATGACCGAGCCGCCGGGCTCGCGGCTGCGGGTGGGCCTGACCGGGCTCACCGCCGCCGAGTACTTCCGTGACGAGGAAGGCCGGGACGTGCTGCTGTTCATCGACAACATTTTCCGATTCACGCAGGCCGGATCGGAAGTCTCGGCGCTGCTCGGCCGCATGCCGTCGGCGGTCGGCTACCAGCCCACGCTTGGCACCGAGATGGGGCAGCTGCAGGAGCGCATCACCTCCACCAAGAAGGGCTCGGTCACGTCGGTGCAGGCCATCTACGTGCCGGCCGACGACATCACCGACCCGGCGCCGGCCACCGCGTTCGCCCACCTGGACGCGACGGTGGTGCTCTCCCGCTCGATCGCGGAGCTGGGCATCTATCCCGCGGTGGATCCGCTGGACAGCTCCAGCCGGATCCTGGACCCGCAG
>DASTOJ010000070.1:0-11832 GCA_035762565.1 Candidatus Methylomirabilota bacterium | reverse complement strand
GCCGCGCATCTCAATCCGGCCGGCACGGTTCACGGGGGCCTGGCCGCCACGCTGCTCGATTCCTGCATGGGGCTCGCGGTCCACTCGACGCTGGAGAAAGGTCTTGGTCAGACGACGCTCGAGTTCAAGATCTCGCTCGTGCGAGCGGTCACCCCTGACACCGGGCTGGTGAGGGCCGAAGGCACCGTCGTCTTCCGTGGCCGCCGCATCGGTACGGCGGAAGGTCGGTTGACCGATACCGAGGGGCGCATCCTGGCGCACGGCACGACCACCTGTCTGATCTACGAATACTGAGGCCGGCCGTGGCGCGCCCGCAGGGGGGCCTCGCGAGCTGACGGCCCACCGATGGACCGTGGTCGGCGTCTCGACCGCCGTCAACGCGCTCGCCTGGGGGCCGCGATCCACGTTCGCCCTCTTCTATGTGGCGATGCTCGAGGAGTTCGCCTGGGGTCGTGGCCCGACCGCGCTCGGGTACTCGCTGAGCTGGCTGGGGTTCGTCGTCTTCGCGCCGGTGGCGGGCTGGCTCTCCGACCACTGGGGGCCGCGGACGGTCGTGACGGGCGGCGGCGTCATCCTCGGGGTGGCCGTGGCGCTCACGGGCCAGGCGACGTCCCTCGCCCAGTACTACCTGTGCTTCGGCGTCCTCGGCGCCGCGGGTATCGCCGGCATGCTCATTCCCTCGACGACGATTGTGACGCGGTGGTTCGTGCGGTCGCGGGGGACGGCGATGGGGGTGCTGAGCACCGGTGGACCGGGCAGCGGGGTGGTTTTCTACCCCCTGAACGCATGGCTCATCACCGTCCTGGGCTGGCGCATGGCGCTGGTCGCCTTCGGGAGCATCGTGGCGATCGCCACCGCCGCCCTCGCACTCCTCTACCGCGAGCCCCCGGCCGATGAGGGGCGTCCGGCCGAGGGCGCCGGCATCAGGCCCTCCCGGGGCACGCTCGCCACCGGTGAGGCGTGGACGCTTCGACAGGCGCTGCGGAGCGTCCGGCTCTGGGCCGCGTTCGCGATGACCGCGCTCGGCGTCATCGGCTTCCAGATCATGGCCACCCACCAGGTCGCTCACGCGGTGGACCGCGGCGTTCCGCCGCCCACCGTGGTCGGGCTCTTCGCCTTCGGCGCCGGGTGCATGATGGCGGGAAATCTTCTCGGCGGCTGGCTCTCGGATCGGGTCGGCCGTGGCTGGGTCTTCGTGCTCGGAACGGTCGTCGCGATCCTCGGGATCGCGTGTCTGGCCCTGATGCGTGGTTCTCAGGATGTCGTTCTCCTGGTCCTCTACACGGTGTCCGGGTTCGGCTTCGGCATGCGGATCGCGCAGCTCTCGGCGATTCCCGCCGACGTCTTCGCCGGACCGCAGCTGGGCGCGATCCTCGGGGTGGTCCAGGCGGGGAGCGGCCTGGGCGGCGCGATCGGCCCCTTCCTCGGCGGCTGGCTCTTCGACGTCACCGGCAGCTACCGGCTGGCGTTCGTGGCCGCCTGTGTCGCGGTGGCGGGCTCGGCCGTCGCGGCGTGGTTCGCGGCCCGGCCCGCGGCCGGCGTTCCGGACGCGCGGCCATGACGGCCGCGCTCGGCGCCCGAGAGCAGGCATGCGGCACTGGTCCCCCGTTCGGCGGGGTGGCAGTGCCGTCGCAAGGGCGTTAGGATCCGAGCCGCTTCAGGCGCGCATCCCAACGACGTGAGTGGAGGTGCGGGATGAGTGGCGTCTCTGACGGCGAGTTCGGCGGCAAGCGCGCCCTCGTGACCGGAGGAACCAAGGGCATGGGCGAGGCTATCGTCCAGCGTCTCAGGCGTTCCGGAGCCTCGGTGGTAACCACGGCCCGCTCCGCGCCGCGAGACCTTCCCGAGCCGGACTTCTTCGTGGCGGCCGACGTCAGCACCGCCGAGGGCGCCCGCACGGTCGCGAGCTACATGCTCGATCGCCTGGGCGGCATCGACATCCTGGTCAACAACGTGGGCGGATCGTCCGCCCCCGGTGGTGGCTTCGCCGCGCTCACCGACGAGGACTGGCAGGCCGCGTTGAACCAGAATCTGCTTGCCGCCGTTCGCCTCGATCGCAAGCTGCTACCCTCGATGTTGACGCAGGGCTCTGGGGTCATCATCCACATCTCGTCGATCCAGCGGCGTCTGCCGCTGTTCGAGGCCACGCTGGCCTACGCCGCCGCCAAGGCCGCGCTCAGCAACTACAGCAAGGGGCTGTCGAACGAGGTGGCGCCGAAGGGCATCCGGGTCGTGAGCGTTGCGCCGGGCTTCATCGAGACGACCGCGGCAACGGCCTTGATCCGGCGGCTCGCGGCCAGCTCGGGCACTGACGCGACGGAGGCCCGCGAACAGTTGATGCAATCCCTCGGGGGGATTCCGCTGGGACGCCCTGGCTGGCCGGCCGAGGTGGCCGAGCTGGTAGCCTTCCTCGCCTCCGATCGCGCGGCCTCGATCACGGGAAGCGAGCACGTGATCGACGGAGGCACCATCCCGACGATCTGACCAGCTCGGCTACCCGTGATAGTCGCCGCCGTTGACGTGGATCAGCTGACCGACGAGATGGCGCGCGGCGTCGGTGGCGAGGAAGACGACCACGTCCGCGATGTCCTCGGGCTCGGCGAGCCGGCCGCTCGGGTTGCTCCGGGCGAGCGCGGCTAGCGCCTCCTCCGTATTGCCCAGGCGTGGCATCGCGGTGTTCGTGACGCCGGGCGCGACGGCATTGACGCGGATGCCGTGCGGAGCGAGCTCCCGGGCCATGCCGCGGGTGAGCCCGACGACGCCGAGCTTGCTCGCCATGTAGGCGGTGGCGCGCAGCGAGCCGCGGTACGGCGCGCCGGACGAGAGGTTGATGATCGCCCCCCCCGGCCGGCCCGCCGCCACCATGCGGCGGGCCGCCTCCTGGGCGCAGACGAACGTGGCCTTGAGGTTGGTGTCGAGGACGGCGTCCCAGGCCTCCTCGGTGAGCTCGAGGAACGGGGCGCGGGGGAAGATGGCCGCGTTGTTCACGAGGACGTCGAGGGGGCCGAGCGCGCGCTCGGCATCGGCCACGAGGCGCCGGGCCTCCTCGGGTTTCGCGATGTCGGCGCCGATCGTCACGGCCCGCCGGCCGAGGGCGGCGATCTCCGCCGCCGCGGACGCCGCCCCTGCCTTGTCGTCGAGGAAGTTCAGGGCCACGTCGGCCCCCGCGGCGGCGAACCGGAGGGCGATGGCGCGCCCGATGCCCTGCTGGGCGCCCGTCACCAGGACGATCTTCCCCACGCAGCGGCCGTCGCGATTGCCCTCGGATCCCATGGCAGGCCAAGGTGTACCACAACCTCGGTTACGAATGGCCGACCCCGAAAGTTCCGATCAGCCGACCGCTATCCTTTCGATCAGCCGATCGCGTCCTCCGGGCTACTCGTCCTCCAGCCGAGCGAGCAGGGCGGCCATGTCGGGCGAGCCGGCCGGCGGGCGCCAGTCTACGTGCACGACCTCGGCCCCGGCCGCCTCCATCTCGCGCGCGAAGACCTCCAGCCCGAGGTTGATCATGCGCAGCGGCCGGGCGAGCAGCGTCTCGACGCTCACCGCGCGCCCCCGAGCAGCCGCGCCGCCAGGTCGGGCACGAGAGCGAGCGCGGCGAAGCGAGCCGCCTCGGCGTTCGACGGCAGCACGACGGTGCCGGCGCCTTCGAGCGCGGCGACCTGGGCGGCGAGCGGCTGAGGGTCCTGCGCGGTCCCCACGACCGAGGCCACGACGAGCAGTGCGCGACCGGCCTTCGTGGCGCGGGCACGCGCGGCACGGATGGCAGCGGCGAGCGAGGGAGCCGGGTCGGTGTGCGCGGCCCGGCCGAGCACGAGGTCCAGCAGCAGCACGCCGACGTCACGCGCGTCGCCGGCCTCCCGCACCATCGACTCCCGGAGGGACGGATCGATCATCGGATGCAGCCGGCCGCGGGTGTACTCGTCGTCGCCGAGATCGACGATGCGGTGCGGGATCGCGCCCAGCAGCGGCGCCAGGACCAGGTGGGCCTCGTGGGCCAGCGTGCCGCCCGTGTAGAGCCCCAGCACGCTGCCGCGCGCCTGGAGGCCGGCGAGGCGCGCGCGCACCGCGGCGGGATCGCCGAAGAGTCGCGGCGCCCAGCTCTCTCCGCGCACGGCCGCCGCCGCCGCGCCCGCGGCGTCGTCGAGCGTCGTGACCCACGTGCCGGGCGCGCCGGCCCGCGGGGTGGCGCCGAGACAGCAGACGACGACCGGCTTGCGCACGGCCGCGATCGCCGCCTCCAGCGCGGCCAGCACGCCGGGCGCCGGCGGCTTGGACACGACGACGACCGCCTCGGTCGCGGCGTCGGCGCCAAGGGCCTCGAGCGCGAGCGTGGTCATCGCGCCGCCCACCTCGGCCGAGAGGTCCCGCCCGCCGACGCCAATGCCGTGCGAGATCCCCTCGCCGAGCGCGGCCAGCCGCGACGCGACCGCCTGCAGGCCGGTGCCCGAGGCGGCCACGCAGCCGACGCGGCCCCGCGGGACAACGTTCGCGAAGCCGAGGCCGACCCCACCCACGTACGCGGTGCCGCAGTCGGGGCCCATGCAGAGCAGGCGCTGCCGCGCGGCGAAGCGCTTCAGCTCCACCTCGTCGGCGATGGGGACGTTGTCGCTGAACAGGAACACGTGCAGGCCGCGGCGGAGCGCCGACATCGCTTCCAGCTTCGCGTAGGCGCCGGGCACGGAGATCAGCGCGAGGTTGGCGTCCGGAATCTGGCGGAGCGCCCCGTCCAGCGTGCGGGGCAGAACGCGGCCCGTGGCCTCGCGCGCCTGGGTTCGCTCGTCGAGCCGGCGGGCGCCGGCCGCCAGGGCGGCCTCCGCCGCCGCCTCGGTGTCGGCATCCACGGCCAGGAGCAGGTCGCTGGCGGTCGCGGTCTTCGTCTCGGGTGTCGCCAGCCCTGCTGCCGCCAGCACCTCGTGGTTGGCCGGCGTGCCCATGAGGGCGGCCGCCTCCCGCACGCCGGGCAGCGCGCGCAGCTCGGCGGCCGCCTGCATGAGCACCATCGAGTCCTGGTAGAACGATCGCCGGACGAGGGCGCGCGTGGGCACGTCAGCCGGGGTACGCCTCGCCGAACGCCGTCAACGCCGCCACGAACGGCTCGACGGGCGGCGTCGCGATCCCCGCGCCGATCATCCGGGGCGCCCTCGCGTGCGCGATGGCGGTGTTGATCTTCGGCACGATGCCGGTGCGGACCACCTTGCGCACGTCGATGCCCGTCGGCGTGCCCGCGCCGTTGAGCGGCGCGATCGGGAAGAGCGGATTGGCGCCGGCGCAGATCTCCGCCATGTCGCGGGTGGTGGCGACGGCGTCCGCGAAGGACTTCGCGCCGACGATCTTCTGCACCGCTGGGGAGGCTGCCATCGCCATGCCGCCGAGGCCCCACGTCTCCATGATGGCCGAGTCGCCGGTGTCGAGGTTCGCGTCGGCCGGGCCGGAGCCAGGGAAGTAGAGGCCCTCCACCACGCTGGCGGGCCCGGTGAACCACCGATCGCCGAGGCCGGCGACGCGGATCCCGAACTCCACACCGTTGCGGGCCATGGTGGCGACGATCGTGGAACCCTCGAGCCCATCGATCGAGCGCGCGGCCGCCTTGGCGGCGGCCATCGACCAGGCGAGGAAGAACTGGTCGTTGTCGCGCGTGACGAAGCGCAGGATCGCCTCGAGGTCCTCGCGCGGCGACACGACGCCGGCCAGCGGCGCCGCCAGCCGGCGCGCGAGCAGGCCGGTGGCGGCGGCGTTGCGCATGTGCATCTCGTCGCCCATCGCGAGCGCCTGCGCCATCAGGCTCGCGAGATCGATCGGGCCCTCGCGCTCGAGCACGGCCTGGAAGGCGGGCGCGGCGACGTCGCGGACCCACGCGAGCCCCTGCAGCGTCTCGGGGCCGTGGGCGCCGAACCGCAGCTGATGGCCCCACGGCCCGTCCGCCATGAACGTGAAGGCGGCGGTCTTGTTCACGGCGTCCTCGACGACGAGGAGCGGCGTCCCCGGCGAGATGACGCCCGCCATCGGCCCCACGGCACCGCGCGAGTGGCACGGCGCGAACGCGATCTCGCCGGCGGCGGCGAGGCGCTCGGCGTCCTCGGCCGTGCGCGCCCAGCCCTCGAACTGCGCCGCCGCCTTCACCGCGCCGCGCATCGGCCCGCACATGCGCTCCCACGCGATCGGCGGTCCGGCGTGCAGGAGGCTCTGGCCCGTCAGGCCGAGGGCCTCGCGGGCGGAGCGCATCGCCGTCCACGCGGGGCGGGCACGGCAGAGGCGATCGAGGGCCTCGCGATTCGCGGCGGCGACGCTGACGGCCATGACGAGCCGACATTATAGCCGTGACCGTCGCGCTATACTCCCGCGCGACATGGCGGCCCCTTCGCCTCCGCTGCTGGCACTCCGCGGCGTCACGAAGGCGTTTCCCGGCGGCGTCCGCGCCAATGACCGGGTGGATCTCGACGTCCACGCCGGCGAGGTGCACGCGCTCGTCGGCGAGAACGGCGCGGGCAAGAGCACGCTCGTCAAGATCGTCTACGGCTTCGTGCGGCCGGACGCCGGGCAGATCCACGTCGAAGGCCGCCCCGCGATGATCGCCAGCCCCCGCGACGCCCGGCGCCTGGGCATCGGCCTGGTGTTCCAGGAGCTGGTCCAGGTCGCGGCGTTCACCGTCGCCGAGAACATCGCCATGTTCCTGCCCGACCTGCCGGCCGTCCTCGATCGGCGTGCGATCGCCCGCCGCATCGAGGCCACCTCGGCCGCGTACGGTCTCGACGTCGATCCGGCCGCCCCCGTGTGGCAACTCTCGGTCGGCGAGCGCCAGCGCGTGGAGATCGTCAAGCTCCTGCTCGGCGGCGCGCGGATCCTCCTCTTCGACGAGCCGACCCGCGGCCTCGCCCCCCACGAGGTCGACAGCCTGCTGCGAAGCTTCGGCGGTCTCCGCCGCGACGGCTATGCGGTCGTCTTCATCACGCACCGGCTCACCGAGGTCCTGGCTGGAGCCGACCGGATCACCGTCATGCGGGGTGGCGTCGTCGCGGGATCGGTCCTCCGCGCCGCGGCCACCGAGGCCGCGCTGGTGTCGATGATGTTCGGGACTACCGAGTGGGGGGCCCCGACATGGCCCCCCACGCCCCCCCGGCGCTCGGACCGCCCCGGCGGAGCCGTGACGGTCCTCGACCACCGGCCGGCGGCGCCGCCCGTCCTCGAGCTGAGGGGCGTCACCGCCCGGCCGGACGGGTACCTGACGGGTCTCGACGCGATCGACCTCGTCGTCCGCCCGCACGAGATCGTCGGCGTGGCCGGTGTCGCCGGCAACGGGCAGCGGGAGCTGGGGGACGTCATCCTGGGGCTCGAGCCGTGCGCGGCCGGCGTGAAGTACCTCGGTGGCGAGGACGCCACGCGCTGGCCCGTGTCGAGAGCCCGCGCCGGCGGCGTCGTCTTCATCCCCGAGGATGCGCTCGGGATGGCCGCCGTGGGCGACCTCACGATCCTCGAGAACGTGGCCCTCGGCGACACGCGGAAGTACGCGCGGCATGGCGGCCTCACGCTGGACTGGGCGGCTGCGCAGGCGGATCTCGACCGGTCGCTCGGCCGGCTCGACGTCACGGTGCCGTCGCCCGCCACGCGCATCGGGACGCTCTCGGGCGGCAACGTGCAGCGCGTGATCCTCGCGCGCGAGCTGGCCCGGGAGCCGCGACTGATCGTCGCGTTCTATCCCACGCGGGGCCTCGACGTGCGGAGCGCCGTCGCGGCGCGCCGGCTCATGCTCGCGGCCCGCGACGCGGGCGCCGGCGTGCTGCTCATCTCCGAGGACCTCGGCGAGCTGTTCGCGCTCGCCGACCGCCTCGTCGTGCTCTTCCGTGGGCGCATCGCGGGCGAGGGCCGGCCGGGCGTCATCACTATGGCGCAGGTCGGACACCTCATGACCGGCACCGCGGCGGCCGCGCGTGCCTGACACCGTCGCGCTCCGCCACCCGCGCGCGGAGGCCCTGGCGCGCCTGCTGGGCCTGGTCGCGTTCGCGCTCGCGGTCTTCGCGGCCGTCCTGCTCGTCTTCGGCAAGGATCCGCTGCGCGCGTACCTCGACGTCCTGGCCGCCACCCTCGGCTCGGCGTACGGATTATCCGAGACCATCGTGAAGATGATCCCCCTCGTGCTGACCGCGCTGGCGGTCGCGATCCCGGGGCGCATCTGGCTGATCAACGTGGGCGGCGAGGGCCAGCTGTTCATCGGCGCCCTGGCCGCGACCGGCGCGGCGCTGCACCTGGCCTTCCTGCCCGGCTGGCTGCTGCCGGTCGTCATGGCGGCGGCCGGCGTGCTCGGCGGCGGGCTGTGGGCGGCGGCGTCCGGCGTCCTTCACGCCCGGGGCTGGGTGAGCGAGACCATCTCGACGCTGCTGCTGAACTATGTCGCGGTCCTGCTCGTGAACTTCGCGGTCTTCGGGCCGTGGCGCGATCCCGAGGGCGTCAACTACCCGCAGACCGCCGAGCTCGTCCCGGCGGCGATCCTGCCGGCGCTCGGGACGACGCGCGTCCACCTCGGGCTGGTCTTCGCGCTCGCGGCGCTCGTGCTGTGGGCGCTCGTGATGCGCCGGACACGCTGGGGGCTCGAGGTGCGCGCGATCGGCGGCAACGCCGAGGCCGCCCGGCGCGCCGGCATCCCGATCGGACGCTACGTCGTGGCGCTGATGTTCCTCGGGGGCGGGATGGCTGGCCTGGCCGGCATGGCCGAGGTCTCCGCGATCCAGGGCCGGCTCCGCCCGAGCCTGTCGCCGGGCTACGGCTACTCGGGCTTCCTCATCGCCTGGATGGCGCGAGGCCATCCGGTCGGCATCGTAGCGGCGGCGTTCGGTCTGGCCGTCATCACGGCGGGTGGCGACATCCTCCAGATGACGCAGGCGCTGCCCGGCTCGGTGGTCAACATCCTGATGGCGGTGATGCTCTTCGTCGTGCTCGGGCGCGAGGGCGCCCGCCGCTGATGGCCGCCCTCGTCCGCAGCTTGCTGTCGGGCGCCGTCCTGTCGGGCGCGCCGCTGCTCTACGCCACCCTGTCCGAGCTGATCAGCCAGCGGGCGGGCATCGTGAACCTGGGCCTGGAGGGCGTCATGCTGGTGGGGGCGGTCAGCGGCTTCGTCGCCGCCTCTCACACGGGCAGCGCGGTGGTCGCCGTCGTCGTGGCGGCGCTGGCCGGCGGGGTCTTCAACCTGCTGTTTGCCTACCTCGTCCTGGCCCGGCGCGCCAACCAGCTCGCGACAGGGCTCGCGCTGATGTTCGGCGGCGTCGGTCTCAGCGCGCTGATCGGCGTCCGCTACGTCGGCAGCCAGATCGCGGGGCTGCCCGAGCTGCGGGTGCCCATCCTCGCCGGCATCCCGGTCCTGGGCCCCGCGCTCTTCGCGCACGACGCGCTCGTGTACGCCGTCGTCCCGCTCGCCGTGCTGATCTGGTGGGTGCTCCGCTCGACCCGGTGGGGACTCACGGTGCGGGCCGTGGGCGAGAATCCGGTGGCGGCATTCGCCGCCGGCCGCGATCCGCATGTGCTGCAGTACCAGGCCCTGTTCGTGGCGGGGCTGCTCGGCGGCCTCGCCGGCGCGCATCTGTCGCTGGGCGTCGCCCGCACGTGGTCCGAGTGGATGACGGCCGGGCGCGGCTTCATCGCGGTGGCGCTGGTGATCTTCGCCCGCTGGCACCCGCTGCGCGCCGTCGGCGGCGCGCTGCTCTTCGGCGGCGCGATCTCGCTGCAGCTCTCGATGCAGGCGCGCGGTGTCCCGATCTCGCCGTTCCTTCTCGACATGCTGCCCTACCTGCTGAGCCTCGCGGTGCTCGCGGTGGGGCGGGGCAGGCACCGACACGCCGCGCCCGGCAGCCTCGGACGCGTATTCCAGGGAACACCCTGACCAGGAGGCCCACCACCATGAGCCGGAGTCTCGTCGCGATCCTGAGCACCCTCGCCCTCATCGCCGTGGCGGCGACTGGCGAGACCGCGGATCCCAAGCTGAAGGTCGGCGTCGTGCACCTCGGCTCCGTCAACGACGGCGGCTACAACCAGGCGCACGCCGACGGCATCGCGGTGATGAAGAAGAACCTGCCGGAGGTCGAGGTGATCCAGGTCGAGAACGTGGCGGAGGGCGCCGACGCCGAGCGCGTGATGGAGAACATGATCCGGCAGGGCGCGCGGCTGATCTTCGCGGCCTCCTTCGGTTATCTGGAGCCGGCGCTGCGCGTGGCGCAGAAGTACCCGGAGGTGAAGTTCGTCCACCCCGGCGGGTACAAGCGCCTGCCCAACCTGACGACGTACTGGGCCAGCACGCCGGAGGCCTTCTACCTGATGGGCATGGCGGCGGGCAAGACGACGAAGACCAACAAGATCGGCTACGTCGTCGCGCTGCCGATCTCGTTCTTCCTGGCCAACGTCAACGCCTTCGAGCTCGGTGCCCGGGCCGTCAACCCCAGGGTCGAGACACGCGTCGTCTTCACCGGCACGTTCCTCGATCGCGGCAAGGAGGCGACGGCGGCGAACGCGCTGCTGGACCAGGGCGTGGACGTGCTGGGTGTCATCGTCGACTCGCCCATCACGGTCGTGCAGGCCGCGGAGAAGCGCAGCGCGTACGCCGTGGGCTTCCACTCGCTCGCCGCCCAGAAGTTCGCGCCCAAGGGCTGGATCACCGGCGTGGCCTTCACCTGGGGGAACCTCTACACGCGCTTCGCCCGCCAGGTGCTGGACGGCACGTTCAAGAGCGAGAACATCCTGGGCAGCCTGAAGGACGACTTCCTGACGCTGGCACCGTTCGGTCCCGCCGTGCCCGCCGAAGCGGTGAGCCTCGTGAACACGCGGAAGGACGAGTTCGCGGCCGGCAAGGCCCATCCGTTCCAGGGGCCGCTCCGGGACAACACGGGCGTGGAGCGCGTCAAGGCGGGCGAGACGTTCCCGCTGACCGATCTCGCCAAGATGAACTGGCTCGTGGAGGGCGTGATCGGCCAGCCGCGCTGAGAACCGGTCGCCAGGCTCGACACTACCGCGCCAGCGGATGCAGGACGTCGATGGCGTAGCCCACGTTCAGACGCTCGCCAAGCCAGGACGGGGTCGCCGTGTGCGCGTGCAGGGCCAGCCCCGCCGCGTCGTGCCGCGCACGGAGAATCTGCACCGGGTCGGCCGACATCTCGGGAGGCGGCGGGACGTCGGGGAGCGGCCGGCCGTCCGGCCGCCTGAATCGAAGCTCGCCGTCGGCGTGTCGATCGAGCTGGTAACCCTCCTCGTGGACCGCGCGGTGGTGCCGGCGGCAGAGCAAGGCGAGATTCGACAGCGTGGTGGGGCCCCCGTGCGCCCAGTGACGGATGTGATGGCCCTGGCCGACCCGCACCCCGCAGCCCGGGAAGCGACAGCCGCGGTCGCGATAGTGGAGCGCCCTTCGTAGCGCCGGGGGAATCGTGCGGGTGCGAGCATCGACCTCCACGACCCGGCCGTCTCGGCCGTGCCGCATGACCACCCGGCTGGCATCGCACGCCAGGCGCTGGGACGTTCCAGCTGGAACGCGCGCGCCGTCCTCGAGGGCGGACTGGCCAGGCGCATCCGGGTCGGCCAGCACCTCGGCGTCGACGTGGACGACCACCTGGTAGCGCTCGCCCGGGGCCCCGGGATCAATGCCGTGGTGCAGGGCCGTCTCCGCCAGCAGCGCCAGCGCGTCGGCCTGCTGCTGCTCCATCGTCGGCGGGTCGCCCTCCGGCGCCTGGTCGCGCCGTCGCTGGTACAGGGTCTCGCGCGCAGCGGCCAGGGCCTGCACGAGCAGGGCGCCGACCTCGGGTGTCAGGCGTCCGCGGACGAGCACGGTACCGTCGCTGACCGGATACATGTGCAGCG
>DASTOJ010000069.1:0-2744 GCA_035762565.1 Candidatus Methylomirabilota bacterium | reverse complement strand
CGAGGCCGTCGGCGGGGCGGCGGTGGGCGAAGCCGAGCCGCTGTCGGGCGGCTCGCCCGAGGTCGTCGACGCGTCCGTCGCCGCCTACCGCGCCGGGCTCGGGGTGGGCGGCGCGCTCGTCGTCTTCGGCGGCGTGATGTCTCTGATCGGGATCGTCAACCCGCGGCGGGAGGAAGGCGCGCCGCGCGAGCTGCGCGAGGAGCTCGGCGCCGTCCGGCTCGCACAGCCGTGCCCGGAGGGACGCCGGGCGGCCTGACCGTCACGCCATCGGCGACGCGCGCAGGTCCCGCACGTCGCATCCGATGTCGCGCTCGATGAGCTCTGGGTCCCCGGTTAAGAGCGTCGCGCCGCGTGCGGCCGCGGTGGCCGCTGCAAAGCAGTCCGCGAACACGATCGGGTGCACGGCCTTCAGGTGTGCCGCCGCAAGGATGCGATCCGGCGTGAGCTCGTCCAGCGCGAGGGAAGTCCGAAGCCGGCGAACCACGCGTGCCGACTCCTGAGCGTCGTGACGACGTTCGAGCAGGTACGCGACTTCGCCGAGGTTCAGACAGCTCATCCACGGCCGGCCGGCTTCGAACGCCGACTGAACGGCGCTCGCCGCGGGCTCATCGCCGTCGAGCCACGCCAGGACCGCCCACGAATCGAGGCAGACGCTCACCTCGGCTCGCGCTCTCGGTCGGCCAGGAGCTCAGCCGCCATCCCGGTCGAGGCGTACCGCCCTCGAAGGCCGCGAGTCGCTGCCGCTCCGGCGGGCAGGATCCGAACGGCTTCACCGTCCCGCTCGAAATCCACTTCGGCGCCCGGCTGAAGTCCGACCTGATCCCTGATCTCCTTGGGAATAACGACCTGTCCCTTCGCGCCGACGCGCTGAGTCATACTCGAAGTATAACTCTCGCCGCTGCCAGAATGTCGCGCCGGATGCGCGAGCGCGCGACCCTCTCGCTGAGCACCTATCGCTGGTTCGCCTACGGGGCGCTCCTGACGCTCGTCCTGATCGTCTTCAGCGGCGCCGGGGTGCGGCTCACGGGATCCGGCCTGGGCTGCCCGACGTGGCCGGACTGCTCCGGCACGTTCGTCCCCGAGCTCGACACGCACGTGTGGATCGAGTACGGCAACCGGCTGTTCTCGACCGTGGTCGGCGCGGCGTGCCTCGCGGCGGGGGTGACGGCCTACCAGGTGCGGCCGCGGCGGCCCGACCTGCTGCGGCCGGCCACCGTGCTCGCCGCCGGCGTCGTCGCGCAGGGCCTGCTCGGCGGCCTGACGGTGGCGCTGCATCTCTCCTGGCAGGTCGTCATCGCCCACTACCTGCTCTCCATGGTCCTCCTCACCGCCGGCGCGCTGCTGGTGTGGCGCGTGCGCCGGCCGCCCGGCGAGGTCCACAGCGGCGAGCGGCTGGGGGTGCTGGGAACGCGGGTGCTCGTCGTCTACGGGGCGGTGGTCATCGTCGCCGGCACGTTCGCCACCGCGGCCGGGCCGCACGCGGGCGGGGCGGGGACGGACGACGTGGTCGAGCGGCTGGACGCGTTCGGCGCCTCGACGCTGAAGACGCTCATCCACCTTCACGGGCACATGGCCACCGCGCTGGGGGTCGTCGCCGTGGCCCTGTGGGTCTTCGCGTGGCGGCGCGGCGCCGGGCGGGCGCTGATGCGCGCGCTCACGGCGGTCTGCCTGCTGATCGCCGCGCAGGGCGTGGTCGGCCTCGTGCAGTACCACAACGCGCTGCCGGCCGAGTGGGTCTGGGTCCACGCCTCGCTGCCGGCCGTGCTCTGGACCGTGCTGGTGTGGGCGTGGCTGGCGGCCGGCTCGCCGGTGCCGGTGGCCGCCGATGCGCCGGCTCGGGCCCGCGCCACCACGGCCTAATTGTCGTTTCGTGACAAATTCGGCCGGTTGAAGGCCGGACAATCCCTCAAGAACCGGGCCGCGTTACGCGCCAGACTCCAGCGCATGTCGAGAGCTGAACGCAACGTGAACCTCATCGGCGTGGTCGTGCCGTTCGTCGGGCTGTTTGCCGCCGTCGTCCTGCTGTGGAACCGCGCGGTCGACGCGACGGACATCGCGATCATGCTCGGGACCTACATCCTCTTCGGGCTGGGCGTCACCGTCGGCTACCACCGGCTGCTGACCCACCGCAGCTTCCAGACGTCCAAGCCGCTCCAGTACACCTTCGCCGTGCTTGGCTCGATGGGCCTCCAGGGCTCGGTCATGGACTGGGTCGCCGATCACCGCAAGCACCACGCGCACACCGACGAGGAGGGCGACCCGCACTCGCCGCACGTCGGCCATGGCTCGGGCCTCAAGGGCCTCTGGCACGCCCACACCGGCTGGCTGATGGAGACGCACGGGCAGGCCGACTGGAAGCGCTACGCCGCCGAGCTCTACGAGGACCCGGGCATGCGCCGCATCGGCCGGATGTTCCCGTGGCTGGCGCTCGCCAGCCTGCTCATCCCCACCGCGCTCGGCTTCGTGCTGCACGGCTTCACCGCCGAGGGCGCGCTCCGCGGGCTCGTCTGGGGCGGCCTCGTGCGTGCGTTCTTCCTGCACCACGTCACCTGGTCGATCAACTCCATCTGCCACTTCTTCGGGCGCCGGCGGTTCGACCTCGAGGACAAGTCGACCAACGTCGCCTGGCTCGCGATCCCGTCGTTCGGCGAGGCCTGGCACCACAATCACCACGCGTTCCCGCGCTCGGCGTCGCACGGCCTCGGCCGCTGGGAGGTCGACCCGTCGGCACTCGTCATCCGCGC
>DASTOJ010000068.1:0-2064 GCA_035762565.1 Candidatus Methylomirabilota bacterium | reverse complement strand
CGGGCTACTGGGCGACGATCTCGAGCAGCTCGACCTCGAAGACCAGGGTGGCGCCCGGCTTGATGCGCGGCGGCGCGCCGCGGTCCCCGTAGGCCAGCTCGGCCGGGCAGACGAGCCGGCTCTTGCCCCCGACCTTCATCTGCTGCACGCCCTCGGTCCAGCACTTGATGACGCCGTTGAGCGGAAACGTCGCCGGCTGCCCGCGCTGCACCGAGCTGTCGAAGACGGAGCCGTCGGCCAGCGTGCCGTGGTAGTGCACCTTGACCTTGTCGGTCGGCCTCGGCGAGGGACCGCTGCCGGCCTTCAGCGTGGAGATCACGAGGCCGGACTCGGTCTTCCTCGCCCCCGGCGCGGCCGCTGCCTTGGCCAGGAAGGCCTGGCCCGTCTTCTTCTCGGCGGCCGCCGCCACGGCCATCCGCGCCGTGCGCATCTCCTGGATCTTCCCCATGTACGCGCGCGGATCGAGCTTGCGCTCGCGGCCCAGCGCGCCGTCGACGAGGCCGGCCTTGACGAACTCCAGCTCGGCGGCGCTCAGCGCGAACGGGGCCAGCCGCTCGCTCAGCGACAGGCCAATGGCGTACAGCGCCTTCTCGTCTTCGGTCTTCGGCTCCTGGGCGGCGACGGGCACCGGCCCCACGAGCAGCACCAACGCGAGCACCACGAACCAGCGCATGAAACGCCCTCCGGGGTCAGGTCAGCACGGCAGTCGTCTGCCGGGCGATCAGGTCGAAGTCGATGGCGGCGCCGAGGCCGGCACCGGCCGGCGCGTGCACGAGGCCGCGCGCGTCCGGCTCGATGTCCTCGACGAGACCGTACTTCTGGGCGGCGGCCGGCAACAGAACCTCGAAGAGCTCGCAGTTGCGGATCGCCATGATCACGTGGAGGTTGGCCACGTTGTTGAGCGAGTTGCCGCCGTGGTGGATCTCGACGTTCATGTGGAAGGCCTCGGCCAGGTGGGCGGTCTTCAGCAGCGGCGTGATACCGCCTTTCACCGCCACGTCCCCGCGCAGATAGTCGGTGGCCTGCGCGGTGATCCACGGCGCGTACGCCGTGAAGCCGCCCGGGGAGTACTCGGTGGCGAGGATGGGGATCGACAGCTGCTGCTTCAGCTTGACGTAGTTGTAGAGGTCGTCGTCGGCCAGCGGGTCCTCGTACCAGTGGAAGCCGAGCGCCTCGACCACCCGTCCGACCCGCAAGGCCTCGGGATACTGATACGCCCACGTCGAGTCCAGCATCAGCGTGTAGCCGTCCCCGACGGCGCGCCGCACGGCCTCGCACACCGCGATGTCGGTCAGCGGGTCGGTCGGCGGGTGGATCTTGTAGGCCGTCCAGCCCTCGGCCTCGAACCGCGCCGCTTCCTCGGCGTACGCCTCTTTCGACGGCAGGACGGCGGAGGACGCGTACGCGGGCGCCGACTGCCGGTAGGTCCCGAGCAGCCGATGAATCGGCATGTTCGCCGCCTTGCCTGCCAGGTCCCACAGCGCGACGTCCATCGCGCCGATGGCCCGCAGGGTCGTCGAGCGGTTGCGCTGCCACAGCGCCTGCCACAGGCGCTCGCGGTCGAGGGGGTCTTGACCGAGGACGAGGGGCTTCAGGAACCGGATCAGCGACTGGGCGTCCATCGAGGCGCTGCGCATCGCGGAGCCCAGGAACGCGTGGCCCTCCATCCCGGCATCGGTCCGCAGCGTGAGCAAGCCGAGGTCGCTCGACCCGCTGAAGCGCCCGGTGTGCCGGCCGTAGCTGGTCGCCGGTATCCCGCTCCACGCGAACAGCGTCAGGACGACGTCAGTGATCTTCACGCCGCGGTAGCGTACCACGCCCCCTTTCGCACACCTCGCTGCGCGGCCATGCGCCACCTCGAGGCCCACGCGGGTGATCGAGGAGCGCCACGGCTGCGCCGGGGCGCGACGAGCGTCTGGGGGGCTTGGGGGGCCCTTGCGGGGCCCCCCATGTCAACTAGGGCCGGCGCTGCTGCAGCAAGCGATCGGCGACGGGAGATCCCGACTGACCGTGGCCGGTCGCCTCGTCCAGGCGGCGGGCCATGCGCGCGAGCAGGCGGCGCTG
>DASTOJ010000067.1:0-17189 GCA_035762565.1 Candidatus Methylomirabilota bacterium | reverse complement strand
GACGAGTCGCTCGTGACGGGCGAGCCGATGCCCGTCGAGAAGACGGACGGCGACCCGGTCCTCGGTGGCTCCATCAACGGCCTTGGCAGCCTCCTCGTCCGCGTGACGGCGGTGGGACCGGAGACGTTTCTCCAGCAGGTGGTCCGGCACGTCGAGGACGCGCGCGCCCTGAAGCCGGGCATCCTGCACCTGGTGGACCGCATCCTGCGCGTCTTCGCGCCGGCGGTCCTGATCCTGTCGGCGCTGTCGTTTCTCTGGTGGACGGCCGGCGCCTGGTGGTGGGCCGGGCAGCCGGATCTGGAGCGCGCGGTGTTCGCCGCGCTCAGCGTGCTGGTCATGGGCTACCCGTGCGCCGTCGGGATCGCGGCGCCGCTGTCGATCGTGCGCGGCGCAGGCGAGGCCGCCGACCATGGGATCCTCATGCGCACCGGCGAGGCCTTCCAGGCCTTCCGCCTGGTCCGGCGCATCGTCCTCGACAAGACGGGCACCCTGACGGTGGGGCGGCCCGTCCTCAAGGAGGTCGTCGCCCTCGGTCACGCCGACGAGCTGCTCGCGCTCGCCGCCGCTGCCGAGGCGTCGTCCGAGCATCCGCTCGGCCGGGCGACGCTCGACGCGGCGCTGGACCGAGGGCTGCAAGTCCCCGCGGTCGAGAACTTCGAGGTGGCGGCTGGGCGCGGCGTCTCGGCGCGAGTCGACGGCCGGCAGGTGCTCGTCGGCCGCGCCGCCTACCTCGAGGAACATGGCATCGAACTCGGCCCGCTTCGCGGGCGCATCGCCGAGCTCGAGGCGACCGGCCACACGGTGGTGGTGGTCGGGCGCGATCGGGACCTGCTGGGCGCCATCGCCTTCGGCGACGAGCTGCGCGAGGACGCCGTCGCCGCCGTCGCCGCCATGAAGGGCGCGGGCATGATCCCCGTGCTCGTGACGGGAGACAACGAGGGCGCCGCGCGCCGCGTCGCCGCCGCGCTCGGCGTCGAGGACGTCCACGCCGGCGTCTTCCCGGGCGAGAAGGCGGAGATCGTGCGGCGACTGCAGCAGCACGGCCGGGTGGCCATGGTCGGCGACGGCATCAACGACGCGCCGGCGCTCATGCAGGCCGACGTCGGCATTGCGATGGGCGCCGGCACCGACATCGCGATCGAGTCTGCCGATGTCGTGATCGTCGGCAACCGGCTGCGCGCGGTCGTGACCGCGCGCGAGGTCAGCGGCCGGAGCTACGGAAAGACCAAGCAGAACGTGTTCCTGGCCTTCCTCTTCAACGGTCTCGGCATCCCGGCCGCCGCCACCGGGCTCGTGTACCCGGTCTGGGCCATGGTCGCGATGGCGGCCAGCGTCACCAGCATCTTCGTCAACGCGCTCTGGGGACGCCCGTCGCTGTTCTTCGACGC
Organism: Candidatus Methylomirabilota bacterium; assembly: GCA_035762565.1. GTDB lineage: Bacteria > Methylomirabilota > Methylomirabilia > Rokubacteriales > CSP1-6 > AR5. The sequence continues at coordinate 15,801 of DASTOJ010000067.1, read as the reverse complement.
GGTCCTGAGCGTCGGCCGTGCCGCCGGCACGTCTGCACCGGCGCGGCGGCCCGCTCGATGATCCGCGTCGAGCTCCTGACAGCGCCAGGATGAAGCAGGTGTCAGGCGGCCAGGGCATTGGTCGCCACGTTGGTCGAGAAGGCGAAGGGCCAAATGCCTGACGTCCAGGTCGAGGAGATCGACCTCGCTGCGGATCCGGCGGTCGCGGTGAAGTACGGGGTGATGTCGACGCCGGCGGTGGCAATCAACGGGCGGTTGGCGTTTATCGGGATCCCGCGGGAAGGCGCGCTCCTCGCGCGCCTGCGGTCCGCGGCTGCCGGCAACGAAGGCGGCCCGGCGTGACCGGTGCCGCCGCACCTTCGAAGGCACCCTTGGTCCTCGGCGGGACGATGAGGCGGATGCGGCTGCGAGCGCTCGTCACGGCGGGAATACTGCTCTCGGCAGCGTCACCGCTGGGCGCCGGCGGGCTGACGAGCGAGGTGAACGGCATTCGGGTAGAGCTGACCAGCAGCCCGAGCCGTCCCGGAACAAGCGGCCAGACCGAATACGTCGCTCGTCTCGTCGACGGCGCCGGCGAGCCGGTCAACGGCGCGCAGGTGACGCTTCGGGGCGGCATGGCCGACGGCATGAGCGTCGTGGCGCCGCTTCGGCCTACCGGAGAGGCAGGCGTGTACCGCGGCCGTGTGCTGTTCACGATGGAGGGCAGATGGGACCTGACGTTGCGCGTCGCCCGCGAGGGCAAGCGGCTGGAGCTTCCACTGACCGAGCGCGTCGGGCGCTGACCCCGGGCGCGCGCGTCGCCGCGTCGCTCGCCGCGGTCGGCCTTCTCGGCGTGGCGGGCTGGCTGGTCTGGACACGCGGCGCGCAGGTCGGACTCCGCTTCGTCGAATTCGATTCCCCCGCGTCGCTCGCCGCGCTGGGGTTCCTGGCCGGCATCGGCGGCTTCTTCGCACCGTGTGCCTTCGCGCTCTTCCCGGGTTACGTCTCCTACTACCTCACCGCGTCCGGGGACGGCGGCTCCGTGCGCCGGTCGTTGGGGCTCGGTCTGGCGTGTGCGGCCGGCAGCACCCTGTTCTTCGCCTTGGTCGGCGTCGTCATTACGGTCGTCGGCGGAGCGGTGTCGCCCTACCTGATCGCTACCAAGCCGGCGATCGCCCTGGCCGTCGTCGCTCTTGGAGTCATCCAGGTGCTGGATGTCCGCATGCCGTCGCTTGCCCTGCCGCTGGGCGTCTCCGTCGGACGCGGTGTCCCGGTCACGCTGGCCGTGTTCCTGTACGGTTTCGGATACGCCCTCGCCTCGACCGGGTGCACGCTGCCGCTGTATGTCTCGATCACGGTACTGCCGCTGACGAGCGGCTTCTCCGGGGCGGCGCTGCTCACGTTCCTCGCCTTCGCCTCGGCGATGGCGATCTCGATGCTGGTCACGACACTCCTCGTGGGCCTGGCGAAGCAGCAGCTCGTCGCCGCCTTCCAAGGGTGGACGGGCTGGATCAAGCGCGCGAGCGGGGTCGTGCTGGTCCTGGCAGGAACGTACCTCGGCTACTACTATCTGGCCGCGGGTATGTGACTCGGAGAGGGAGGGTTCGATGCGACCTCGTCACCTGGCGCTCGTCATGGTCCTCGTTCCCGTCGCGCTGCTCATGCCGGCCCTGGCGTACGCCGAACTCAAGATCGCGGCGATCAACGTGAAGGGCATGGTCTGCCAGGCCTGACCCGCCAACATCGCGACAGCCTTGGAAAGGCTGCCTGGAGTGAAGCGGGCTGACGTGACGCTCGAGACAGGGGAGGCCAGAGTGCTCTACGACGACACCAGGCAGACGGCGGAGAAGCTGGCCGCGGCCATCGGCCGGCTGGGCTACAGGGCGTCCGTCGTCTCGGTGGCGACGGCACCCAAGGAGGAAGTGCCACCAGGGCGTTGATCCTGCCGCCGCTATCTCAGCAACACGATGACGGCGAGTCGCCGGGCCCGCCGCGGCGTCATGGCAGCCCGATTCGCTCTTCCATGAGTCCTCCGCCGCCTCGAGCGGAGCGAGCACCTATGCGTCGAGCCGAATCCGCTCGGCGGCTTCCCATCGCCGCCCCTCGCTGTTGACGACCACGACGCGAAGCATCGAGGCGCCGGTGACCTGGACCGGAAATCGCACGATGGCGTTCGAGCTGAGCGCGGAGGTCAGCCGGAAGTCGCTGATCCGCTGGTCGCCGAGGAAGACCTGCATCTGCCTCACGAAGAACTCGGGACGGACGCGCGTGTACTTGCCATTCTTCACCTGGAGCCCGGTATCGGACACGTGGTCCAGCCTGGTTGCGACCTCGACGATCTCGCCGATTTTCAGGGCGCCCATGATGCGAATCCGGGGCTTCCCCGATCGCCCGCGCCAGCCGTCGGATTCCGACGCGCACCCGTCACCGCCTACCCGGACCTCTCGCGTCCCGATGAAGCGCCCGTGCCTGTTGCACGTGGCGATTGCCTTCAGCAGCCCGCCGGCGCCGGAGCGCATCGGGAACGAGATACCGGCTCGACCGTTGGCCGCGGTGAACCGGTACGTTCCCTTGTGCGGGACGGGATCGGCTTCGAGGATCAGCTCCACCGATTCGATGAAATGGTCGCGGGTCATGGGATGATCCACTGAGACCCGGACGGGGACCGCGGTCGGATCCTCGGCGAGCTTCGGAACATCGAGGATCGGTTGGTGTCCGGCGGCGGGCGTCTGGGCAAGGCCGATGGCAGGGCGGATGACGATCGCCCCTGCGCCGGACAGTGCCCAGACGACGCTGCGGCGGCTCACCGGAAGGCGGGACGGGTCATCTCCGAGGCCACGCGTCATCGACGCCTCCTCGAGGCTGCCGCGCGCGTCATGGCTGTTCGGCGAGCAGACTGTCGATGGCCTGCTTGAAGGCCGCGTAGGGCTGGGCGCCCACGAGGAGGCGCCGAGGCCGGATCGGCCCGCCGGCTGGCTCCGTGAAACCAAGGAAGAACGTGGGAGTCCCCCGGACACGGGCCTTCTCGCCGTCGGCAATGCCCTGGCGCACGGTGGGCGCATGCACCGCGCCCGCCAGACATCGCTCGAAGCGGGGCCCGTCGAGGCCGAGCGCGCGGGCGCCGGCCGCCAGATCCTTGGCCTCCGTTCGCCGCGGGTCACCGAACAGCCGGTCGTGCATCTCCCAGTACCGGCCCTGGTCACTCGCACAGTGCGCGGCCTCGTGCAGGCGGTGAGCCTGAGGATGGAGGGACGCGATCGGGAAGTCCCTGAAGACGTACCGAACCTTGCCCGTCTTGACGTACTCCTTGACGAGGTCGGGGACGACCTGCGACGAGTGCCGCTGGCAAAAGGGGCACTGATAGTCGGAGAACTCCACGATCGTCACCCGAGCGTTCTCCAAGCCCAGCGCGGGCGCTCGCTCGACGGCAACCAGTACGTCGCCTGGCGCCCCGCTCGCCGGCGGCAACGCCCCCCGCCCGCGGAGCAGGTCCTTGATCTCCTCGAGCTCTTTGCGGATCGCCGCCTGCTCTCGCTTGAGCGCTTCGATCTCGTTCCGCAGGGATCCGTCGGCCGGTTGCGCGGTCGCGACCGACGGACCGGCGAGCCCCAGGACCGCGAGCGCGAGAACCGCCTGGATCAGCCGTCTCCCCATCGCGGGCCCCTCCGCCGGCCGCTTCATCGCGCCTCGGCCCATCGGGCGCCTCCGTCCGTGCTGCGGAACAGCGTGCCGTCCGCCATCGTCGCGTAGACCTCCGTCGGATTCTTCGGGTTGATCGCCACAGCGGCGACGTGCTTGGGTCCATTCGCGGCGCGCGTCCAGCGCTCGCCGGCGCTGTCGCTTCGGAAGATCCCGTCGCGCATCGCCACATACATCACCTGCGGGTTCGTCGGATGCACGGCGAAGCCGTTCACGGTGCTCGTGGGCAGACCGCCCACCGTCTTCCACCCTCAGAAGCAGTCCGGATTGCGCTGCAGGCCCGCCGCCGTTCCGGCGTAGAGAAAGATACCGCCCATCCCCGTCGGGATGTTGACGGAGGCCAGGACCTTGACCTCGCCGCCCGGACCATCGTCGACACGCACCCACTTCGCGCCGCCGTCGGTCGTGCGGAAGATACCTTCGCCCTTGTCCCGGACGGCCGCGTGAAGCTTGTGCGGCTCACGAGGATCGATCGCGAGACCGTGCACGTCGACACCGCCCAGGCCCGCGTTGACCTCGTGCCAGTCCTTCCCGCCGTCGGTGGTCTTCACCATGCCGGCCTCGTGAGTGGCCACGTAGACCGTGCGCGCATCCGCTGGATGCGCCGCCACCGCCATCACGTCCAAATGTGGATGATGCTTGGAGGGCAGCGCCACCGGCTGCCAGGAGCGGCCCCCGTCCTCGCTCCGGAAGAGCCCTGAGTGCGCGCCCAGGAACAAGGTCCTACCGTCAGCCGTCACGGCGAGCGCGTGCACGTGCCCGAACGAGGAGTGCCCCTGGCGGGCGGAGCCGGAAGCGTGCGTGTCGTCCGCCAGCGGCCCCCCTTTCTCCTCGGCCGCCGACGCGGGTACCGTCGCGAGCACGAGGGCGGCGGCGAGCGCCGCGCTCGCCGAGAACAGCTTCAACATTCGTATGTCCTCCCCGTTGTGCCGGCCTCCGAGCGGCCGGTTGCTCCCCGCAGGTGGGGCAGTAACGGTCGATGGTCTGGGTTCTTCGCGAGCCCGCGCCCGCCGGCTGGTCCGCGAGGACGCCAGTCGGAGCGCTATCGCGCGACGACGCGCGCTACGGAAAGGCGAGGTCTAGGTGAGTGGAGGGGCGCGAGAGGCGCGAGGCTGAGCCGGCCGGCGGTCGACGACGAGCGCGAGCCAGTCCGGCGGGTCCGCCCACGCGCTCAATGCCGGGGCCAGCCGGATCGATCCGCCCGGCATCGCCGCCAACTCGAGGAGGAGCGACGTGGACTGCCCCGTCTCGCTCTTGGCCGGTCCCCAGCCCTTGGCCGCGTCGCAGAGGTGAACGCCGGCGTCGGCCGCCTGGGCCAGGCAGACGCTGCAGGCGGCGACGACGAGGAGCGCCACCACGAGCACAGGGAACGCGCGATGCCAGCGACTCATGGACTTGACGCTACCACAGGCATCGCGCGCGGGGCAACGAGGGACAGTCGAATGGCGGTCTCGCACGTGCTCAAGGACGCGCGAAGACCCCGGTCCGTCCGCCACCGTCGAACCCGAACACCTCGTACCGCGCCGGCGGCTGCCCCGGGACCTCCATCCCCGGCGACCCGACCGGCATTCCCGGTACCGCCACGCCGAGCAGGCGGGGGCGCTCCCGGAGCAACCGCACGATCACGTCGGCGGGAACGTGGCCTTCGACGGCGTAATCGCCCACGATCGCGGTGTGACACGCCTCGAGGTCGGCGGGGATACGGTACTTCGCCTTGACCGGTCGCAAGTTCTGCCGAGGCTTCGTCGTCACCGAGAACCCACGCGCTCGCAGGTGATCCACCCACTTGTCGCAGCAGGTTCAGGTCGGGCTCTTGTAGACCGTGACCTCGGGCAGTGGCTGAGGCCGGGCCGGTGACGGCAGCGTACTGGCGAGGGCCACCGCCGCGGCGCCCGTCAGCAGGGCGATTCGCGATCTCTCGACGGTCATCGGTGTCGCCTCATCTTAAACCCTGATGGGCGCCGCTTGAAGGCCTCCCAGGCAATTGCATGGCCCTCCTCCACCCAACACGCCACCGTGCCGCCCGCGTGGCCGTCCGCGTCGTCGGGATGCGCGGTGATCGCGAGGATGCGCTTTGGTAAGTCAGCCACGATCATCGTGGCGTGCTCAACCGCTCGATCGCACGCGGGCGGCCTCCGCGCGCAGGAAGAAGCTGCCCTCGGTCACGACCTTGTCGCCGGGCTTGACGCCGGCCAGCACCTGGACAGCGTCCCCCATCGGCGCGCCGAGGGTCACCGGTGTCTCGACGAAGCGGCCCTCCTCGTCCGTCGCCACGTACACCACCGTTCGACTCCCGATCGACTGCACGGCTGCCCGGGGCAGGAGCGCACGCCGCTCGCCGACGCCCACCTGGAACGTCATCTGGACGAACATGCCGAGGCGCAAGCTGCCGCGTGGGTTCGGCACCTCCACCCTCACCTTGGCGGTCCGCGTGGCCGGATCGACCCGGGGGTCGATGTAGGCGACCCGGCCGCGCAGCGCGGCACCGGACCCGGCCGGCACCCTCACCGAGGCCGGCGTCCCGACGCGCACGTCTCCGAAGTCCTTTTCGTAGAGGTCGCCGATCACCCAGACGGTGCCGAGGTCGGCGACGGTCAAGAGCTCCTGGCCCGCGCCGACCACCTGCCCTGGGTTGACGTTCCGCGCGAGGATCGTGCCGTCGCCTGGCGAGACGACAACCACCTCGGAGACGATGTGCGAGGCGTCCTGGAGGCGGCCGACCTGGCTCGGGGTCAGCCCCAGCAGGAGCAATCGCTGGCGGGCGGCAGCCACCTCGGTTGCGTGCGCCTCGTGGATCGCGGTCACCTCCTCCACTTCCTGGCGGCTGGCCGCGCCGATCTCGGCCAGCTTCCGCGTACGCGTGAGCTTCTGATGATCGGCCTGCAGCATCGCCTGCATCGAGAGATACTTCATCTGCCCCTCGGCGAGCTCGTTGCTGAAGATGACGGCCAGCGTTTCGCCGCGGGCCACTTGCGCGCCGAGCTCGGGACGCACCTGCCGGACGATCCCCCCCACCAGCGAGTTGACCTTCGTCTCGCGATAGGCATTCGGCGCCACCGTCGCGGGCACGGTGGTGATGCTTTCGACGAGGTCGGTCCATACGGGTGCCGTCGCGATGCCGGCGCGTTTCATCGCCTCGGGTGTCAGCGACACCTCGACCGGCTCGGCGTCCGTCTCCGCCGGCGCCGGCACCGGCGCGATGGTCCGGGATGGCTCGGGTCCTGCCTGGGATCGGGCGCTGCCGGGATCGCGCCGCTCGGCCCGTCGTTCGCTCCAGGCCACGCCGGCGGCGACGCCGAGTGCGAGAATCGCCACCGCGGCCACGCCGATCCCCGCGACGCGGCCCCAGCGCACGGTGCGCCGCCTCACTTCGGTCCGCTGGTCGTCCATGTCCGCCCTCACCGGCTGGTCGCGACGACCGCCCGCTCGATCTCCACCGCGGCGTCGTAGACCTGTTTGAGCACGTCGGTGTAGCCGTTCTCGATCTCGATGTACCGGCGCTGCTCGGCGATGACGTCGAGCAGCGTGCCGCGGCCCAGCCGGTAGGCCTGTCGCACGACGTCCAGGTTGCGGCGCGCAACGTCGCGAACACCGCGCCCGTACAGCTCGAGCGAGCGCTGGGCCGCCGCGTGCTGCGCGTAGGCCGCGTCCACCTCCTGGCGCGCCATCAGCTCCATGAACTCCCGGCGGCGCTCCGCCGCGGTCGTCTCCGCCCGGGCGGCGGCGACGTTGCCCTGATTCTGGTTGCGGACGGGCAGCATGATGCTGATCCCGCCGCCGAAGTAGTGGAAGACGTCCTGGATCGGCCGCGTGGCCCCGGAATCAGTCAAGCCGCGCAGCCCAAAGCCGAAATCCTGCCGCTGGTAGCCGACGTTGACGCTCGCGTCCCACCGGCCCTCGGCTTCCTCCTTGCGTATCCGGGCCTGGGCGGCGGCGACCTCCGCGCCCGCCGCGCGCAGATCGGGGCGCTCGGCCAGCGCCTGTCGAATGGCGCCGTCGCGGGCCGGGACCGCGGGCGCGGCCGTGAGGTCGCCGCGCAGGGTCAGGGGATCCTCGGGCCGCCGGGCCACCAGCGCCTTGAGGCCGAGCGTGGCGACCTCCAGCCGACTGCCGAGCAGCTCACGGCTCGCCTCCAGGCGGCCCACCTCCACGAGTGTCAAGTTCTCCTCGAGAGGCGTGGCTGCTCCCTCCGTCACCCGACGGCTCACCAGCGCCAACGCCTCCCGGTTGATCGCGAGGAGATCGTCGGCGACCTCGAGGTTGCGCCGGGCGGCGAGCAGCTCCCCCGCCCTGAGCCGGACGTCGGCCCGCAGCCGGCGCTCGCGCTCGGCGAGCAGCGCGCGCCGCACCTCCTCCTCGCGCTCGGCGACGCCGACGCGGCCTTTCCGGCGGCCGTTGAGATCGAGCGGCACGGTGAGGCCGACCATGAGGTTGTTGTCCGGGCCGAGCGCCTTCTGCCCGCCGAGCTCGACCATCGGGTTCGGCCGGAGCGCCGCCTGACGCACGCGGCCCCTCGCAGCCTCCAGGTCGGCGCGCGCGGCCTTGAGGTCGGGGTTGTCGGCCACCGCCCGGGCGACCAGCTCGTCCACCGTGACCTCGAAGCCGGGAGGCTGGCCCCGCGCGGCGGCCGGGGCGCCCAGCGCGACGAGGGCGAACATGATCGCGACGGTCGTCACGACGGTCTACCGGACCGGCACGGTGAACTTCGTCGAGCCCTTGCCCGCCGGCCCGTCCCAGGCCACCGTCACCTGGCGGTCCCCGCTGTCGGGAAAGCTGATCGTGCCGCGGTACCGCCCTGACCCGTCGGGCTCGAGCGTCGCCCCGGCCAGCATCGGCGCCATGCCCGGCATCGGCATGGCGGTGTTGAGGCTCACTTTCCCGACATCCGACGGCTTGCTGTCCTTCACCGAGGTGAACTCGAGAACGAAGCTGTTCTTGCCCGGCTTCCACTGCCCGGACTCGCTCAGCAGCCGGACGTTCACGTCCTTGGTCTTCTGGATCTTGATCGGCTTGAGATCGGCCGCGACCGCCGGCCCGGCCAGCCAGGCCGCCAGCACGACGAGCACTGCGAGGCTTCGCCACGTGACACGCATCATGGATTCCTCCTGTGTGTGGTCGAATGTCATTCCGCGGTCCCGAGCGCCGGGCGGGGCTCGCCGGCCCGGGCCGCCTCGCGCGCCTCGTACCGCAGTTCGCGCTCACGAAGCCAGAAGAAGATCACCGGGGTGACGAGCAGGACGAGGGCAAGCGAGCTGACCATACCGCCCAGCACGGGCGTGGCCAGCGGCTTCATCACCTCGGCCCCGGCCGAGTGGCTCCACATGATGGGCAGCAGGCTGGCCACCACGGTCGAGACGGTCATGATCTTGGGCCGCAGCCGCAGCAGCGCGCCTTCCGTCACCGCCTCCAGCAGCGCCGCCCGCGTCAGCCACCCGTCCAGCTCCGCGCGCTTCTGCCGCACGGCCTCGTCGAGATAGATCACCATCACGACCGCCGTCTGGACGGCCGTCCCGAACAGCGCGATGAAGCCGACCCAGACGGCGACCGAAAAATTGTAGCCCAGCGCGTAGAGGAGATAGATGCCGCCGGAAAACGCGAAGGGCACCGCCAGCAGGACGTGGGCGGCCTCCAGGAACGACCGGTAGGTCAGGAAGAGCAGCAGGTAGATGACGGCGAGGACGATCGGGATCACGATCATGAGCCTCTGCCGCGCCCGCAGCTCGTTCTCGTACTGCCCGCTCCACTCGACGTAGGAGCCGGCCGGCAGCGGCACCGCGCGGGCGATCGCCGCCCGCGCCTCCTCGACGAAGCTGCCGACGTCGCGGCCGCGGACGTTGAGCAGGACGGTGACGACCAGTAGCCCGTTCTCGCTGGCGATCATCGAGGGCCCATCGACGCGGCGGATGTCGGCGAGCTGCGCGAGCGGGACCTGGGTGCCGTTGGGCGCGGTGACGAGCACATCGCCGAGCGCTTCCGGCGTCGCCCGATACTGCGGCGCGTAGCGGACGCGGACGGGAAACCGCTGGCGTCCCTCGATCGTCAGCGTGAGGTTCGTCTCGCCGACGGCGGTCTCGATGACGTCCTGGATCGCGCCGGCCGTGATGCCGTACCGTGCCGCCGCCGTCCGGTTGACGCGGACGTCCAGGTACGGGGCACCGGTCACCTGCTCGGGGTAGACGTCGGCGGCGCCCGGGATCTGCCGCAGCGCCTCGGCCACCGCGCGGGCACGCTCCTCCAGCACCTTGAGATCGTCGCCGAAGATCTTCACGCCGACCTCGGACCGGATCCCGGTCGTCAGCATGTTGATCCGGTTGATGATGGGCTGGGTCCAGATGTTCGACACGCCGGGCAGCGCGGTGGCCCGATCCAGCTCGCCGATGAGGGTCTCGCGGGTCATCCCCGGCCGCCACTCCGACTCGGGCTTGAGGTTCACGACGGTCTCGGTCATGTTCACGGGCGCCGGGTCGGTCGAGGTCTCGGCCCGCGCGATCTTCGCGACGACCCCGGCGACCTCGGGCACCTTCGCGATCGCGGCGTTCTGCCGCCGGGCGATCTCGACGGCCTGCGGCAGCGCGATGGCGGGGTCGGTCACCGGCATGAACATGAGGTCGCCCTCGTTCAGCGGCGGCATGAATTCCTTGCCGATCCGCGGCACGAGGGCGGCGGCGCCGGCGAACACCAGGACGGCCGCGGCGAGCGTGAGCGCGCGGTGGCGCAGGGACCAGCCGAGCACCGGGCGGTAGAGCCACACGAGCGGCCGCATGATCGGGTTCGCCTCTTCCCCGCGGATCCGGCCGCCGATCAGAAGGCTGCACAGCACGGGCACCAGCGTGACCGACAGCAGCGTGGCGCCGGCCATGGCGAACGTCTTGGTGAAGGCCAGGGGGTGGAACAGCTTGCCCTCCTGGCCGGTGAGCGCGAAGACGGGAATGAAGGCCAGGATGATGATCGCCATGGAGAAGAAGATGGGGCGCCCGACCAGCCGCGTGGCCTCCAGCACGACCTCGGCGACGCGGGCGCGGTTGCGCACGTTGACACCGCGCTTCTCGATGAACCGGAAGGCGTTCTCGGTGACCACGATGGCGGCGTCCACCAGGACGCCGATGGCGATCGCGATGCCGGCCAGCGACATGATGTTGGACGTGATGCCGAGGTAGCGCATGAACAGGAACGCCGTGAGCACGGCCAGCGGCAGCGGGATGGTGACGATGAGGACCGAGCGCACGTGCAGCAGGAAGAGGATGTTGATGATCGTGACGACGATCGTCTCCTCGATCAGGGCCCGCCGCAGGGTCGCCACCGCCCGCTCGATGAGCGCGGAGCGGTCATAGAACGGCACGATTCGAACACCCGCCGGCAGCCCGGCCTGCAGCGCCCGGATCTTGTCCTTCACCGCGCGGATCACGTCCACCGTGCTCACGCCGTACCGGGCGACGACGACGCCCCCGACCGCCTCCTCGGTGCCCCTCACGAGCGCCGCCGCCCGGAAGGCGTCGCCGACCTTCACCTCCGCCACCTGGCGGACGTAGATCGGCACGCCATTGTCGGCCCCGACCACGATCTGCTCGACGTCGGCGACCTTCTCGATGAGCCCGAGCCCTCGTACGACCGTCCACGTGCCGCTCGACTCCACCACGTTGCCGCCGACGTTGCGGTTGCTCCGCATGACGGCGTCCACCACCGCCGAGAGCGGGACGCGGTAGGCGCGCAGGCGATTGGGATCGACGTCGATCTGATACTGGCGTACCACGCCGCCGACGCTGGCGACCTCGGCGACGCCCGGTACCGCGTTGAGCTGGTAGCGGACGAACCAGTCCTGGATGGTCCGCAGCTCCTGGAGCGAGCGGCCGCCGCCCTCGACCGTGTACCAGAAGACGTGGCCGACGCCGGTGGCGTCCGGCCCGAGTGTCGGCACGACCCCGGCCGGGAGCGATTTCGCGAGCAGGTTCAGCCGTTCGAGCACTCGGGAGCGGGCGAAGTACAGATCGACGGCGTCCTCGAAGATCACGTTGATCATCGAGAACCCGAACGCGGAGGACGACCGCACCACCCGCACCCCGGGCAGCCCCTGCAAGCTGACCGTCAACGGATAGGTGATCTGGTCCTCGACCTCCTGAGGAGACCGGCCCGGCCAGTCGGTGAAGACGATGACCTGGTTGTCTGAGAGGTCCGGGATGGCGTCGATCGGCGTCGTCAGCAGCGCCCAGTAACCCCAGGCGCCCAGCAGCGCAAACAGCGCGACGACGATGAAGCGATTCCGGAGTGAGACCTCGATGAGCCAGTTGACCACGCGCCGACCTCTCTCCGGCGCCCGCCCGCGCGCTCGTGCGCGGACGGGCACCGTCCTGAGTCTGTTATCGCTCGCGAGACAGACTACGAGCTAGGCGGAGAGGGTCAGCGACTTGGGGGGAAGCTCGAGCGTCGGACGTTCGACCTGGGGAACGGCGGGCACCGGCGCCGGAAGCGCGTGACTCACGAGGCCGATGGACGCGGGTACGGTCGGAGCCGTCACCGTCGACGATGCCCCGCACGGCCCCTCGCACATCCCGCTCATGGCGGCGCAGTGGTCAGCTGCCATCGCCATGGGGACGAACAGCCCCCACAGGAGGACAACGGCAACGGCGACCGCGACCCGCACACCCTTCATGCCCGGTTATTTTAACACGCCACCCCGCGTCTGAGGGGCCCGGCGTCGGAGGCCCCATGGGGCCTCCGACTCTTCAAGGCGCGCGCCCGTCACTTCGCCGGTGCCTCCTGCAGCTTCTTCGCGTGCTTCAGCATCACCTCGCCCATTGCCTTCATCATGTCGCCGCGCATCTCCATAACCTGGGCCATCGCCTTCGGGTCACCCGGCTGACCGCCGGCCATCATGCCGGGGCCCATCGTCGCGTGGCCGCCCATCATCTCGCGGCACATGTCCATCATGGGCATCGTCCCGCCCCCGCGATGCCCCGGCTGCTGCGGCTGTCGGCCAGCGGCCGGCGCCTGCGTCTGCCCGCCTGGATGGTGCACGTCGCCAGGTGAGGCCGGCTGCTGCGCGCCCGCGGTGGTGGCCGTGGCCAGAACGAGTATCCCGATCGCCGTCGCCAAACGTCTCATCGTTGCCTCCTTCTCTGATGTCGGTTGCCACCGTTGCGATCAACGGGGTCTCACCGTCGCATACTCCCTTCCCGCAATGTGCCGGCCAACGCGTGGAGGTGCCAAAGGCACGCCATCCTTGCGTTCTCCGCGCCCGGGCTGCCCAACGGGTGCGCGACCATGAGGCGGCAACGCCGCACTGTCGCAGAAACACCCCGGGCGCGTTGCAGACGAACGCGAGGAACAGGCCCTTCCTCTGCGCCTCCGGTCAGAGACACCGGCGGGCGACAAGGTTGTGGATCGGTGTGAAGACCAACCCCGCGTAGGCGCCGTAGAGAAAGCTCTCGACGAGCCCCACGACGAAGCTCGTCGGGCTCAGCCACTGGAACCCGGGCAGCGTGATCTCCAGAAGCTGCACCAGATGCAGCGTCCGCGGGACCACGAGCCCGTACAACACGCACAGCACGAACGAGACCGCGCCGAAGAGCCCCAGGGACCACGTCATGACTTTCCAGCTCAATGGATGCATGGGTTCCTCCCGTTCGCCGCCCGGTCAGTGCTGGAACTCACTCAGGGTCGTTCTTCCTCAGCGAAGATCGCGCTGCTTCGCCTCGAATTCGTCCTTGTCGATCTCACCCCGCGCGTACCTCTCGCGCAGAATGTCGAGGGCCCGATCCGAGCGCGATCGCTCGCCCTGTCCGGCGAGCCAGCGAATGGCGAGCACGATACCCGCGGTGACCAGACCCCAGAACACCACCATCATCACCATCATCCCGAGCCCCCAGGCTCCCCACATCCACGACATCGGATGCATGCCCCACCCCCAGTCGGCGCCGCGCTCTTGCGCCCACGCCGAACCGGGCGCACCGGCGGCGAGGCCTGGCAGCGCGAGCGCGGCGCTCCTCCAACTCCGTCTGCCGGCGTTGAGGTCTCCGGCTACCGCCGCTTGCGGCGAATGCCTGCCCAATGGCTCGCTCCGCGTATTCATGCCGCGCTTTCTCCTTTCCTGTGCCCCCGGCGCTGGCGCGAGCGGACCGGAGCTCGGCGAGACCCGGGCCGCCGGGTCACTTCACGACGACCGTTCCCGTGTGCGCGTGGGCCTTCGTCCCGGTGACGTGGACCGTGTAGTCGTAGGTCCCGGGCTTGTCGAACTTGACGCGCCCCTCCTTGCCGATATAGAAGCTGATCCCGTCCGAGCCGGCGAACGCCACGTGGGCGGTCCCGCCGGAGCCGTTGACCCAGCGGACCTCCTGGCCCACCTTGACCTCGACCTTCTGGGGTTTGCTCTCCTCGCGCGTGACGGTCACCTTGGCCTGGGCCCAGGCGGCCCCAGCATCCAGCATCAACGTCATCGCGAGCACGGCGGGTACTCCGAGCAGTCGCTTCATCGCTCTCTCCTCCGGTGTGTCCGGTCGCCTGGGTCAGCGGACCCGGCCGATCGCCCGCAGCCACATGGCCTGCGCGCTCTGATATTCCGCGAGCGCGCTCACCGCGTTGAAGCGGGCGCGTGTCAACGCCACCTGTGCGTCGAGCACCTCGAGCTGGATGCCCCGGCCACTCGCAAAACGTTCGCGAACGACCCGCGCCTCCTCCTCGGCCTGCTCGAGCCCTTTGCGGCTCGCCTCGACGCTCGTCTCGGCAGCCGCCAGCATCAGCGCCGCCTGGTTGACGTCCCTGGCGATCTGCTGGCGGGCGAGCCCCTCGGCCTGCGCCGCGCGGTCCAGCTTCGACTTCGCCGTCCGCAACGCGTTCTCGCGCATGAAACCGTCGAAGATCGGCAGCGTCACCACGATGCCGGCCGAGTAGCCCTCGGAACCGTCGCCGCGCATGCGGGTGCCCTCCGCCTGCGACTCCCAGGCCCGGCTGCGCGTCCAGCCCCAGTCGTACATGTAGCTGAGCGAGACCTGTGGGAAGTAGCTGCCGTACGCCGCCCGCACCTCGGCCGCGGCCGCCTCACGCTGCTTCCTGGCGGCCTGGATCTCCGGCTGGCGGTCACTCGCCTCGCGGATGCCCTCGTCGATCGACGCCGCCGTCTGCTGGAATTCGAGTCGGTCGGCGAGCTCGACCTGGGACGCCAGGTCCAGCCCCAGCGTGGTCTTCAGCGCCACCAGGCTTTGCTCCAGCCGGCTCTGCGCCATCGCCTGCATCTGCAGCGTGTTCGCCAGCTCGGCCTCGTCCCGGAGGACGTAGAAGCGCGGGACCCGGCCGGCCTCGAACGTCTCCCGCGTCACCCGCAGTCGCTCCTCGACATCGCGCCGCAGCTCGGTGGTCACGCGGAGGTTCTCCTGCTCACGGAGCACGTTGATGTAGTCCAGGCGGGCCTGCATCGCGACGTCGACCTCGGTGGCGCGGAGCATCTGGCGCCCGGCCTCGGCGCGGCGTGCCGCGGCCTGGTAGCCGTAGTAGTCGCGCCCGCCCGAGAAGAGCGGATACATCACGGTGACGTTGGCGTTGCGGGTCCGGTCGGCGTCGAAGACCTGGTAGTTGCGCGCCATCGTATTGCCGGCCGACGTGTAGACGTTGGGCGCCATGCGCTGCTCCACGAGGTAGCCGTTGGCCGAGAGCTGCGGCCAGAAGGGCGCCTGGCTCTCGTGGCGCATCGACTCCATCGTCCTCGCGTCGGCGCCGGCCGCCTTGACCCGCAGGCTCTGGACGAGCGCCAGGTCGACCGCGCGCCCGAGCGTCAGCGGCCCGTCGTGGCGCGGAAGGGTCTCGGCCTGCGCCGG
The DNA here is from genome assembly GCA_035762565.1 of Candidatus Methylomirabilota bacterium. GTDB lineage: Bacteria > Methylomirabilota > Methylomirabilia > Rokubacteriales > CSP1-6 > AR5. The sequence continues at coordinate 319 of DASTOJ010000067.1, read as the reverse complement.
GGCCGCCAGCGCGAGGGTGAGCACGGCCGCCAGCACGACCTGCAGACAGCGGTGGATCGTGGGCTCAATGCCCGGCATGGCCACCCTCCTTCTTCGGCATGGGCGTGGTCGCATCGGGCTTCGCAGGCGCCACCGGAACCCCGGGAGCGGCGCCGCCGGCCATGGGTGTCTCGCTCACCCGGGCGCCTGCATACAGACCCTCGTGGCCTCGCGCGACGACCCGCTCGGAGCCCGTGAGCCCGCGTGCGATCTCGACGCGGTCCGGACCCTCGAGACCCGTCGTCACCTCGCGCGCTTCGGCCCGACCGTCGCTGACGAC